>JANPGJ010000412.1:0-69640 GCA_031423955.1 Burkholderiales bacterium
AACGTCAAGCGCATCAAGCCCGCCGCCTTCGCGCCCTACGACCTGGCGCAGGAGAACTACACCCGGCTGTTGTGGGCCTTCGAGGGCTTCACGTCTTACTACGACGACCTGTTTCTGGTGCGTTCGGGAGTGATTGACGAAACCGCCTACCTGGGCCTGTTGGCCAAGACGGCACAGGGCGTGCTGCGCGGCCGCGGGCGACTGAAGCAGTCGGTTGGCGATTCCAGCTTCGATGCCTGGACCAAGTATTACCGGCAGGACGAGAACGCGCCGAACGCCATCGTCAGCTATTACACCAAGGGTGCGCTGGTGGCGCTCTGCCACGACCTCATGTTGAGCAGCGGCACCGGCGGTCGGCAGTCGCTTGACGATGTGATGCTTTACCTTTGGCGCAACTACGGGGCCGCGTTTGATCGCACCGGAGCCGGTGTGCCCGAAGACGGCCTGCGCCAGGCGGCGCTCGCGGTGGCGCCTGCGCTTGGGTTGCGCCTGCGGCGCTTTTTCGACACCGCTGTCGACGGCACCGGCGAACTGCCCCTCAAAAAGTTATTGCTCGAAGCTGGTATCGAGTTCAAGCTTGACGCCGGCGACAAGCCTGGCCTGGGCGCACGCCTCGCCGCTGCCGCCGACGGCGTGAAGCTGACCCATGTGCTCGATGGCGGCGGCGCCCAGGAAGCCGGACTGTCGGCCGGTGATGTGCTGATCGCCGTCGATGGAATGAAAGTCAGCAAGAATTCACTCGAAACCTTGCTGGAGCGGCGGCGTGCCGGCAACACGGTCAACGTTCATGCCTTCCGGCGTGACGAACTGATTGAACGTGAGGTGCGCTTGGGCCGCGCCGAGGTGGTGGTCGAACTCAAGCCCGAAGCGCGGGTCGGCGGTGCCGCGGCACGGCTGCGACGGGCCTGGCTACACACCTGAGGACGGCAAACGAGGCGGCCCGGCCTGCATGCCGCAGTTTCGGCCCGTGCATCCGGAGTCCAGATCTCGAATCGCCGTGCGATCGGCGTGCCAAGCGCGGAAAGCAACGCCATCACGTAATTCTGGCCCGGCGCATACAACGAAGGCAGGCCAAGGCCCTTGCTCAAGCCGACCCGTCGTGCATCATCACCGGGCGGCGCAAGGTGCCGGATGCCCGCATTCGCGGGCATCACAGGTTTCATGGTCCGGCGGCGCAGAGCGCGGGCAAAACTAGGCAAACAGCCTTCGCAGTTCCGCCCCGGGACTGGGCGAGCGCATGAATGCCTCACCCACCAGAAACGCGTTGACCGCATGCGAACGCATCAGGCGCACATCGTCGACCCCGAGAATGCCGGATTCGGTGATCACAAGCCTGCCTGGCGGAATGCGCGGCAACAGGTCGAGTGTGTTCGAGAGGCTGGTTTCGAAGGTGCGAAGGTTGCGGTTGTTGATTCCCAACAGCGGGGTCTTGAGACCGAGCGCGACCGCCAGTTCGGCGGCATCATGCACTTCGACCAGCACCGCCATGCCGAGCGCCATCGCGCACGCCTCCAGCGCCACCAACTGCGCCGGATCCAGTGCCGCGACAATCAGGAGGATGCAGTCGGCGCCGGCCGCGCGCGCCTCGTGCACCTGATACTCGTCGATCATGAAGTCCTTGCGCAGGCACGGCAAATCACAGGCGGCGCGCGCCTCGACCAGGTATTCCAGCGAACCCTGGAAGTATTCGGCATCGGTCAACACCGACAGGCAGGCCGCGCCATGGGCCGCATAGTCGCGCGCGATGTCGGCCGGCACGAAATGCTCGCGCAGCACGCCGCGCGAGGGGCTGGCCTTTTTCACTTCCGCAATCACGGCCGCGTCGCCGGCGGCGATCCTGGCACGCAAGGCGGCGGCGAAATCACGCGGTGCCGGCGCCGCGCGCGCCCGCGCCCGGATGGTGGCATCGTCGACGCTGCTGCGCGCGGCGCTGACCTCGCGCCGCTTGGTGGCGAGGATTTTCTGCAGGATGTCGGACATAAAAGGTGGCCGGTCAGGCGGCGAACTTCCGGGTGAATTGCACGAAGTCATCGAGCTTCTTGCGCGCCGCGCCGCTGGCGATGATGTCACGCGCCAGCCGGATGCCGTCGGCAATCGAGTTCGTCACGTTGGCGGCGTAGAGCGCGGTGCCGGCGTTGAGAATCACGATCTCGCGCGCCGTCCCTTCGCGATTTTCCAGCGCTTCCAGCAGCATCGCCTTCGATTCGGCGGCGTCATTGACCTTGAGCCCGCGATTGGACATCATCGACAGACCGAAGTCTTCGGGATGAATCTCGTATTCGGTCACCTCGCCGTTCTTGAGTTCACCGACCAGGGTGGCGGCGCCGAGCGACACCTCGTCGATGCCGTCCTTGCCATAGACGATCAAGGCATGGGTGGCGCCCAGACGCTGCAGCACACGCGCCTGGATGCCGACCAGGTCGGAGTGGAACACGCCCATCAGGATATTCGGCGCGCCGGCCGGGTTGGTCAGCGGCCCGAGGATGTTGAAGATGGTGCGCACACCGAGTTCGCGGCGCACCGGCGCGACATTCTTCATCGCCGGATGGTGGCTGGGGGCGAACATGAAGCCGATGCCGGTGGCGGCGATGCTGTCGGCGATCTGCTGCGGGTTGAGCATGATGTTGACGCCTAGCGCTTCGAGCACGTCAGCGCTCCCCGATTTTGACGACACGCCGCGATTGCCATGCTTGGCGACCTTGGCGCCGGCGGCGGCGGCGACAAACATCGAGGCGGTGGAGATGTTGAAGGTATGCGAACCGTCGCCGCCGGTGCCGACGATGTCGACGAAATGCGGGCTATCCGGCACATGCACCTTGCTGGCGAATTCGCGCATCACCTGCGCGGCCGCGGCGATCTCGCCGATGGTTTCCTTCTTCACCCGCATGCCGGTGATGATCGCCGCCGACATCACCGGCGAGATCTCGCCTTTCATCAGCATGCGCATCAGCGCCAGCATTTCGTCGTGGAAAATCTCGCGGTGTTCGATGGTGCGTTGCAGGGCTTCCTGCGGTGTGATGGCGGGCACGTCGTCTCCTGGTAGGTCGGCTGGCTGTCACGCGATGTCCGTCGAGCGTACACGGCCTGCGGGCGGGGGAATCGTTCAGCCGCTTGCACTCGGTGTCGAACGCCCCCTCTGCCGCCGTTTTGATCGCCGCACAAGGCGATTCGACAGCGGGCCGGGTCGCATGATAGCCACTCATTCTACAGCCCGGTCATCCACCGACGCTGGATCCAGGCAGCGCTTGGGCCAGCCCGCCCCGCACGTGCCGTGTGTGAATTTCACACATCGGCACCGGCAACCCTGCACAGCGTCCGGCTTGCCGCATGCGCAGACTGATCGCACCGATTACCCGGAGCGAACCATCATGGAAAACCTGTATCTGCTTGCCTTCTGCTTTCTGCTCGGCTGTGGTCTGCGCGCTTCGGGCCGCCTGCCGGACAACGCGCCTGCGACCCTCAACGCCTTCATCATCCACGTGTCGCTGCCCGCACTCACCCTGCATCACGTCCACGCCATGCGCCTGGATAGCGCACTACTGTGGCCGACCCTGATGCCATGGATCGTTTTCGCTCTTGGCGCGGCCTTCTTCTGGTGTATCGGGCGCGCCTTCAGGCTGCCACGCGCTACCTGCGGCGGACTCATGCTGTATGGGTCGCTGGGCAACACGTCGTTCGTCGGCCTGCCGATGATCGAAGCCTTCTACGGCACCGCTTATCTCGCCACCGGGCTCCTGATTGATCAGCTTGGGTCCTACCTTGTGCTTTCCACCGTCGGTATTTTGGTCGCCGGCCTGTATTCCAGCGGGCCAGCGGGGTTCAACCTGCGCGGCGCCTGCCTGCGCTGCCTGCGCTTCCCGCCCCTGGTCGCGATAGTCACCGCGATTGCATTGATGCCGATCGCATACCCGCCTGCAGTCGATACGCTGTTGCTCCGGCTTGGCGCAACACTTGCACCACTGGCGCTGATCTCGGTCGGTTTCCAGTTGCGCCTGCGGCAGCTTGAGGGTCAATGGTTGCCACTCGGTGCCGGATTGGGCTTCAAGCTGTTGCTGGCGCCGCTGGCGGTCTGGCTGCTATACGGCGGCGTTTTCGGGCGCTCCGGCCCCGAGTTCCAGGTGACGATATTCGAGGCGGCGATGGCGCCGATGATCGGGGCGTCGATCGTGGCCATGGAGCACAAGCTCAATGCGCCGCTGGCCACCTTGATGATCGGCATCGGCATTCCGCTGTCGTTTCTCACCCTCCCGATGTGGCACGCCTTTCTTTGACTGCCGACCGCGGCGCGGCAACCGACTTGGGTCGAGCGGCCGGCCGCGCACGGCGCAGGCCCGGGGCCGCGCCGAAGTCCCAATGTGATCACAGCGACGCCCGGCGCGCGCTGGTTCAACGCGCCGGCTTGGCCGGCGCATCGGGGGTGGGTAATCCTGCCCGCCTTGCGCCGTGCGCGGCATATGCCGACACGCCGCGAAAGATGTAGTCGAAACTGTTGCCATGGCGCATCGCATCGAACAGGGTCCGCGTCTCGATGGCCAGCCGCTCCGCAGCCCGAATGCCGAGTTCGAGATCCGCATGTGGCGTATTCGAATTGCGTCCGTGCCCGGGAAACATTTCATCGATCCGCAGGCTGGCCAGGCGGCGCAGCGAGGCCACGTAATCGCTGTTGTTGCCGGAAGCAAAGATGCCGCCCAGGGTGCCGCCGGCGAACAAGGTGTCGGCGGTAAACAGCAATTTCTGTTCCGGCTCGTAGTAGCAGACCGCGCCCGACACATGACCTGGTGTACAGATGGTACGCAGTGCGCAGCCGCCCAGATCGATGGTCGTATCTTCCTGGACGTGCAGATCGACGTGAAACTGCGCCGGCGTGAGCCCGAACAGGTCACTCATGATCACGAAATCGTCCTGTGATTCGATCTTGTTGGCCGCACGGGCGTGGCTGGCGACCAGCGTACGGCTCGGAAAGTATGGCACGCTGCCGATATGGTCCATGTGCTCGTGCGTCAACAACACCATGTCGATGTCACCCGGTTCGAGCCCCAGTGCGCCCAGATGTCGCTCCAGATACGGGTAGTCGAACGGCAGGCCGGCGTCTATCAGCACATTGCGCCGGGTGCCGCGCAGCAAATAAACCTTGCAGCCGCCGCCACCGACTTCCCCCGACAGGTGATAGACGTTGTCCCGCAGCTTGTGCCACCCGGAAGGGTGTCGCGCAACGCCTGCCGCAATGTCCTGGCTGGCGGCAGCATCGTCGGCCAGGCGCGCGGCGCCACGCAGCTTTTGCGAAAGCAATTGCATCATCATCACGGCAAACGCCGGTTGCTGGCCGGCCAGATACACGAAGTGGGCCTGATCGATGGCCAGCAGTTCGGTGTTTTCCAGCGCGATCGCATCCGCCGTGCGCGGCACCTCCTCGATCAGCGCGATCTCGCCGAATACTTCACCCGGCCCCACGCAGCGCAGGACTTCAACGGTTCCGCCGGCCGCGGGCTGTCGCAACTCGACCCTGCCGTGCCGCACCACGTACATGTGCCGGCCCGCATCACCGGCCCTGAACAGGAACTCGCCGGCGCCGATCTTCCACGCCAGTCGGGTTTCAAACGCGTCGGTCTCCATTTGCGTCGCCCTCCCCGCGCTCGGTCTATGACCAGCCGCACCAAGGCAGCCGGCGAGCGAGACTGATCGTCAGCATATCCGATTCCAGGGCGCAACCGGCGACACGAAAGGCACCACCGCCGCGTCGGCGAGAAGCGCGACCTGCCTGCGCAGTACGACCTCGCGCAAGCAGTCTCACTGACCTGTCATCCGCTGCTGCGCGCACTGTGCGACCGCAGCGGAGCGAACCGCCTGCGGCGCCGCCGGGCGGCGCGACATGCAGTCGACGTAGCGTGCCACCTCACGACCGCGCCGCCCGGCTTCCGCCAGCCAGAATGCGGCCTCCTGCGGATCGCGCCGAACTCCGGGGCCATAGATCTCCGGGCCAAGCAGGTACATCAGGCCGACAATTTCCTGGGCCTGCGCATGATCGCGAATCGCCGCCCAGAAGAAGTTGCCAAAGGCTTCGGCGAAGCGACCCTGGTCATATTGCGAATGTGCCACGTCCCACGCTTCTTCGACCGTGGCGACGCGCGTATCGTCGGCACGCGCCGGGAGCGCAGCTACGCCGGCGACGACATGGAAGATGCACAAAAGTTGCGGAACAAGTCTTTTCATGGTGACACTCCATCGAAGGTAGACAGTAAAGGGCTGGAATGGGAAGCCGGAAGCGGCCCGCGGTGCCGACCCGGCGGTGCGCCGGACACAATGGCTGCCCGGGCACACCGCCGCCGGGTCGGGTCAGTGCCCGCCGCCGTCGCTGTGGACATCCCGTTGCGGGCTGTCCGGCGCTTCCGCCATGGCCGAAGACGACGGGATCAACATCGCCGGCCTGCCCTGTTCTTCGGGACTGGATGCGGGGGCCCGCGGCGTTGCTGCGGCCCCGGCGTTGGCGCCCGGGCGAGGCGCGGAAACGTCCGCGGCAGTCGGCCGATGACCAGCCAGGGAAAATGCCAGAATCGCGCCGATAGCCATGGCCGCAAGCAAACGGCCGGCTTCAAATGCGACGCGCCACTCGAAACCATAGGCTTCGACTTCGCGCCGCATGCGTGCGCGGCGCGCGTCGGATCCGCTGGCACGCGGGCCAATGCGTGCCGATGTGTCAAGGGACACAGCTCGCGAATCTTCATCACGCGTCGAGCCGTGGGTGGTGGTGAGGATGGTGTTTGGCATGATCGGTTCCTTTCGTCTGGGCTTCGGTCGTGATCCCCGGCGCAAACAGTTGGCGTCCGGGTTGTGACCACTGTATTGGGCGAGGCACAGCCGAAATAGGAACTGGTTGACGCGCCGATGTGACAAATTCACGACGCCCGCTCCGCAGGCCTGCCCGACTCCTTCGGCACCTCGCTGCGAAGCAGTGACCTGGCGCACGGCGCTGGCATTGCGCGGGCGCGCGACGCATGCGCTCATCGGAGTTCTCGCCGTTTTCAGCGCCTGCCCTACTGGCAGCACGCTGGGGTTGCCGCAGGTACATGGGCCCCGTGCCTGGGAGGCACCCCGCAGCGGCAGCGACAAGGCGGATTGGAAAAGCGGTCGAGGGTGCGCGGTGTGTCCCGTCGTTTAGCCGGGATCGGTGCGATCAAATCGTGGTGCCGCCGGGCAACACGACATCGCAACGAACTTGCGCCAGGCAGGCGCGCCGTTCGAGCGACGCGCGAATTCTCGTACTACCAGCGCGCCGGCAATCCGCGGTGCAGAAATATGTGGCGACCCTCGATCGAGATATAGCCGCCGGCAACCAGATCCTTGAACAGGCGGCTGATCATCTCACGCGAGCATCCGACCCTGTGCGCAATGTCCTGCTGGGTAAGAGGCTGCGAAATCATCAACTGTCCGTCCCTTTCCTCAGCCAGGTCGAGCAGAAGGCGCGCGACGCGACCATACACATCGAGCAGGGCGAGACTGCGAATGCTCTCGGTCGCGGTCCGCGCGCGGCGAATCAGATGGCGCACCAGTTGCAGCGCCGCATCCGGATCATGCTGGAGAAACTCGCGAAACCGCGATTGCGGTACCACCGCCAGGCTGCACGGCTCGAGCGTCATCGCCGACGCCGAGCGCGGCAGGTCGTCAAACGCCATTTCGCCGACGAAACTGCCAGGGCCGTGTACGTCGACGATGACTTCCTTGCCGTGCTCGTCGTTGAGAAAAACCTTGACGTGACCGGACAGAATCACGTAGAGCGAGTCCGAAAGATCGCCTTCGGTGATGATGACCGCGTTTTTCGGGTAGTTGCGCACAATCCCATGCGCAGCCAACGCCCGCGCGATTTCCGCCGTCGGCGCCGTCGCGTCGGCGCCACCCCCGGTCTTGTTGTCGTCGCCTTTCACAAACGTCCCGCAAACACAGCCGCGCCAGTGCTCAAAAAGGCGACCGAAGGGACCAAGTGCTTTCGGGAAAGCGGGAGAAGCATGAACGGAACCGTGGAGACCAGAAACGGTGCGCGACATTGCCAACTGCCAACAACAAACAGCGCAGCAACTGAATGCGAGCACTTTACAACTTTGCCGGCGGAAGCACCATCCCCGCGATTTTCCGGATGGCAAGCCTGCGCCGGCCCGGGTTGTCGCTAACGCTTCAGGAAGTTGTCGAGCATCCGATGGCCGTGTTCGGTCAGGATCGATTCGGGATGGAACTGCACGCCCTCGATATCGAATCCGGTATGCCGCACACCCATGATCTCGCCGTCGTCGGTCCAGGCGGTGACTTCAAGCTCTACCGGCAGCGAGTCGCGCGCGACCGCCAGCGAGTGATAGCGGGTCGCCGTGAATGGCGACGGCAGGCCGGCGAACACGCCGCGGTCGAGATGCGTGATTGGCGAGGTCTTGCCGTGCATCAACTCCCTGGCATGCACCACCTTGCCGCCGAACGCCTGGCCGATCGCCTGGTGCCCGAGGCACACACCGAGAATCGGCACCTTGCCGGCGAACGTGCGAATGACTTCCAGCGACACCCCGGCCTCGGTTGGCGAGCAGGGGCCGGGCGAGATCACGATCTTCTGCGGCTTGAGGGCGGCAATCGCCGCCACGCTCATCTCGTCATTCAGCACCACCCGCATGTCGGCGCCCAGTTCGCCGAAATACTGCACCAGGTTGTAAGTGAAGGAATCGTAGTTGTCGATCATCAGGATCATGGCGCGCTCCTATTCGACACTGGTGTCGAGGCCGCCCGAGGCCACCTCGGCGGCGCGCAGCACCGCCTGCGCCTTGATCCGGGTTTCGTTCCATTCCGCCTCAGGCACCGAATCGGCGACGATGCCGGCGGCCGCCTGCACATGCAGGCGCCCATCCTTGATGATGCCGGTGCGGATGGTGATCGCCACATCCATGTCGCCATGAAAGCCGATATAGCCGGCGGCGCCGCCGTACAGGCCGCGCTTGACCGGCTCGATCTCCTCGATGATCTCCATCGCGCGCACCTTGGGTGCACCGGACAGGGTGCCGGCCGGAAACGATGCCTTGAACACATCGAGCGCGTCAAGGCCGTCCTTCAATCGCCCTTCGACCGAGGAAACGATGTGCATCACGTGCGAGTAGCGCTCGATGACCATGGTTTCGGTAACCGCGACGCTGCCGATTTTCGCGATCCGTCCGATGTCGTTGCGCGCCAAGTCGATCAACATCACATGCTCGGCGCGCTCCTTTGGGTCGGCGAGCAATTCGTCGGCCAACTGCTTGTCTTCTTCCGGCGTCTTGCCGCGGCGCCGGGTGCCGGCCAGCGGGCGGATCGTCACTCGCTTGCCGCCTCCGGCAACACCTTCGTCGGGCTCCACCCGCACCAGGATTTCCGGCGAGGCGCTGACGATATGCAGGTCGCGCAGGTTGAAGAAGAACATGTAGGGCGATGGGTTCAGGGTGCGCAGCGCGCGGTACAAAGCGACCGGCGGCGAGGTGAATTCGCGCGTGAGTCGCTGGCCGATCTGCACCTGCATGCAGTCGCCATCGATGATGTACTGCTTGCACCTGGCCACAGCGTCCAGGAAGGTGGCTTCGCCGATGTTCGAGCGCGCCACGTCGGGCGCCGAGGGGCCGTGGTCGGGCACGCGCAACGGCTGGCGCAGGCGCTCCAGCAGGGTCTTCAGGCGTTCGCGACCGTAGTCATAACTCTGCGGATTGCGCGGGTCGACATAGACCACCAGAAACAGCTTGCCGGCCAGGTTGTCGACGATCGCCACTTCCTCGCTTTGCAGCAGCACGATGTCGGGCGCGCCGATGGTGTCCGGCTTTTCGCCGTGCGTCTTTTCACGTTCGCGCACAAAGCGATCCAGGCGCGGCTCGACATGGCGCACGCAGTCGTAGCCAAAGGCGCCCACCAGGCCGCCGGTGAAGCGCGGCAGGCCTTCGAGCGGCGCGACCTTGAAGCGGGTGAGATAGGCGCGCACAAAATCGATCGGGTTGCTGTCGGCATGATGCTCGACCACCGCCTCGCCGTTGATCACCGAAACCTCACGGCCACGCGCCACGATGCGGGTGCTGCACGGCAGGCCGATGAAGGAGTAGCGGCCGAACCGTTCGCCGCCGACCACCGACTCAAGCAGATAGGTATAGGGCGCGTCGGCCAGTTTCAGATAAATCGACAGCGGCGTATCGAGATCGGCGAAGGTCTCGAGCACCAGCGGAATGCGGTTGTAACCCTGCTGGCGCAAGGCGTTGAACTGGTCACGCGGGATGACGCCCCGCGCTGAAGAGGAACTCTGGGACATGAGGCACCTGACATCGAAGTCTGCAACAAAGGCTGCCGACCAACATTACTCGGCAGACGGGTGCGCCGCGGTCGCGGCGCAGCGAGGCTCTAGCTACGCCAGGGCCAGGCTCCCGGAGCGGCGCTCCACACTTGTTTCAGGTTCAGGTTGTTCACTGGGGAAAAAATCTCGGAGGTTTCGATCGACGCCTTAGCCGCGCAGAATTTGCGCCGCCTCATCGAGGGATAAAACTATACCATCGCAATCCAGCTCCTGCACCGGCCGCCCTTCGTTGTAACCATAGGGAACGACCCAAACCGGGCAGCCCGCAGCCCGTGCCGCGCCTGTGTCAGTGCCCGAGTCGCCGATCATCAACAGACTGGAGACGCTTGCCTGCCAACGATTCGCGGCGTATTCGATCATGTCAGGGGCAGGTTTCTTGCGAGCGGTGGTGTCAGCGCAGACCACAACCGTGAAATACTGCGCAATGTTGTATCGAACCAACAGCGGCTGCGCGAACCGCGTCGGCTTGTTGGTGCACACGCCAAGCGCCATGCCCATGTCGCGCATCGCGTCGAGACCGGCAATGACGCCCGGATACAGGCTGGCGTGATCACCGTTGCAGGCCTCGTAATGGCGCATGTAGGCGGCGAGCAATTGATCGAATTCGGCACCATTGTCTGCGCGCCGCAGATGACGCAGGCAACGACGCACCAGTTCGTCGACGCCGCGGCCGACCATGCTCTCGATCAATGCGCTGTCGATGGATGCCAGACCGCATTCGGCGAGCGCCGCATCGGCAGCCGCGACCAGATCGGGAGAAGTGTGCAACAGGGTGCCATCCAGATCAAACAGGACGGCCTGGACTGCGGGCGGGCGCTTCGGCATGGGTCTCCGAGATGGGTTGACATTCAAATACCGCGTCGTCCGTTACGTCGTGACCACGCAATGCGGGCGTAGGATAATCGATCACGCGCCCCGAATTCGAAAAAAGACTCCCATGACCCCCTCCAGAATCGACATCTACAACCATGTGATGCCCCTCGCCTATCTCGAAGCGGTGAAGCAGCACTCGCCCGACCCAGGCATCGTCAAGCGCATGACCAATCTGCGCATGCTGTGGGACATGGAGGCACGGGTGGCGATGCTCGATCAATGGCCGGAAGTGCAGCAGGTGCTGACACTCTCGGTGCCGTCACCGGAAATGCTGGCCGGCCCGGACCTGTCGCCGCAACTGGCACGCCTGGCCAACGATGGCCTGGCCGACATTTGCCGCACCTGGCCGCACAAGTTTCCGGCCTTTGTGGCGTCACTGCCGATGAACAATCCGGCAGCAGCGCTTGAGGAAATGGATCGCGCGATCAACCAGCTGGGCGCGCGCGGCGTGCAGGTCCTGACCAGCGTCAACAACCGCGCGCTGGATGACCCGGAGTTTTTCGCGATCTTCGAGCGGGCCACCAACCACCACAAGGTGGCGATCTGGATGCACCCGTTCCGCCCCGCGGCGCGCGCCGACTATGCCGGCGAGACGAAATCGCAGTACGAGATCTGGCAGGTACTGGGTTGGCCGTTCGAGTCGAGCGTGGCGATGGCGCGCATGGTGTTTTCCGGCCTCTTCGATCGCCTGCCGAACCTGCGCATGATCACCCATCACTGCGGCGGCATGATCCCGTTTTTCGCCAGGCGCGCCGAGACCCTGTGGGCACAGCTTGGTTCGCGCAGCGCCGACGGCAGCGAAGCACAGGTGCTCGAAAAACTGGCCAAGCCGCCGATCGAGTATTTCAAGATGTTCTATGGCGACACCGTGCTCGGCGGCAGCGCCGCGGCATTGCGCTGCGGCCTGGATTTTTTCGGCCCCGATCATGTGGTGTTTGCCAGCGACTGCCCGTTCGATCCGGAAGGCGGCCCGATGTACATTCGCGAGGGCATCCGCTCGATCGACTCGCTCGGCCTGCCGGCGGCCGAGGCGCGCAAGATCTACTTCGGCAATTCGCTAAAGTTGCTCGGCATGCCCGATCCAGGCAACCAGGCCTGAGGACGGGATCTCTTGAGAATCGCATGATTCATGACAAAAACATGCCTCTGGCGAGGCCGTGATGTTTTTGGCAACGGTCGATAGCACGCGGCTGCCGGCGCGCCGCGCCGGCAGCCTCAGTCCTGCTTCCGGGCACCTAGACCGACGGCAGCAGCACGCACCAGATCGGTATGCTGGCCCAGGGTAGGTGCTGCGAACGGCGCCGGCCCCGGGGTGCGGCTGAAGTCGATCGCACGGGTGAAACCGCGATAGCTGCCAACCACCGGATGTTCGAACACGCCGATCATGCCGCCGGCCTGCACCTGCGGATGATCGAACATGTTTTCCACCGTGCGCGCCGCTGCGCACGGCACCTCCTCACCAAACCAGGCTTCCCACTCCAACGCCGAACGCGCCGCCAGCGCCGCATGCAATCGCGGCACGATGACCTGCACCTGCAGTGCGCGCTTCTTCACCGAGTCATAGCGCTCATCCTGCGCCAGATCATCGAGGCCGGTCTTGGCGCACAACGCGCGCCAGAAGTGCGGCGTGTTGGCCGAAATATAGAGGTAACCCTCGCGCGTCGGGTGAATCCCGGTGACTCCGCCGGAGCGCATGTCGCGACTCAATTCGCGCGGCTCGCCTTCGGCCCATACCAATCGCGCCGACTGCATGGTGAGTGCGGCACGCAAGAGCGACACGCCGACGAACTGCCCGACCCCGCTGTGCGAGCGCTCGTACAGCGCCGAGGCAACCCCGGCCGCCACCAGGGCCGAGGCGTAGTAATCGACCACCGAACCGTAGATCACTTCCGGCGGCCCGCCCGCCTTGCCCTGCATCGCGCTCATTCCGGTCATGCTCTGCAGCACCTGGTCGTAGCCGGCCTTTTCCGCCAACGGCCCGGTCTCGCCATAGCCGCTCACCGCGCAATAGATCAGGCGCGGATTCGCCGCGCGCAACTGGTCATAGGCAATGCCCAGGCGCGGCGGCACACTGGGGCGAAAATTGTGCACCAGCACGTCGGCACTGCGCGCAAGCGTCAGCAGAGTGGCGAGATCATCCGGCTGCTTCAGGTCGAGCATCACACCCAGCTTGCTGCGATTGACACCCAGAAACGCGCGGCTCTCCGCCTCGAGGGTGGACGGATACTTGCGCAGGTTGTCGCCGGCCGGCGGTTCGATCTTGATCACCTCCGCGCCCTGGTCGGCCAACAGCGAGCAGCCGTAGGGGCCGGCGATATAGGCCGACAAGTCGAGTACACGGACCCCTGACAGCGGGCCCGGCGGCCCCTGGCGTGGCGCGATGGCGGACAAGCGGGTGGATCGGTCCGGCGTTGCGGCGTGCGTTTCTTCACTCATGGCTACTCCATCGAGATCGACTGTTGCCGCGCCAGCTTCTGCCAGCGCGGAATATCCTGGGCGATGATGGCGGCGAACTGTGCCGCGCTTTGCGGCGCCGGCAACGCCCCTTCGGCCAGCAGGAACTGGCGCATCTCGGGCGCGCCGAGACTGCGATTGACCTCTGTATTGAGACGCTCGATGATTGCCTGCGGCGTCCCTGCCGGCGCCAGCAGGCCCCACCACAATTCGAACTCGTAGCCCGGCAGCGCGCTGGCGAGCGGCAGCAGGTCGGGGGCGATCGGGCTTGCCCGGGCGCTGGTGATACCGACTGCCCGCACCCGCCCGGCGCGGATTTGCGGCAACAGCGAGGGGCCGCTGGCCAGCAGCAACTGCACCTGGCCGCTGACCAGATCGGTGACCGCCGGGCCCATGCCGCGATACGGCACGTGCTCGATGAAGGTACGGGAAAGCGCCTTGAACATTTCGGTGGCGAACTGGTTGCTGCTGCTTAAGCCCGAGGAGGCATAGTTGAAGCGCCCGGGATTGGCCTTGAGCCAGGCCAGGAGTTCGGCCGGATTGCGCACCGGGACATCATTGGCCACCGCGGCGACAAACGGGCCGCGCGCCAGCATCGCCACCGGCTGGAAACTCCTGATCGCGTCGAACGGCAGGTTCGGCTGCACTGCGGCATTGGTCACCATGCTCGACGACACCGCCACCAGGGTGTAGCCGTCCGGCGGCGCCTTCGCCACCATCGCGGTGCCGATATTGCCGCTGGCGCCGGGCCGGTTGTCGATGATCACCGCCTGCCCGAGGGCGTCACCGAGGCTCCTGGCGACGCGGCGTGCGAACACATCATTCGAGCCGCCCGGCGGGTACGGCACGACAATGGTCAACGCGCGGTTCGGGTATCCATCCTGCGCGTGCGCCGCGCCAGTGGCCAGGAACGCAGCCACGAAAGCAGCGGCACACCAATGCAACCGGGCGCCAGTGCCGCGCAGCAGCGAACCGCGCGCAGCGGCCGCCAATCGCAGGTTCATGCGGTCAAGCCGAGACGTCGCGCTTCGGCGACGATGGCCTGCGCGCGCGCGATAAACGGCCCGTCGATCATCTTGCCGTCAACCACATGGGCTCCCACGCCCCTGACCTGGGCCGCTTCAACGGCCACCACCACCTTCAATGCGTGTGCGATCTCCGCCTCTGTCGGGCAAAACACCTCGTTGGCGATCGCGATCTGGCTCGGATGAATACAACTTTTTCCCAGGAATCCGAGATCGCGCGCGCGCCGCGCCTCGGCGCGAAACCCGTCGCGATCGGCGATGTCGGCATACGCCGCATCGTAGGCGAAGACGCCGGCTTCGCCCGCCGCCATGCGGGTGGCGAACATCGCCGAGTGGACCGCTGCGACATCGGTGCGCAGTATCGCGAGCGGCTCGAACAAGTCGCCCAACCCAAGCTGCAGGCCGGCCACCCGTGGATGCGCGCTCGCCAGAGGCTGCGCAATCCGCAATGCAAGCGGCGACTCGATGTTGACCAGGATGCGGGCCCGGGCCTGGAGGCCGCGCGTCGCCTCGATGGCTTCGATCGCCACGATGGCACTGCGAATCTCCTGCGGCGACCCCGGCTTGGGCAGGTTGATCAGGTCGACGCGCGCTTGCACGACGGCATCGAGATCGGCCGCGAAATGCGGCGAGGCCACCGGATTTACGCGCACGATGATGGTTTTGTCGCTGGACGCGGCTGCCGGGCTGCGCAGGAAATCCGCCAGCACCAGCCGCGCTTCGGCCTTGCGCGACGCATGCACCGCATCCTCAAGGTCGAACGACAAGGCGTCGGCATCACTGGCCAGCGCTTTCGCGAACAATTCCGGCCGTGAGCCCGGAACAAACAATTTGCTGCGCATCATGGTTCCTTTACGCTCAGGGTAGTCAACATCCGGAAGCGCGAAACCTGCCAGACGCTACTGCCGGTAATCTCAACTCGAGGTTCGTCCGACCACCTGTTGCCAGTTGTCAACGGGCTCCGGGCACCGAGCCGCGGGTCACCGGGTCACGCAGAAAATCGAAGTCGACCCCCTTGTCTGCCTGCGTCACCGTTTCCAGAAACAGCTTGCGATAACCGCGCGCAGCACTGGGTACAGTCACCGGATTGGCCTGTGCCCGGCGCGCCAGTTCTTCCGCCGACACCAGCAGCGACAGTTCGCGCCTGGCCACCGACAGGCGGATGCGGTCGCCATTCTGCACATATGCGAGTGGCCCGCCAATGGCGGCCTCGGGAATCACATGCAGGACAATGGTGCCGAAGGCGGTGCCGCTCATGCGACCGTCGGAAATGCGCACCATGTCCTTGACCCCGGCGCGGGCCAGTTTCATGGGAATCGGCATGTAGCCGGCCTCCGGCATGCCCGGCGCGCCTTTGGGGCCGATGTTCTTCAGCACCAGGATGTCATCGGCGTTGACATCGAGATCGGGAGCGTCGATGCGCGCGGCGAGGTCAAGCGCGTTCTCGAACACCACCGCGCGGCCTTCGTGTTCCATCAGCGCCGGATTGGCGGCCGACTGCTTGATGATCGCCCCGCCCGGCGCCAGGTTGCCTGCGAGCACCGCGATGCCGCCTTCACGGAAGATCGGATTGGCGAACGGGCGCACCACGTCCTGCCGGAAGCCTGGCCCGGCAGCGTCGATTTCTTCACCAAGCGTGCGGCCGCTCACCGTGAGCGCATCGAGGTGCAGCAGGGGCTTCAACTCGCGCAGCAGGGTGGCCATGCCGCCGGCGTCGTGGAAATCCTCCATGTAATGCTGGCCCGAAGGCTTGAGGTCGAGCAGGACCGGGGTCTCGCGCCCCATGCGGTCGAGCGCCTGCATGTCGACGTCCAGCCCCATGCGCCCGGCGATCGCCGTCAGGTGCACGATGCCATTGGTCGAGCCACCGATGGCCAGCAGGACGCGCATCGCGTTCTCAAACGCCTGGGGGGTCAGGATCTTGTCGATGGTCAGCCCGGATTTGGCGAGCGCGACCGCCTGCACGCCGGTCTGCTCGGCCACCCGCATGCGGTCGGCGGTCACCGCCGGCGGCGACGCGCCGCCCGGCACCGTCATGCCGAGCGCCTCGGCGATGCAAGCCATGGTGCTGGCGGTGCCCATCACCGAACAGGTGCCCACCGACGCGACCAACTGGTTGTTGACATCGGCCACCTCCTCGGCATCGATTTCCTCGGCGCGGAACTTGGCCCAGTAGCGGCGGCAATCGGTGCAGGCGCCGACCCGCTCGGAACGGTGTGAACCGGTCAGCATCGAGCCGGTGATCAACTGGATCGCCGGCAGGCCGGCCGACGCTGCGCCCATCAGCTGCGCCGGCACCGTCTTGTCGCAGCCGCCGATCATCACGATGGCGTCCATCGGCTGGGCGCGGATCAACTCCTCGGTGTCGATCGACATCAGGTTGCGCAGGTACATTGAGGTCGGCGCAGCGAAGCTCTCGTGGATGGAAATGGTCGGAAAGTCCATCGGCAGGCCACCGGCCATCAGGATGCCGCGCTTGACCGCCTCGATCAGTTGCGGCGCGTTGCCGTGGCAGGGGTTGTAGGCGCTGCCGGTATTGGTGATGCCGATCACCGGCCGCTCAAGCGCGCGATCGGTATACCCGGCGCCCTTGATGAAGGCCTTGCGCAAGAACAGCGAAAAGCCGGCATCACCGTAGCTAGTGAGGCCTTTGGCCATGCCTGATGCGGCAGCTTGAGGGGCATTGGAATCGGGTTTGACAGGTTTTGACATGAATTTGTCCGCCGGTTGAGTATCCGTTCAATGATATCGGGTTGCGGCCGATGGCTGGGGACGCTGCCGGATTCAATGACACGACCTGACTCCGTCACCTGTCCGGAAGAGCGGCAGGTCGGTGCCGAACGACGCGGCCGGGTAATATCAGACAACAAGGAGGACTTGATGCCGACATGCCTGCCAGTGCGATCCGCTTTCACTGCTTTCGCGGCAGCCCTTGTATTGGCCTGGGTCGCCCTCTGTGCTGCGACGGGCAGCATGGCGCAAGGCACCGATCGCCCGCTGAAGATCATCCTGCCCCTTGGCCCCGGGGCCGGGGTGGATGTCATCACCCGCACTCTGGCGCCGGCATTGTCGAAAGCCTTGGGTGGCCAAACCGTGGTGATCGAGAACCAGCCCGGCGCCGGCGGCATCCCGGGTACCCATGCAATGATCAAGTCGGCCCCCGACGGCCACACCATCAGCCTGGTGTCGAACAATCACGTGATCTACCCCAGCGTATACAAGTCGCTGCCCTTCGACCCGCTGGCCGACATCACGCCGATCAGCGTGCTCGGCAGCACGCCGATGGTGTTGCTGGTCAACCCGGCCAAGGTGCAAGCGAGAAACGTGGGCGAGCTGATCGCCTTCCTCAAGGCCAGGCCCGGCGCATACAACTATGCGTCCGCCGGCAACGGCACGATCCTGCACCTGGCCGCCGAAATGTTCATCGATGAGGCCGGGGTCGATGTTAAACATATTCCGTACAAGGGGGTCGGACCGATGCTGGCCGACACCATCGGCGGGCAGGTCGAAATGTCGGTGTCGGCACTGCCGACCATCCAGGGCCATCTGAAAAGCGGCGCCCTGCGTGCGATTGGCATCGGCAGTGCGACGCGCAGCGCGGCAGCGCCGGAAATCGCGACCATCGCCGAGCAGGGTTTGCCCAACTATCAGGTCGAGGGCTGGTTCGCGGTGGTCGCGCCGGCCAGGTTGCCGCCGGAGCAGGTCAGACGCCTCCATACGGCGTTCGCCAGCGCATTCGCCGCACCCGAGGTGAGGGACGCGATGGCCAAGCAGGGCAACACCATCAGCCTGACCACGCCCGAAGTTGCGGCTGCGTTCTTCAGAAGCGAGCTGGCCAAGTACGCGAAGTTAGTGCAGAAGTCGGGCATCAAGCTCGACTGAGAAGCGCTGGCGGGTTGGCTTTCAGGCCGCAGCCAGTTCGGTGCGCATCGCGCTGATCACGCGCGCATAGTCGTCGGCACCGAAGATGGCCGAGCCGGCCACAAAGGTGTCGGCGCCCGCCGCGGCGATGGCGCGAATGTTGTCGGCCTTGACGCCGCCGTCGACCTCGAGCCAGATCTCCTGCCCGCCGGCGGCACGGTGCGCATCGATGCGCGCGCGCACCGCCCGCAACTTGGCCAGCGCATGCGGGATGAATTTCTGACCGCCAAACCCCGGATTGACCGACATGATGAGAATCAGGTCGAGCTTGTCCATCACATGATCGAGATAGCCGAGCGATGTGGCGGGATTGAGCACCAGGCCGGCCTTGCAGCCGGATTCGCGAATCAGCCCGAGCGTACGGTCGACATGATCGGAGGCTTCGGGGTGAAAACTGATGATGTTGGCGCCCGCCCGCGCGAAGTCGGGCACGATGCGATCAACCGGCCTGACCATCAGGTGGACGTCGATCGGTACCGGCCTGCCCTCCTTCACCGCATGCGGGCGCACCGCTTCGCACACCATCGGCCCAATTGTCAGGTTGGGCACGTAGTGGTTGTCCATCACATCGAAGTGCACGCTGTCGGCGCCGGCGGCCAGCACATTGCGAACCTCCTCGCCGAGCCGGGCAAAGTCGGCGGAAAGAATCGAGGGGGCGATGCGATGGATCACGGGCGGTCACCGTAAAATGCGGGTCGGACGATTTTACCTTTCCGCCGCGTGCAAACTTTTCCATGTTGATCGCCGCTGTCGATATCGGCACCTCGAGCACCCGCGCCCTGCTGTTCGATGATGCGCAGTTCACCGGCCGCGCCGTCGCCGTCGAGTACGCGCTGCAGCGCCCTGCGCCCGGCGCCGCCGAACTCGATCCAGCCACGGTACTGCGCGCCCTCATCAAGTGCCTTTGCGACTTGAACCTGGCCTGTGGCGAGACCATCGATTGCGTTTCGCTGTCGTCGGCCATGCACAGCCTGATCGCGGTCGATGCCGCTGGCGCCGCCCTGACACCGGCCTATACCTGGGCCGACAACCGCGCCGCGCGCCAGGCGGCGGCGCTGCGCGCGACAGCCGGCGCACAGGCGCTGTACGCCGCGACCGGCGTGCCGATTCACCCGATGTCACCATTGGTCAAGCTGCTTTGGCTGAAGGAAATGTTGCCGGCGGTGTTTGCACAGGCGGCGAAGTTCGTGTCGATCAAGGAGTACGTCTGTTACCACTTGTTCGAGCGCTGGATCGTCGATGATTCGGTCGCCTCTGCCAGCGGCCTTTACAGTCTCGCCGCGCGCGACTGGAGCGCCGCGGCGCTGGCGATTGCCGGCATCGGCCGCGACCGCCTGTCGCCGGTAGCGCGCACCGAGACCGTATTGCGCGGCCTGCTGCCTGATCCTGCAAGCGCGATGAACCTCGACCGCAGCATGCCGTTTGTTCTGGGCGCGTCGGACGGCTGCCTGGCCAACCTCGGCGCCGGCCTCCTGGCCGGCGAATCGCACCGGCGCGCGGTGTTGACCATCGGTACCAGCGGCGCATTGCGCATGGCGGTGGACCGGCCGGCACCGGACGCGGCAATGCGCACTTTTTGCTATGCGCTGGGCTACGAGCAGTTCGTGATTGGCGGCGCAACCAATGGCGGCGGCCTGCCGTTGCGCTGGTTGCGCGACAACTTTCCGCAATTGCGGATTGACGTTGCGGCCGATGCCATTGGGCCACCCGCCTCAGTTGATCCCTATGCGGCACTCGCCGCGCTGGCGGCGCAGGCGCCGCCAGGCGCGGGTGGCCTGCTGTTCCACCCCTATCTCGCCGGCGAGCGCGCTCCGCTTTGGAACAGCGACGCGCGCGCCTCGTTCATCGGGCTCAACTTCGGACATCGACCGGCGCACATGGTGCGCGCGGTCATGGAAGGCGTCTTGTTCAACCTGGCGATGATTCTCGAGGTGCTCGAAGAACTCGCCGGCGGGCCGGTCGATGAGATCATTGCCGGCGGCGGCTTTGCGCACTCGCCGTTCTGGCTGCAGATGGCAGCCGACTTGTTCGGCCGGCCACTTCTGGTGGCTGAAAACCCCGAAACCACCGCGCAGGGCGCAGCCCTGCTTGCAGTCCGCACGCTGGGCCACGCGGGCTCCCTGCACAACGTGGTCGCGCTGATGAAGCAACCCGGGCGCCGGGTATTGCCAAACCCGCAAACCGGTGCCCTGTACCGCAGATTGACGCCGATTTTCGCTGCCATCCCTGCTAAACTCGCGCCCGCTTACGCTGAGCTCACCGCATTCCAGCGCGACTTCGGATAGGCCTTGGGGTGCGCGTACCGTGACCGGCCTGACTGGCGCCGCAAAGCATCTGGAAGGCCCGCGGCATCCGCCGCCGCCACGCGACGGCGGTCATGCCGGCAGCACCGACAGGCAATCCTGGAGATCGATTTCGTTGCCGCTTCGCGGCTCCGGACCAACCCCGACATGACAGCACGATTGATCGACGGCACCGCGCTGGCGCAACGCCTGCGCCGCGGGTTTCGCGAGCGCGCACTGGCATTGGCATCAGCCGGCAAGCCTCCCGGACTGGCCGTGATCGTCGTTGGTGACAATCCGGCCTCGAAGGTCTATGTTCGCAACAAGGTACGCGCCTGCGAGGAGGCTGCGTTTCATTCGCAACTCATCGCATTGCCGGCCGACACCGGCGAAGCCGCACTGCTGTCGCGCCTGGCAGCGCTGAATGCGGATCCGTCGATCCACGGCATCCTGGTGCAATTGCCGCTGCCGCCGCACATCGACAGCCATCGCGTGCTTGAGGCGATCGCACCGGCCAAGGATGTCGACGGCTTCCATGTCGCCAGCGCCGGCGCCTTGCTGACCGGCCTGCCCGGATTTGCACCATGCACGCCGGCCGGTGTGATGGAAATGCTCAAGTCCGAGGGCATCGATGCGGCCGGCAAGCATGCGGTGGTGATCGGCCGTTCCAACATCGTGGGCAAACCGATGGCATTGCTGCTCTTGCAAGCCGGGGCCACTGTCACCATCTGCCATTCGAAGTCGCCGGATCTGGGGTCGTTCACCCGTCAGGCCGATATTCTGGTCGCCGCGGTCGGCCGGGTGAACCTGGTGACCGCAGACATGGTCAAACCCGGTGCCTGCGTGATTGATGTCGGCATGAATCGCGATGCTGCCGGAAAACTCTGCGGCGACGTCGATTTCGCCGCCGTACGCGCCGTCGCCGGCTGGATCACGCCGGTACCTGGCGGCGTCGGCCCGATGACCATCGCCATGTTGCTTGCCAATACCCTGAAAGCTGCTGAAACCTGATGACAACTCCCGCCAATCCCCTGCTCGACTTTTCCGGGCTGCCACGCTTCTCCGAGATTGAACCGGTCCATGTCACCCCGGCGATCGACGGCTTGCTCGCCGATTGTCGCGCCACGATCACGCACGTCACCGCGGACGCGGGCGCGCTTTTGTGGGACAGCTTTGTCGCACCGCTCGAAGACGTCAACGAACGCCTGTCGCGTGCCTGGGGCGTGGTCGGCCATCTGCATGCCGTCAAGGACAGCCCGGAATTGCGCGAGGCCTACAATGAGAATCTGCCGAAGGTCACCGAGTACTGGACCGACCTCGGGCAGAACCTGGCGCTGTTCGGCAAATACAAGGCCCTGCGCGCCGCGCCGGGGTTCGCGCGGCTGAGCGCGGCGAGGCGCCGCATCATTGACAACGAGATTCGCGATTTCCGTCTGAGCGGCGCCGATCTGTCCGACCAGAAGAAGGCACGCTACAAGGAAATCGCCGAACAACAGGCGGCATTGGGCTCGAAGTTCTCGGAAAACGTGCTGGATGCCACCAATGCGTTTTCACTGATTGTGGAAGATGAGTCGCGACTGGCAGGATTACCTCCTGACGCCCGCGAAGCGGCGCGTGAGGCGGCGGCGAAAGACGGCAAACCGGGCTGGAAGTTCACGTTGCAGGCGCCGTCTTACCTGCCGGTGCTGCAGTACGCCGATGATCGCGCACTGCGCGAAACGATCTACAAGGCCAATGTGACGCGGGCGTCCGAATTCGGCGATCCGAAGCTCGACAACACGCCGCTGATCGACAGCATTCTCGCCCTGCGCGCCGAGGAAGCCGGCCTGCTTGGTTATCAGAGTTTCGCCTGCGTGTCGCTGGTGGCGAAAATGGCCAACACCCCGCAGGAGGTGCTGGACTTCCTCAACGATCTGGCCGCGCGCGCCAAGCCGTACGCCTTGCGCGACATGCAGGAACTTTCGGACTTCGCGCGTGACTCGCTGCGCCTGGCGCCCCTCGAAGCATGGGACACCCTGTACGCATCGGAAAAGCTGCGCCAGGCCCGATATTCGTTTTCGGACCAGGAAGTCAAGGAGTACTTTCCCGAGCCACGCGTTTTGAGCGGCTTGTTCAGGGTCGTGGAAACGGTTTTCAAGGTGCATATCCGGCCCGACACGGCGCCTGTCTGGCACGAAGATGCCAGCTTTTACCGGATCGAAACCAGCACGGGCGAACTGATCGGCCAGTTCTATCTCGATTTGTATGCACGCGACATCAAGCGCGGCGGCGCCTGGATGGACGACGCAATCACGCGGCGGCGCAAGAAAAGCGGAGTGCAGACCCCGGTCGCCTACCTGACCTGTAATTTTGCCCGCGGGGTGGGCGAAGTCAACGGGAAAAAGCGCCCTGCGTTATTCACCCATGACGATGTGATCACGCTGTTTCACGAATTCGGCCATGGCCTGCACCACATGTTGACGCGCATCGACGATCTCGGTGTCGCCGGGATCAACGGCGTTGAATGGGATGCAGTGGAATTGCCCAGCCAGTTCATGGAGAATTTCTGTTGGGAATGGGACGTACTCAAGCACATGACCGGTCATGTCGATACCGGCGCGCCATTGCCGCGCGAGTTGTTCGACAAAATGCTGGCGGCAAAGAATTTTCAGGCGGGCATGCAAACCGTGCGACAGATCGAGTATTCGCTGTTCGACATCCTTCTGCACCACGATTTCGATCGTGTGCAACAAACGCCGATGGCATTGCTCGCGGCGGTACGCGAGCGCGTTGCCGTCATGCACCCCCCCGCCTACAACCGGTTCCCGAACAATTTCTCGCACATTTTCGCCGGCGGTTATGCCGCCGGGTACTACAGCTACAAATGGGCCGAAGTGCTGTCAGCCGATGCCTACAGTGCATTTGAGGAAGAGGGCGTCCTCGATGGCGGCGCCGGTGCCCGCTTTCTCGATGAAGTGCTGGCCATGGGCGGCAGTCGCCCGGCCGCGGAGAATTTTCATGCCTTTCGCGGCCGCGCGCCGCGGATCGATGCATTGCTTAGACACAATGGTATGATGCCTTCATAACTCCCTGATTCGTAAGGAGACACTTATGCAATATGCCTGTTTCAAGAAACTGTTCGGCTGCCTGATTGCGGCCATCGCTGCGTTTGGCTCGGCCGCAGCGTTCGCGCAGTACAAGTACATCGGACCGGATGGCCGCGTGGTCTATAGCGACCAACCGCCGCCGCCAAGCGCCAAACCCGTCGCGAAACCTGCAGCGGGTGGCGGCGCGGCGCCGACCGCCGCTGCTTCTTCTTCTGGCGCGTCTGCAGGTTCGGCCGGCCTGCCTTATGTGCTGCAACAGGCGGTCAAGACCTTTCCAGTGACCCTGTACACCACCAATGACTGCGAAGCCTGTACCCAGGGGCGCAACTACCTGACCAAGCGCGGCGTGCCATTTACCGAGAAGACCGTGCGCAATGCGGACGATCTCAAGGTATTCAAGGAAGCCACCGGCGCAGCCCAGGTACCGGTGATGATGCTTGGCAACAACAAGCAGGTGGGGTTCGAGGAAGGCGCCTGGAACGGGGCATTGAACGTGGCCGGCTATCCGCCAAACAATCTGTTGCCCGCCAGCTACAAGAATCCGCCGCCCGCACCGACCGCGCCGTTTACACCTGACAGCAAGACCGCTGCCGCACCGACTGCGCCAGGCGCGCCGGCCGGTGGCAATGCGCCGGCGCCGGGCACAGCGCCGTCCGTTGGTACCGTCCCCCCCCCTGCCGACCCGGCAGCAAATCGGCCGTCCTGGTTCAAGGGCTTCTGACCGATCGTCGCCGCCCCTGTGGTGCCAAGGCCGCCTGAACCGCGGCCTTTTTCGTCGTCCTGGAAAAAAGCCCGATGCGCATCGCCACCTGGAACGTCAATTCCCTCAACGTGCGCCTGGGCCATGTGCTCGATTGGCTTGGTACCGCCGACGTCGACGTGCTTTGTTTGCAGGAGCTCAAGCTCAACAACGACAAGTACCCGGTCGCCGAATTGCGCGCGGCCGGCTATGAGTCGGTGGTCAACGGACAAAAGACCTACAACGGGGTTGCGATCGTTTCACGGTTGCCGATGAGCGATGTGACGGTCGACATTCCGGATTACGCGGATGAGCAAAAGCGCGTGATCGCCGCGACCATCGGCGAGACCCGACTGGTGTGCGCATACTTTCCGAATGGCCAGAGCCTGGAGTCCGACAAGTATCGCTACAAGCTTGACTGGCTCGATGCGATGCATGGCTACATGCTGCAGCAACTTGCCGCGCATCCGCGATTGGCCCTGCTTGGCGACTACAACATTGCGCCGGAGGATCGGGATGTACATGATCCGGCAGCCTGGGTAGGCCAGGTCCTGGTAAGCCCGAAAGAACGGGCTGCCTGGGGCGCGCTGACCAATGCCGGACTGGTTGACTGCTTCAGATTGTTCGAGCAGCCCGAGAAAACATTTTCGTGGTGGGACTACCGCATGCTCGGGTTTCGCCGCAACGCCGGCATGCGGATCGACCACATCCTGGCGTCACGGGCGCTGGCCGCGGATTGCCGTGCCTGCGTCGTCGACCGCGCTCCACGCAAGCTCGAAAAGCCATCGGACCACGCGCCGGTGGTTGCCGACTTTGCAAGTTAGGAACCCGATGCGCAACCTCGTCCTGCCTCTTTTGTGTTCGGTGTTCGCATTCGCCGGCTGCGACGGCCTGTTCACCGGGGAGAAGGTGGCGCGCTTCCCGCTGCAAAGCCGCAGCGGCGGCTATGCGCCACTCACCTTGACCCTGGGTCCGGAAATGAACCCGATCGCGCTCAATCTGCAGGCCACCTACACGGCCAACGCGATCGAAGCAGGCAAGTGGAACAGTTATCGCGCCACGCTCAGGAAAAGTGGCGCCACGCTTGCCTCGGCGACGTTTCAGGTCAACAACACAAGTGACCCCAATAGTCCGGCTACGCAGGTGCTGTCGCGCACCATGCTGATTGTCGACGTCGCAGAAATCGGTGACTATGAACTCGCAATTGACACTCTGGCGCCTTTGGCTGTCACCCTTGAGAGCGCCAATGTTGAGATGCGGCGCAATATCCGCCGGCCGGAGGCGAGCGGAAAGTAGAAGGCAAGCCCGCCCTCAAGCCATCAGGCTGCGGAACTTGGCACACAAAGCGTCCCGCGCGTTCCCGGATCACCGGGCAACAGGTCGCCAGATGGTAGGCCCGCCACGAAAAACGGCGCCTCGCGACGCCGCTTTGCATGACGAAACTGCGCCGCCTCAGCCGAGCATGTCATGCCAGATGTTCCTGGCCCACGCGTTGCCGTAACTTCCCTCGAGTTCGGACGGTGCTGCCGACAGGCCACCCGAACCGGGCACTACTTTCATCGTCCTGTCCTTGGCGTCGTAGGCGTGCACGCTGGCCACATGGACCACATTCTTGTCATCCACATACGAATAGCAGGTGTTGGCCATCATCGGGGTCGGCGAGGGCTTGCGACCGTTCATCAATTCAACGATCGCGGCGGCCGCGACCTTCGCATGCTGATTGGCCATATGGCCGGACTTCGGCATCAGGGCCGCCGACAGCGTCGCATCCCCAAGCACATGGATGCCCGGCCGTGCGACCGACTCCAGGGTCAGCCAGTCGACGCCGCACCAGCGGTTGTTGGCGGTGATCAGGCCGGCCTCTCGGGCGATGTTGCCGGCGCGCATCGGTGGCAGGACATTGAGGACATCTGCCTTGACATCGGCCCCGATATCAAGGACCGCAGACATGCTCGCCAGGTTGACATCCTTGACCTCGCTGTTGTTGCGGTATTCGATCAGGCCCTTGTATTGTCCATTCCATTGCGCCTTGAACAGGCCGGCCTTGGATACCACGTCCTCGTTCGCATCAAGAATGATGACCTTGCTCTTAGGCTTGGACTGCTTGAAGTAATGCGCCACCTGGCAGGCACGTTCATACGGCCCCGGCGGGCAGCGATAGGGCGCGCGCGGAATCGAGAGAACGTAGACTCCGCCGTCACGCATGTCCACCAGTTGCTGACGCAGGGCAACGGTCTGCGGTCCGGCTTTCCAGGCATGCAGCACACGCTCCTGCGCCTTCGGGTCCTTGAGACTGCCGACCTGCTCGAACAGGAAGTCAACGCCGGGCGCGACGATCAAGCGATCGTAGTCGAGGTCCTGGATCTTCTTGAGCTCGATGGTCTTCTTGTCAACGTTGACCTTGGTCACCTCATCGTTGATCACCTGCACGCCGTAGTCGCGCAAGCCGCCATAGCCGACAGTCAGGTCTTCGATCTTGCGGCTGCCGCCGAGCACCAGGTTCGACAAGGGGCAGGAAACGAACGCCCGGTTCATGTCGATCATGAACACTTCAATGGCGCCTTCGGACCACATGCGCAGGTATTTCGCGGCCGTCGCGCCGCCGTAGCCACCACCGATCACGATGACGCGGCCGAGCTTCTGTGGCGGCGACGAAGTGGTGGCACAGCCGGTCAGCGCAAGCGCGCCGGCGGCTCCGGAAGCCTTGAGGAAGTCGCGCCGCCCCAGGTTGTATCGGGATTTTGCCATCACACGCTCCTATTTGCCCGGCTTCTGCGCCGCGAAATACGCGGCCATCAGCGCGATCTGTTCATCGGTGTAGCCTTTGGCGATCTGATGCATGATCGTCGCCGCCGGGCCGCTACGGGCTCCGCTCCTGAAGGCATTCATCTGGGCAATCAGGGTTGCCTGGCCCAGCCCCGCCAAGCCCGGGATGCCACCCTGGCTCTGACCATTGGTGCCGTGGCAATTGGCACATTGTGCAGCCAGATTGCGCCCTAGATAGCGATCCTGCGCCGCTGCTGACGTCGCCATCAGCACAAGCACGAACGCCACGAATTGTTTTGGTTTCATGAAATCCCGCCTCCCTTGAAACGTTGTTAGTCGCTGCATCAGCGACTAATGTAACCCATGCGTTGACCAAAAACCAAGCCTTCTGCCACCACCGGCCAGTCCTTGTGGCCGCTGCCACCAGTCAACCGAAACTGGCCTTGGCGGTCGATCACGGCGCACCGGCGCAACGCAAAAGGCCGCCCGCAGGCGGCCTTTTGCAAAGCGTCAAAGACTTAAAGTACTTCGACCGGCTCGTCGGTGGTCTTGCCGTCGGACTTCGGCTCTTCGCCTTCATGCACCGTCAGCTTGACCTTGGCATCTTCACCATCGCCCTCGAGATCGACGGTCACCTTGCCGCCGGTCACCAGCTTGCCGAACAACAACTCATCGGCCAGCGCCTTGCGGATGGTGTCCTGGATCAGGCGCGACATCGGCCGCGCGCCCATCAGGGGGTCGAAACCCTTGCGGGCGAGATGCTTGCGCAGCGCGTCGGTGAACACCGCCTCGACCTTTTTCTCGTGCAGTTGCTGCTCGAGCTGCATCAGGAACTTGTCGACCACCCGCAGAATCACGTCCTCGTTGAGCGCCTTGAACGAGATGATCGAGTCGAGCCGATTGCGAAACTCGGGAGTGAACAGGCGCTTTATCTCACCCATTTCATCGCCGGCCTGCTTCGAGTTGGTGAAGCCCATCGACGACTTCTGCAACGACTCGGCGCCGGCATTGGTGGTCATGATGATGATGATGTTGCGGAAATCGGCCTTGCGTCCGTTGTTGTCGGTCAGCGTACCGTGGTCCATGACCTGCAACAGGATGTTGAAAATGTCCGGGTGCGCCTTCTCGATTTCGTCGAGCAGAAGCACGGCATGCGGCTTCTTGGTGATCGCTTCGGTAAGCAACCCGCCCTGGTCGAAACCGACATATCCCGGCGGTGCGCCAATCAGGCGGCTGACTGCATGCCGTTCCATGTATTCCGACATGTCGAAGCGGATCAGCTCGATACCCATGGTGTACGCAAGCTGGCGCGCGGCTTCGGTCTTGCCGACCCCGGTGGGCCCGGAAAACAGGAAATTGCCGATCGGCTTCTGCGGGTTGCCGAGGCCGGAGCGCGCCATCTTGATCGCCGAGGCAAGCGCCTCAATCGCCTGGTCCTGGCCGAACACGACGTTCTTGAGGTCACGATCAAGATTGGCCAACTTGCTGCGATCGTCCGACGACACGTTATGTGGCGGGATACGCGCGATCTTGGCGATGATCTCCTCGATGTCGGTCTTGCCGATCACCTTTTTCTGTTTGGATTTCGGCAGAATCCGCTGCGCCGCGCCCGCTTCGTCAATGACGTCGATGGCCTTGTCCGGCAACTGTCGGTCATTGATGTAGCGCGCTGAAAGCTCGGCCGCAGTGGTGATCGCGGATGCCGAGTATTTGATGCCGTGATGTTCTTCGAAGCGCGACTTCAGGCCGCGCAAAATCTGCACGGTTTCGTCCACTGAGGGTTCATTGACGTCGATCTTTTGAAAACGACGCGACAGCGCGTGGTCCTTTTCAAACACCCCGCGGTATTCGGTGTAGGTGGTTGCGCCGATGCATTTGAGTTGGCCGCTCGACAGCGCCGGTTTAAGCAGGTTGGACGCATCCAGAGTGCCGCCCGAGGCCGCGCCGGCACCGATCAGGGTATGGATCTCGTCGATGAACAATACCGCCTTCGGATTGTTGGTCAGCTTCTTGAGCACACCCTTGAGACGCTGCTCGAAGTCGCCGCGATATTTGGTGCCGGCCAGCAGTGAACCCATGTCAAGCGAATAGACCACCGAATCCTTGAGGATCTCCGGTACTTCGCCGTCAACGATCCGCTTGGCCAGACCTTCGGCGATCGCGGTCTTGCCGACGCCGGCCTCGCCGACCAGGAGAGGATTGTTCTTGCGCCGACGGCACAGGGTCTGGATCACGCGCTCGAGTTCATGCTCGCGCCCGATCAACGGATCGATCTTGCCCTCGGACGCGGCCTTGTTGAGGTTTTGCGTGTACTGCTCAAGCGGGCTTTGCTTGCCTTCGTTTTCCTGCTCGGCTTCCTGGTTCTCAGCCTTGTCGGCACCCGCCTTCTCCTTTTCCGGAGGCTGCTTGGTGATGCCGTGCGAAATATAGTTCACCACATCAAGGCGGGTGATGCCCTGCTGGTGCAGGTAGTAAACCGCGTGCGAGTCCTTCTCGCCGAAAATCGCCACCAGCACGTTGGCGCCGGTGACTTCCTTCTTGCCATTCGACGATGACTGCACGTGCATGATGGCGCGCTGGATCACCCGCTGGAAGCCGAGCGTCGGCTGGGTGTCGACGTCTTCGCTGCCGGCAACCGTCGGCGTGTGCTCGCCGATGAACTGTCCGAGGTTCTTGCGCAGATCGTCGATATTCTCGCCCACCGCACGCAGCACTTCAGCGGCCGTGGGATTGTCGAGCAAGGCCTGAAGCAAATGTTCGACAGTGATGAATTCGTGCCTTTTTTGCCTGGCTTCGACAAAGGCCATATGCAGGCTGACTTCCAACTCTTGCGCAATCATTTTTCGCCTTAGTTGCCGGAGCCCCCGGCATTCAAACAAACTCTACACCAAAACCTTTTTGGTGCACTCAAAAATTTGTGGCGCTTTGTCAGAGGGGTCAATCATTCTCTTCCATCGTGCACTGTAGCGGATGCTGATGCGCGCGTGCATGCTGGGTCACCAGATCAACTTTGGTACCGGCCATGTCCTTCGGGTAAATGCCGCATACCGCCATCCCTTCACGATGCACCTTGAGCATGATCTGGGTCGCCTGCTCGCGAGTCTTGTTGAAAAACTGCTGGATGGTGCCGACTACGAACTCCATCGGCGTGTAATCGTCGTTGAGCAGGAGAACCTTGTACATCGGCGGCGGCTTGACCTCCTGCTTCTTTTGCTCAAGGACGGTGCCGCCGTCCGAATCGAACTTGTTTGCCATGTTGAAATTGTATCCATCCGAATCGATTCCGCAACAGCGATCTCAGGGTAAATGGGGCGCCACTTGCGGTTTTCAAATCGGTGAAGCATCAAAAATACAACAAGCGTACGGTCGCACGCCTGAGCGGTCGGGAAAACCCCTTGACTAGATGCATCGGAAGTCGTACAACGCGAAATGTTTGGTTCAAGCAGTTCCGTAGCACCTGGAAGTATCGGGTTGTGGCCATAAAAAGTTGCGCCAGAGAAGCGGGGGAGAACGGCCTTGAAACACAAACAACGCTGGGCGTTCGAGGCCCTTGTCAACTCTTGCCGGACATTCGCGCAAGGCTCTGAAAGGTGGGTAAAAGTATGGCTACTGGTACTGTCAAATGGTTTAACGATGCAAAAGGCTTCGGTTTCATCACGCCGGACGGTGGCGGCGAGGATCTGTTCGCGCATTTCTCGGCGATCAACATGCAGGGATTCAAGTCACTCAAGGAAGGCCAAAAAGTCCAGTTTGAAGTGACCCAGGGCCAGAAAGGCAAGCAGGCCTCCAATATACAGGCGGTCTGACCTTCTGTTCCCGGCCAAAGTGCCCTGCACGGGGAGACCTGTGCAGGGCTTTGTTTTTGTATTCCTGCTTCCCGACGCGGCGCAGGCGCGTAGTCAACATGCACCCTCGCCTGATCGCCTTCAACAAACCATTTGGAACTGTGTGCCAGTTCTCGCAGCATTCCGACCATGCGTCCCTTGCGGACTACATCAGGGTGCCCGACGTCTATCCTGCCGGACGACTCGATACCGACAGCGAGGGCTTGCTGCTCCTGACCGCCGATGGCGCATTGCAGCATGCAATTTCGCATCCACGCCGCAAAATGGAAAAGGCCTACTGGGTTCAGGTCGAAGGCGTGCCTGATCTCCACGCACTTCAGGCGCTTGGCGACGGCATCGACCTGGGTGACTTCAAGACGCAGCCGTGCACGGCTGTTGTCGTCGCCGAACCCGGCAGTCTTTGGCCCAGAGTTCCCCCAATCCGCGTCCGCAAGGCAATCCCGACCACATGGCTCGAGATGCGTCTGACCGAAGGCAAGAATCGGCAAATCCGCCGCATGACTGCGAAGGCTGGGCATCCGACTTTGCGCCTGGTACGGCATTCGATCGGGCCATTTGATCTCGACGATCTACAGCCCGGAGAGTGGCACGAGGTCGACCCGGCGCGCATTGACGGATTCCGTTCGCGCAGCGGTGGCTTTGGCGCGAGCGACCGGCCGGGGCACAGGCGCAAGTGATCAGGCACCCCGACACCGCAATACGTCGTGCCGAACCGGACAGCAAAGCGCTTACTGGACATCCGGGATTTGGCCGATCGAAGGGCTGAAGTCGCGCGGCAAACCGCGCCTGCCTAAGCGGCGCGACCAGTCGGTCATCGAACGAAACACTCAGCAAGTCCGCCGGTTGAGAAAGCCGAAAAGCGCTTCTGCAACCAATTGAATTCAATAGGATTGCCATTCGATAGCTTGCATGCCAGGGACGCATTGAGCGTTTTGTTGAAGTAACCCGCAGCCCAGTTTGCCAGCTCGTGCCACAAATTGGGCGTCTCGCGCACATTTCGCAAAATCGGCACCAAAGATGTCAACCGGCAAGTCCAGACGGCGTTATCTGCACTGACCGAGGAGGTCAATTTTGCAAAATTCTCGAATTTCTTTGACAAGGAACCCAAAATGAACAAACTTCTGTCCATCCTGATCGCCGGCGTGATCGCCACCGTTTCGTCGACCGGTTTTGCGCAAGACAAGAAAGCCGACGCACCGGCTGCCGCACCGGCCAAGGCTGAAATGAAAAAAGACGCGCCGATGAAGAAAGAGAAAAAAGCCAAGAAAGAGAAAAAAGCCAAGGCTCCTAAGGCCGACGCGAAGAAATAAGAGGGCGATTTCTCTTGTTTCAACAAAAAGCCGGGCGCTTCGCCCGGCTTTTTTTCGTCTGCGGCGGCGCCGAGTGACTAGAATGTTTGCTTCTCGACCGGCCTTTTTCCAATCACGTTTCAACAACCATCCTATGGCCAACCATCTGCTTCGCGCAAAAACCTGTCTCGCAGTACTGCTTTGTGCGGCTGCCGGCGCTTTTGCCCAAGGCCAGCCGCCATTGCCCGCAATTCAGCTGCAGACCGGCTTGTATCTGATAAAAGCGGAAGTCGCTGCGAGCTATGGAACCCGAATGCAGGGGCTGATGCAGCGGGAAAAAATGGGCGCCAACGAAGGCATGCTGTTCATTTTTCCGGATCGCGACAAGCAATGCATGTGGATGAAAAACACCCTCTTGCCGCTGTCGGTGGCGTTCATCGACGAGGCCGGGGTAATCCTCAACGTCGAGGACATGAAACCGCAAACCGAAGATAGCCATTGCAGCGCCAAGCCAGCCCGGTATGCGCTGGAAATGAACCTGGGTTGGTTCAAATCCAAGAATATCAAGCCTGGCGCAAAAATCATCGGTCTGGAAAAAGGCGGCCCCCCGCAATAGCCAGGGCCCGACACCCGATGCGGAAACCGACGATCAGCCGCTGAGTCGCGCCTTCACAGTCGCCGACACCTGCGCCATGTCGGCCCGACCGGCCAACTTCGACTTGACTGTGGCCATCACCTTGCCCATCACCGCCTGTCCGCCCGCGCCGGCCGCCGCTATCGCCTCTGCGATCACAGCAGCGATCTCATCCGGCGACGCCTGCTGTGGCAAATAGGCCGACAGCACGCCGACTTCAAACTCCTCGCCATCGGCCAGATCATCGCGTTTCGCGGCCCGATACTGAGTGGCAGAATCGCGCCGCTTCTTGAGTTCCTTTTCGACAATCGCGATGACATCCGCATCGGCCAGTTCGACCCGACGGTCGACCTCAACCTGCTTGCACGCGGCCAGCAACATGCGAATCGCGGACAGACGCTTGCTGTCGCGAGCTCGCATTGCGGTTTTCATGTCTTCGGTGATGCGGTCCTTGAGCAGCATGATGAGTCCTTGTTCCGGATACTTGATCTTTTTATCGTTCCCAAAAACAGTTCCGCCAGTGACATGTCTTCGGCCGGGAATCCTGCAACTATCCACAAATCCCCGCAGCGCGATACTGGGCCGGCCATCGGCACCCCGGAAAACGACAAAAGCCGCGGGGTTTGACGCGCCCGCGGCCTTTGCAAAACGCTGCCCCTGCGATCAGTACAGTTTGGGCGGCAACTGCTGGCTTTTGAGTCGCTTGTACGTACGCTTGACGGCGGCGGCATGCTTGCGCTTGCGTTCCGACGTCGGCTTTTCATAAAACTCGCGCGCCCGAAGTTCCGTCAGCAGACCGGTTTTCTCGATCGTGCGCTTGAAGCGGCGCATCGCAACTTCAAACGGCTCATTTTCCTTGAGGCGAACTGTAGGCATGATCCAGAAACTCCAACGGCAGAAAGCCTATGATTATATGTCATCTGTGAAACGGAAGCAATACCGTCGACTCGCCGAACAGGCTTCATGGCTTGCCCGATCGCAGAGCGCGACGCATCCTCACAACACCCCGCCGCGGCAAATTTGTCCATTTGCGGTTGAACAGGATGTAGAGCACCGGCAGCACGATCAGGGTCAACAACGTCGCCGAAATCAACCCGCCAATCACTACGACCGCCAGCGGTTTCTGGGTCTCTGAACCAATGTCGGTCGACAGCGCCATTGGCAAAAGGCCCAGCATTGCCAGCAAGCCGGTCATCAGTACGGTTCGCAGGCGCTGCATCGAACCTTCAACCACCGCTTGCGCTGCCGTCATGCCGGCATTTCGCAATTGATTGAACACAGTCACCATCACCACCCCGTTCAGCACAGCCTGCCCGAACAATGCGATGAAACCGATGGCGGCCGAGACGCTGAGGTGAATCCCCGTGAACAGCAACGCGAAAATGCCGCCGATCAGGGCGAACGGCACGTTCAAGATGATAAGCAGCGCACTCTTGAGCGAGTTGAACGCATTGAACAAAAGTACAAAGATAAGCAGAACCGAGATCGGCACCACCAGTGCCAAACGTGCCATCGCCCGCTCCTGATTCTCGAACTCCCCCGACCAGGAGATGCGGTACCCCTCGGGTACCTTGACCTTCTCCTTGACGCGCGCTTGCATGTCGGCCACGACGCTGCCCATATCGCGATCACGAATGAAGATCCCGATCGCCATGACCCGCCCGCCGTTCTCGCGCGCGATATTCATACTGCCGCCGGCGGCCTTGAATGCGGCGACCTCCGACAATGGAATGTAGGCGCCGGACGAGGTCGCCATCAGGATGCCTTTCATACGCTCAAGTCCACGCTCTTCGGGCGACACCCGCACCGCCACGGCGAACTTGCGCTCCCCTTCCCACAGATAGGTTGCCGCCCGCCCCCCGATGCCGACTTCGATCACGTCCTGGATATCGGCGACATTGAGTCCGTACCGCGCCGCACGCGCGCGATCGATTTCCACCAGGTAGTTGGGCAATTCGCCCACCCGGTCGATCAAGGCACGGGTGACGCCCGGCACGTCGCCAACCTCCGCCAGGACGCTCTCGGCCACTTTTCGCAGGGTAGGAATATCGTCGCCGAATACCTTGATTACGATCTGGCCGTCGATTTGCGAAATGCTCTCGAGAATGTTGTCACGGATCGGTTGCGAGAACGACGGCTTGATTGCCGGCAAGGTCAGCAAGGCCTGTTCCATCTCGTCCATCACCTGTCGCTTGCTGAATGCTCGTTTCCATTCCGACTCGGGCTTTAGATCGACCAGGAACTCGGCCATGTTGATCAGTTTGGGGTCGGTGCCATCTTCGGGCCTGCCAGCCTTGGAAATCACCGAATTGACCTCGGGAGTCTTCAGCAAAATGCGGCGGATTTGTCCGTTTTGCGCCTGCGCTTCGCTGACCGAGACCGACGAAGGCAATTTGACGTTCAACCAGAGCGAACCCTCGTTAAGTTCCGGCAGGAATTCCGTGCCCAGGCGCGGAACTACCGCAAAGCTCAGTGCGAGTGCGACTAGTGCAAGAACGATGACCTTGACTTGGTTGGCCAGGCTCCATTGAAGCACCGGCGCATAGCCCGCCTTGGCAACGCTGACGATCCAGTTGTCGTGGCTCGGCAGATTTTTCGACAGCCATTTGAAGCACAGCAGGGGCACCAGGGTCAGCGACAGGATCAGCGATCCGACCAGGGCGAACGTCACGGAATAGGCCATCGGCGCGAAGATCCTGCCTTCATGGCGCTGCAGCGTGAAAATGGGAATGTGCGCCGCGATGATGATGATCATCGCAAACAAGGTCGGCCGACCGACTTCTACCGCCGCTTCGATGATGGTGTGGAGCCGAAACCGGTCTTCGCGCTTGTCGACAGTGGCGTCCTGGAAGTCCGCCTGCATCGACAGGCGCCGGAACACGTTTTCCACCACGATCACCGCGCCATCGACGATGATGCCGAAATCCATCGCGCCCAGCGACAGCAGATTGGCCGGAATGCCGACAAAACTCAGGCCCAGGAAGGTCGCCAGCAGCGACAGCGGTATCACCAGCGTAACGATTGCAGCGGCCCGGAAATTGGCGAGAAACAGGTAGAGCACGATCGCCACCAGCGCCGCCCCTTCCAGCAGATTCTTGAATACGGTATTGAGCGTCTTGCCAATCAGCCAGGAACGATCATAGAAGGGAACGATCGCAACCCCTTTCGGCAATCCGCCGCGGTTGAGTTCATCGACCTTCTCCTTGACCTCCTTGAGAACTTTGGACGGATTCTCGCCCTTGCGCATCAACACCACGCCGGTGACCACGTCGTCATCGCGATCCTGCCCCACGATGCCCTGGCGCTGCACATTGCCCACCACCACCTTCGCGACATCGCGCACCAGCACCGGCGCGCCGTTGCGTTCGCCGAGGACGATGTTCTCGATATCGGAGGCATCTCGCAGCAAGCCGATGCCGCGAATCGTGTATTGCTGCCCGCCCTGCTCGACATAGCCGCCGCCGGCATTGCTGTTGCCACGCTCGAGTGCGACAAAAAGTTGCTGCAGGGTCAGCTTGTAGGCTCGCAGGACCGGCAGATCGGGCTGTACCTCGTATTGCTTGATCAGTCCTCCCATGGGCACGATATCGGCGACCCCAGGTACTCGCCTTAACGTGCGCTCCACCACCCAGTCCTGCAGGGTACGCAATGTCCGTGAATCCTGAATGTCGGATTTCATCCGGTAGCGATAGATCTCGCCGATCGCCGTTGACAGTGGCGCGATATCTGGTTCGACGCCCGGCGGCAACGGCACACTGCGCAGGCGTTCGCCGACCTGCTGACGCGCCAGATTCACATTGGCGTCGTCATCGAACGTAAGGATGAGGAACGACAAGCCGAATTGGGTATGCGAAAACATGCGCACCGCATTGGGCAGGCCCGACAGCGCGACTTCGAGCGGAATCGTGACTTGCTTCTCCACCTCCTCCGCGGCCCTCCCCGGAAACAGGGTGATGACCGTTACCTGGGTGTCGGTGACATCCGGAAACGCCTCGACCGGAAGGTTCTTGAAGGCAATCAAGCCGCTGGCGACGAATAACGCAGTCGCCAGCAGGATTGCCAGCGGCTGATTCAACGCAAACGAGACGATCCGCTTGATCATTCGGACTCGGTCTTCGAGGTACCGCTGCGCATGACCTGCTGCAGCAGCAAGGCACCCTCGCTCACCACACGCTGGCCTGCGACCAGTCCGGAGGCGATCGTCAACTGGCCACCGCGCTCCGCGCCCGGTACCACCGCAACGCGCTCGAAGCTGCCCGCAGCGCGTTCAACGAACGCATAGTGCGAACCATCGGAGAAAATCACGGAGCGCGCCGGCACCCCGACGCCCGGCGGCCCTTTGTGCTCAAACACCGCGGTAACCAGCATTTCACCCTTGAGGCGGCGATCAGCGTTGTCGACCGACCCGCGGGCCCGGATGACCCGGGTCTGCGGGTCGATAAAGTCCGCAACCACATCAAGTTTGGCCGAAAACGCCTGCGCCGGGTAGCTCGGCACCTTGATTTTGAAAGTTGCGCCCTTTGCCAACACCGGCAGATCCTTTTCGTGGGCGTCGATTTGCACCCACAAATGTGCCGGATCGGTCACCACAAAGAGCGCCGGCGTGCCGCCCTGGTCCGGCCGCACCTCTTGGCCCGGATTGAGATTGCGCTCGACGACCGTTCCGCCGATCGGGCTCTTCAAGGCAAGTGTCTGATCGATCCCGGCGCCACCACCGTACAAGCGGATCCTGCCCTGGGCCCGCGTCAGTTCGCTGCGCGCGCGCGCATGTTCGGCTTCGGCTTGCGCCAGATCCTTGCGCGGGGCGACGCCGTTGTCGTGCAGTTCCTTCACCCGCGCCAGACTCTTCTCTGCGAGCGCGAAATCGGCCACCGCCTTGCCGGCATCGGCTTGCGCCTGGCCGAAATCCGGCGAACCCACGTATGCCAGGATCTGCCCCGCCTTGACCGGTTCACCCGCTTGGGCGGCAATTCGCAACACCCGCCCGGAAAACGGCGCATAAATCCGTACCGTCCGGTTTTCGTCCCACACCAGGCGCGCCGTCAGTTCAATGCCAACGTCGCCCAGTATGGCAACCGGCGCCATTCCCAGTGAGGCCAGTTGCGGGCTGCCCGGCGCGAAAGTTACCAGGGCGCCGGCGAACTGCGGTTTTGCCACCGCGGGCGCGGCGGCAGGCAGCGGTTTGTCACCGCATGCAGACAGCAGCGCACTCACTGTTGTAACGACGAGCAACAAGCGCTTTTTCGAATCCACCAATTTTTGCAGCTCCCCAGTCATCGCACCGATAACCCAGTCCTGCGCGGCCACGCATGCCTCATTTAACGCAACACGGTCAATCGCCATTTCGGGCCGGCACGCCGCGGCCGAGATCGAAAGCCGACAGCGCCTTCGCATGATCCGCGCGAGCCGTGGAAACATCTGCCTGGATTGCCCTCAGGACCCGCCTTGCATCCAGCAGGTCCATCACCCCGATCGCGCCGTTACGAAAAGCAAACTCCGCCGCCGCAGCAGCACGCAATGCCTCCGGCAACAGCTCACCCTCGAAGCGCAGCAGACGCTCTCGCGCAGCGGCGAGATCAGCTGCCGCTTTTGCAAGCTCGGCACGCGCCTGCGCGCGCGTTCGCTCGAGCTGATCGCGCGCCGCATACCAGTCCGCCTGGGCGCGTGCGACATCGCCTTCGTATTGATGGCGCAGGAACAGCGGCACGGACAGCGCAATCCCGAAGCTGCTGCCTGTGCCCTGGTTGTTCGCATCTGCCTGATTCGGCCAGTGCTCATATTGCGCACCGACCAAAACGTCGCGTGTGCGCAGCGCGCGCGCCAGTGCGCGCGCCTTGTCGGCGCCGTCCACCCGTGCCAGCGCCGCCAGCACGTCCGCGCGCTGCTCGATTTGTTCTTCGGTCGGCAGGTCGGCGCCCGCCGCGCGCGGCCGCGGCCAGGGCGAAACCGCCCTGATTGTCGCCGCCACCGACTCGGCGCCGATCAAGTAAGCAAGCGCGAGCCTGGCGCGCGCCAATTCACCTTCCGCCGCGCGAGCATCATTCTGTGCCCGCAGCGCATCGACCCGAATCCGCGCCACATCGGCCGCCGCCAGATCCCCCGCCTTCAAGCGCAACTGGGCGGCATCTACCGACTTCCCGAACAACTGTGCCGCATCAACTGAGCTGGCGAATTTTTCCTGTATCGCGAGCAGATCGAAATACGCATTGCGCAGCGCCAGCATCTGCTGACGCGCAACATCAGCGATATCCTGACCGGCGGCAGCTTCAAAGCGCCTGGCAGTCTCGACCCGCAATTCCGCCTTGTCGCCACGCTCGATCAACTGGTCGACACGCACGACCGAGTCGACCGTCTTGCCGCGCAAATTGCCGGCGCCGATTCCGCGGCTCGGGTTGATGTTCTGCACAGCCAGGCTCAATTGCGGGTTTGGGCGTTGCCCGGCGATCAGGACATCAGCTTGCGACTGTTCAAGTGCCCGCCTGGCGACGGCAATGTCACGATTGCTGTTCGCCAGCAAGCTCTCGGCGACGGCCAGAGTCAGGGCACCCATTTCGACATTCCCGGGCGCAAGACTACCCTGTGCTTGCGCTGGCGGGCAAAGCATCGCCGGCACCAGTAGAAGTGTCGCTCGCAAACACCTTGCAAGTGTGGGGGAACTCATGGGACGCGAAGTATACTGGTGGGTAATTGCCCAGGCAGGCTCGACCAAGTCAAATGCCTGCAAATTTCGGTTAATTTTGCACTTTCACGCAATTTCCCGCAATTTCCGCGGTATTTTCGACTGTTTCCGGAAGTCCGCTGACTTTTGAGAACCAGGAAATCCAGTCGGCGCCAGGTTTCGGCGGCGCCCGTGGGGCGAAGCAGCCTCCCGCAATATCGATAGATGTCCATCCTGCGACCCGGCCAGCGCGCTCGGCAAACCATGCTATTTCTGGGAATCGAAACTTCATGTGACGAAACCGGAGTCGCCCTGTATGACTCCGAACGAGGCCGCGCCCGTCCGCTTGAAGGCCTTCTGGCGCACGCGCTCTACTCACAGGTTCGCATGCATCAGGAATACGGCGGCGTGGTCCCCGAACTGGCTTCGCGTGACCACATCCGCCGGGTTTTGCCACTGGCAAGGCAAGTACTTGACCAGGCAGGTGTCACAGCAACCGAACTGGACGCAATCGCCTACACACAGGGGCCCGGATTGGCCGGCGCGCTTCTGGTCGGGGCCGGTACCGCGTGCGGCATGGCCATGGGGCTTGGCGTACCCGCCCTTCCGGTGCACCACCTTGAAGGTCACCTCCTTTCCCCCTTGCTATCCGAGCTGCCGCCCGCTTTTCCGTTCATCGCCCTGCTGGTATCTGGTGGACACACGCAACTCATGCGGGTGACCGCCGTCGGGTGCTACGAATTGTTGGGAGAGTCGGTTGACGACGCTGCCGGTGAGGCCTTCGACAAGAGCGCCAAATTGCTGGGACTCGGTTATCCGGGTGGCCCGGCCCTCAGTGCGCTGGCGCAATCGGGCATCGCCGGCCGCTACCATCTGCCGCGACCGCTGCTTTCGTCGCCGAACCTTGATTTCAGCTTCAGTGGCCTCAAGACCGCGGTCCTGAACCTGGTACTCAAGCAGGGAGCGGACCGGAGCGCCAACGCCGATATCGCTCATGCGGTTGAAGACGCGATCGTCGATGTCCTGGTCGGCAAATCGATGCGCGCGCTCAAGCAGACCGGGCTTGAGCGTTTGGTGATCGCTGGTGGAGTCTCGGCCAATCGCACGTTGCGCCAGCGCCTTGACGCGAGTGCTGCCGCCAACGGCTATCAGGTGTTTTATCCGGAATTGGCCTTGTGCACGGATAACGGTGCAATGATCGCGTTCGCCGCAGCCTGCCGTGCCGACGCTCAGGTTGCCGACGGCACCGGCTATTGCTTCAATGTGCGTCCGCGCTGGAACCTGGGCGAACTCGAAGCACCGAATCCGGCAAGTCCTGGTGCCGCAGTGTACTGAAGCCGCGGCACGACGCCTCAGCTTTTCGCCTTCGCCCCCAGGCGCGACTCCGTGCCCGCCAAAAGTTTGCCGATATTCGCCCGATGACGCCAGATCAGAAGCGCGGACATCGCCGCAATCGCCAGGGTAATCGCCCCCAGCGGCCAATAGACCGCACAAAAGAACGTGGCGAACAATGCCGAGACCATCGCGGCCAGGGACGAATAGCGAAAGAAAATGGCAATGATCAGCCAGGTCGCAATGGTCGCAAGGCCCAGCCGGAGGTCAACGGCAAGCAGAACACCCAGCGCGGTCGCCACACCCTTGCCGCCCTGGAACCGAAAAAACACCGGATACAGGTGACCGAGAAACGCGCCAAAAGCAGCCAGCGCCACACCAGCTTCGCCAACCGCGTACTGTGCGGCGAAAGTCTGTGCGAGATAAACCGCCAGCCATCCCTTGAAAGCATCACCGGCAAGGGTAAGTACCGCAGCGATCTTGTTGCCGGATCGCAACACGTTGGTCGCACCAGGATTGCCCGAGCCATAGCTTCGAGGGTCAGCCAGACCCAACGCACGGCTCACCAAGACGGCGAAGGAGATCGAACCGATTAAATATGCAATGACTCCGAACAAGAGGCTCATGTTGTCATTCTTCTAGAATCGGGGCACAAAAAGGAATTTTATCAACATGGACCTGATTTTCATCCGCAATCTGCTGGTATCGACCATTGTCGGGCACTATCCGCGCGAGCGCGAAGCGGCGCAAACCCTCGAATTCAACATCGAACTGGCGATTCCCGGTGAAGCCGTGTTCGCCAGCGACAAGTTGGCCGACACGGTTAACTATGCCGCGGTGGCCGAATACGTCAAGCGGGAGTGCGACATGCACCATTTCAAGCTGCTGGAGCGCATGGCGGACCATCTCGCGCGCGGCATCATGAAAGAGTTCCAAACCCCCTATGTCAAGCTGGCGGTCGCCAAAATCGGCATCCTTGCCGCTGCCCGCCAAGTAGGCGTGATGGTCGAGCGGCGCCTGTAAACCCTTATTGACCGGCGACGAATCGGCCTGTACGATTCGCCGGAAAATACCATACCTTGTTGATTCGCTTGCTTTGCGTCAACATATGGTATCTCGCATTTCGCAATTGGCAGAACTTGCCGCGAACCGTGCAGGATCTCTACGGCACCGCACTTAACGAGATTTGACGAACTATCGTCATCCGTTCCAGTCTTATGTACGTTAGGTCATTTATGCGAGTGAACATTCGACCCGGCGCCCAACATCATTCCGGCATGGGGGGAAACCCGCCAGAACGAAATGTATCGACGGAACACCATCAGGATTGAAGCCCCTGAGCAGGCGCGCTTCTTGCACCGTATTCGCCAGTTCGTCATTGGACGCTCTGTGCAAAGCTGAGTCTGCAATCCGGCTTCAAGCAATGTTCTTTTGCCCGCCCCGAATTTTGCGATCATCACAGGAGGCAGCATGGACGTCATCAGCAACTTCGCCGCCCGCTTCGAACGTACCCGCGAGGAAGAGTTTTCCCTCGAAGAGTACCTCGACATCTGCAAACGTGAGCCGATGGCCTACGCGACCGCCGCCGAGCGCATGCTGTCGGCGATCGGCGCGCCGGAATCGGTTGACACCCGTAACAACCCGGCCCTGTCGCGAATTTTCGCCAACAAGATCATCAAGATCTACCCGGCGTTCCGCGAATTCCACGGCGCCGAGGAAGTGATCGAGCAGGTTGTCTCGTTTTTCAGGCATGCTGCGCAAGGCCTCGAAGAGAAAAAGCAGATCCTCTATCTGCTAGGCCCGGTCGGCGGCGGCAAATCATCAATCGCGGAGCGGCTCAAGCAATTGATGGAGCGCCAGCCGTTCTATTCAATCAAGGGTTCACCGGTCAACGAGTCGCCACTCGGATTGTTCGATCCCGACGAGGATGGCCGCATCCTTGAAGAACAGTATGCCATTCCGCGACGCTACCTGACGCGCATCCTTTCGCCATGGGCGGTAAAGCGACTCGAAGAGTTCGGTGGCGATATCCGCCGTTTCCGGGTCGTCAAACGCTACCCGTCGATTCTCAAGCAGATCGCGGTGGCCAAGACCGAACCAGGCGATGAAAACAACCAGGATATCTCGTCGCTGGTTGGCAAGGTAGACATCCGCAAGCTTGAGACCTTCGCACAGGATGATCCTGACGCCTACAGCTATTCCGGCGGCCTGTGCCTGGCCAACCAGGGCTTGCTCGAATTCGTCGAAATGTTCAAGGCGCCGATCAAGGTGCTGCATCCGCTCCTGACCGCCACCCAGGAGGGCAACTTCAAGGGCACCGAGGGTTTCGGCGCGATACCTTTCGACGGCATCGTTCTCGCGCATTCGAATGAAAGCGAATGGAAAGCGTTTCGCAACAACAAGAACAACGAAGCTTTTCTCGACCGCATCTATATCGTCAAGGTACCGTACTGCCTGCGCGTCTCCGAGGAGGTGCGCATCTACGAGAAGCTGATGCGCAATTCCTCGCTGGCGCAGGCCACCTGCGCGCCTGGCACATTGAAGATGATGGCCCAGTTCGCGGTTCTGACGCGCCTGGCCGAGCCGGAAAACTCAAGCCTGTTTTCGAAAATGCAGGTCTACGACGGCGAAAATCTCAAGGACACCGACCCGAAGGCCAAGAGCTTCCAGGAGTATCGGGACTACGCCGGCGTCGATGAGGGCATGAGCGGCGTATCCACCCGCTTCTCGTTCAAGATCCTTTCCAAGGTCTTCAACTTCGACTCGACCGAGGTCGCAGCCAACCCGGTACACCTGATGTACGTGCTCGAGCAGCAGATCGAGCGTGAGCAGTTTCCCGGCGAAGTGGAGCAAAAGTATCTGGCGTACGTCAAGGAACAGTTGGCGGCACGCTATGCGGAGTTCATCGGCAAGGAGATACAAACCGCCTATCTGGAGTCGTATTCCGAGTATGGACAGAACATTTTCGACCGCTACGTCACCTATGCGGACTACTGGATCCAGGATCAGGAATATCGGGACACCGATACTGGCGAGAGCTTCGATCGCGTCGCATTGAACGGCGAACTCGAAAAAATCGAGAAACCCGCCGGCATCAGCAATCCGAAGGATTTTCGCAACGAGATTGTCAACTTCGTGCTGCGCGCCCGCGCCAACAACGGCGGCAAGAATCCGGCTTGGACCAGTTACGAGAAGCTGCGCACGGTCATCGAGAAAAAAATGTTTTCCAACACCGAAGAGCTGCTGCCGGTGATTTCGTTCAACGCCAAAGCCAGTGCGGACGAGCAGAAAAAGCACGAAGACTTTGTCAATCGCATGGTGACCAAGGGCTACACGCCGAAGCAGGTGCGACTGCTGTGCGAGTGGTACCTGCGCGTCAGGAAAAGTTCGTAGGAGCGATGCAACACAGGCTGCCGTCAAGGCGCCCGTGACCCGGACCCGGAGCACTTCATGCTGCAGCAGATCATCGATCGCCGGCTGGCGGGCAAGAACAAGTCCATCGGCAACCGCGAGCGCTTTCTGAAGCGCTACCGCGGGCAGATTCGCGACGCCGTGCGCCGCGCCGTCAGCGGCCGCAGCATCCGTGATATCGACCAGGGTGAGACCATCACGGTACCGAAGAAGGACGTCTCGGAGCCTACATTCGGCCACGGACAAGGCGGCAATCGCGAGTACGTGATCCCCGGCAACAAGGACTACGCCCGTGGCGACCGGATCGAGCGCCCGAAAGGCGGAAATGGTTCCGGTGGTGGCGGAAAAGCCAGCCCGGACGGAGAAGGCGAAGACGATTTTGCCTTCACGTTGTCGCGCGAAGAGTTCATGCACTACTTCTTCGAGGACCTGGAATTGCCGAACCTGGTCAAGACCAAACTGGCCGAGACACCGGAATTCAAGTACCGCCGTGCCGGCTTCACCGGTGACGGCACCCCGAACAATATCCATGTGGTGCGCTCGATGCGCGGCGCCCTCGGCCGGCGCATCGCCCTGGGTGGCGAACAGCGGCGCGAACTCAAGGAAATGCGGGCGCGGCTCGCTGACGCCAAACGCAATCCAGCGACATTGGCCAACGAGATTGCGACTCTCGAAACGGCGATCGAACGCCTGCTGCGGCGCTTGTCGAGCATTCCCTATCTCGACCCGATCGACCTGCGCTATCGAAATCGGGTGAAGGTGCCGCAGCCGGTCAGCAAGGCGGTGATGTTCTGCGTGATGGACGTATCGGGCTCGATGGACGAAGCGCGCAAGGACATCGCCAAGCGCTTCTTCATCCTGCTCTACCTGTTCCTCAGCCGGCACTATGAGAAGACCGAAGTGGTGTTCATTCGCCACCACACCCAGGCCGACGAAGTCGACGAACACGATTTCTTTCATGCGACCGAATCCGGCGGCACCGTGGTGTCCAGCGCCCTCACCCTGATGCACGAGATCATTGCCGCCCGCTACTCCGCTGCCGAATGGAACATCTACGGTGCGCAAGCCTCCGATGGCGACAACTGGGGGCAGGATTCGGCCAAGTGCCGCGAACTCCTGACCTCGAACATTCTGCCGCTGGTGCGCTATTTCGCCTATGTGCAGGTCGCCCAGGGCGAACAAAGCCTGTGGGAGGAGTACACCCGCGTCGCCGCGGAGAATCCGCAGTTTGCCATGCGCATGATCGCCGGCGCCGCCGACATCTACCCGGTGTTTCGCGAGTTGTTCAAGAAAGAGATGCAGGCATGACGATGGCATCGGCAGATCCAGGATCAGGAACACGGGCGGGCGCCCCGTTGCCATGCCCGTCCGAATGGTCGTTCGATCTCATCGAGACCTACCATGATGCGATTTCGCGCAGCGCGGCGCGCTTCGGGCTGGACACCTATGCCAATCAGCTAGAAGTAATCACCGCCGAACAGATGATGGATGCCTACGCTTCGGTCGGCATGCCGGTCAACTATCGGCACTGGTCGTTCGGCAAGCAGTTCATCGCCACCGAGCGCGGTTATCGCCGCGGCCAGATGGGCCTGGCCTACGAGATCGTGATCAATTCCAATCCCTGCATTTCGTATCTGATGGAGGAGAACACGTTGCCCATGCAGGCGCTGGTCATTGCGCACGCGGCCTACGGTCACAACTCGTTCTTCAAGGGAAACTACCTGTTTCGCATGTGGACCGACGCCTCGTCGATCATCGATTATCTGGTCTATGCGCGCACCTACATCACGGAATGCGAAGAGCGCCATGGCATCGAGGCAGTCGAGCAAATGCTCGACTCATGCCACGCCCTGATGGACCATGGGGTCGACCGCTATCGGCGACCGCAGAAACTTTCCCTTGCCCAGGAACAGGTGCGGCGGGCGGAACGCGAGATCTACCAGCAACAACAGGTGAACGATCTCTGGCGCACGCTGCCGCGTGCGGCCGACCGCAAAGTCGAGGAAGCGCGCCGCCGCTTTCCGGAAGAACCGCAGGAGAACATCCTGTATTTCATTGAAAATCATGCACCGCTGCTGGAGCCCTGGCAGCGCGAGATCGTCCGCATTGTGCGCAAGGCGGCGCAGTACTTTTATCCGCAACGGCAAACCCAGGTGATGAACGAAGGCTGGGCGACGTTCTGGCACTACACGCTGCTTAACACCATGTATGAAGACGGCCTGTTGACGGATGGCTTCATGCTTGAGTTTTTGCAGTCGCACACCAACGTGGTCGCGCAGCCTCCGGGCGGGCGGATCAATCCCTATGCCCTGGGTTTCGCCATGTTCAGTGATTTGAAGCGGATTTGCGAGGCTCCCACAGACGAGGACCGCCGCTGGTTCCCGGATTTTGCCGGCTCGGACTGGATCAAGACCCTGGACAATGCCATGCGCAATTTCAAGGATGAGAGTTTCATCGGCCAATACCTGTCACCTGAATTGATGCGGCGTTTACGCCTGTTCGCAGTACGCGATGATGCGTCGGAAGCGGAGCTTGAAGTCGCTGCGATCCACGATGACGCGGGCTACCGGCACCTGCGCGAAGCGCTGGCACGACAGTACGACATCAACCATCGCGAACCAAACATCCAGGTATGGTCGGTCGACACGCGCGGCGATCGCTCGCTGACATTGCGCCACGTGCAGCACGCCGACCGACCGTTGAATGACGATACCGGCGAAGTCCTCAAACACGTGGCACGGCTTTGGGGTTTTCGGGTGATTCTCGAAAGCATAGGTACTGACGGTACCGAGCGCCAGCGGCTGGAGGCGCTTCCGGCGCAAGTTTGACGCACCGGAAGAGCGGCAAGATCCGGACGGCGGTCGGGCCGCGGTTCAATCCACCAATGCAGCTTCGACCCGGGTGACCGGCAACAGACGCGGCAATTCTGCCGCGTCAATGCCGACGAGAAAGCCGCGGCGCCCGCCATTGATGTATATCTTCGGCAGATCGAGAATCGATCTCTCGACGTATACCGGCATCTGCTTGCGGGTGGCGAACGGCGAAGTGCCACCCACCAGATAGCCGGAATGGCGGCTGGCGTCTTCCGGCTTGCAGGCCTCAATCCTGCGGACCCCGATCTGCCTTGCCAGGTTCCTGGTCGACACCTTGCGATCGCCATGCATCAGCACGACAAGGGGCCGGCCCTTGTCATCTTCCATGATCAGGGTCTTGATCACCAGGTGTTCATCAACCCCAAGTTCGCGCGCCGAAACCTCGGTGCCGCCACGCTCCTCATAGGCATACGGATGCTCGGTGAAAGACACGGCACTGCGCTTCAGGAAAGCGGTCGCGGGGGTCTCGGATACACGCAGCTTTTTCGACATCCCGGATGCCCCGACTCAGCCACGCGGATGATGGACCGCATGCAGTTGCTTGAGGCGTTCGCGAGCAACATGGGTATAGATCTGCGTGGTCGAAATATCGGCGTGACCAAGCAGCATCTGCACCACCCGCAAATCGGCGCCATGGTTGAGCAGATGGGTGGCAAAGGCATGTCGCAGGGTATGGGGTGACAGGAGCGCTGCCGGAATTCCGGCGACGATGGCAAAGCGCTTGATCGCGTGCCAGAAATTGTGGCGCGTCATGCCCGTGCCACGGGTCGTCACGAACAGCGCGTCCGTCGAGCGCGCCGCCAGCAGAACAGGCCGGGCGTCGGCAAGATACCGTTCGATCCAGTCGGCAGCTTCTTCGCCAAACGGCACCAGGCGGGTTTTCGCGCCCTTGCCCGATGCGACCCGCACGACGCGGTCGGAAAGGCTCACTTCATGCACCTTGACAGCGACCAGTTCGGACACCCGCAACCCGCTCGCATAGAGCAACTCGAGCATGGCGCGATCACGCAGGCCCAATGGCGAGGCAACGTCGGGCGCCGCGAGCAACCTGTCGACATCGCCCTCGGACAGGATCTTGGGGAAACGCGGAGCCTGTTTGGCCGAATCGAGATTGGCGGTCGGATCCGCAGCGCGCCGGTTCTGGCGCAGCAGCCATCGATAAAAGCGCCTTGCCGCCGCCAGCCTGCGGTTGCTGCTCGATGACTTCGCGCCTGCGGCATGACGATCCTCGACATAACGCGCAAGGGCCGCCTCATCGGCCTCGGCCAGGCTTGCACCGTGCGCAATGAGCCAGGCCGCCAACTGCGTCAAGTCGCGTCGGTAGGCGTCGAGTGTCAGCCGCGCAAGGCCGTTTTCCAGCCAGATGGCGTCACAAAATTCATCGAGGAGCACGGCATCGGCTTCAAGCATAGCCCGCCACCTTTTCGTGACGCAGCAACCAGCGCTTGACGCCCAGATGAAAGCCGTCATCGGCATGACTGGCAAAGCCGCCGATGCCGCCAGCGGCCAATACCCGGTGGCAAGGCACAACCAGCGGAAACCAGTTGGCGCCACAGGCCTGCCCGACAGCACGCGGCGCGCTCTGGATCTGGCGCGCGACTTGCCCGTAAGTCATGGCTGACCCGGGCGGGATCGATGCAATCGCGCGCCAGACGCGTTGCTGAAAAACCGATCCGCGCACCGCCAGCGGCAAGTCGAAGCGAAACCGGAAGTCGGCCAGATAGGCCTCAAGCTGTGCGGCAACCAGTTTCGCGAGGCCGGATCGCGGCACCACCGCCGCCATCGACGCCGGCAGGTATACCAGTTCGGCAACCGCGTCTGCCGCGATGCGCACGCCGATGCCGCCGAACGGCGCGGCGACCACGGCATCGAAATGCAGGGGTAGCGCCATGGCCGAGACCATCGATCGCAGCGTGCGTCAGGAAGGCTGGCCCAGCATCGCCGCCTTGAGCGAGCGGTCAACCGGCTTGTCGCCAAGCCATATCTTCATCAGCGCACGATAGAAATCCTCGCTCGCGATTGGCTTGCCGCGCGCAATACCGTCGATCGCGATACGGATCCCGGCGTCCGGCAGATAATCGAGCGTGACCACGCTCTTCTCCCTGGCCGCCCCCACCGCATCCATGGTGGCCTTGAGTTCTTCGATCTGCGTCTTGAACTTGTTGACTTCGGCCTCCGACAGGTTGGCCGCCAGACCGTCGTTGAGCGCGCCGCCGAGTTGCTCGGCCGAAAGGTCGCGCAGTAGATGCAGCGCGATGCGTTTCGGTCCGCGTTGCGCAATCACCTCGGCGGCCTGCGATTTCTTCTCGGCAACATAAAGTGCGCCGACATATACCTTGAACACGGCCCGCGTGCGGATCCCGGCGCCGTTCAATACCAGGTCGGCGCCGCCGAGTTTGGTGGTATCGGGAACCGCGATCCCCGCGACTTCGATCGCATGCGCGACCATCGCGCCAGCGGCCAACACGAGACAAATCATCCAGCGTGCGAACTTCATCATCCAGTCTCCTTGTGATCCACCCTGCCCACGATTATGCAGCGAACCGACGCGCATCGGGCGATTCCCCTGCTCCGATGGTATTCTCTGCGCCTTTCGTTTTCCACCCTACCCAAGGAGTAACGCATGACCAAGGCGATTCGCATACACAAGAACGGCGGTCCGGAAGTACTGGTTTGGGAAGACATCGCGGTTGGCGACCCAGGGCCGGGTGAGGCGCGGGTCCGCCAGCATGCGGTCGGCCTCAACTTCATCGACATCTACTTTCGCACCGGTCTTTACCCCTCGCCGTCGATGCCTGCCGGACTTGGTTCGGAAGGCGCCGGCGTGGTCGAAGCAGTCGGTGCCGGCGTCACCCATGTCAAGGCTGGTGATCGCGTCGCCTATGCCGGTGGCGGCAACGGCGCCTACTCTGAAGCCCGGGTCATGCCGGCGGCTGTGCTGGTCAAGCTGCCGGAAGCCATCAGCTTCGAACAGGGCGCGGCCATGATGCTGCAGGGCATGACGGTTCAATATCTGATCAAGCAGTCGTATCCGGTCAAGGCTGGCGATACCGTGTTGTGGACCGCTGCCGCCGGCGGCGTCGGACTGTTCGCGATGCAATGGCTCAAGGCACTCGGGGTCAACGTCATCGGCACAGTCTCAAACGATGCCAAGGCCGCAGTCGCGCGCGCCCATGGATGCACCCATGTCGTGGTCACCTCGCGCGAAGACACCACCGCGCGCGTCAAGGAAATCACCGGCGGCAAGGGTGTGCCGGTGGTCTATGACTCGGTCGGCAAGGATACCTGGGACAGTTCCCTCAATTGCCTGCAGCCGCTTGGCTACATGATCAGTTTCGGCAATGCCTCGGGCGCGGTGCCGCCGATCAACATCGGCATGTTGACCCAAAAAGGCAGCCTCTATGTGCAACGCCCGTCGTTGATGACCTACATCGCGGACCGGGCACGTCTGGAAAGCATGGCCGGCGACCTGTTCGCGCTGGTCGCAAGCGGCCAGGTCAAGGTCAACATCAATCATCGTTATGCGCTTAAGGATGCCGGACAGGCCCAATCGGACCTCGAAGGGCGCCGCACTACCGGCTCGGCAGTCTTGTTGCCGTAAGCCGCAGGCGGCAATGCCGTTCGGTTTAGCAACGGTGTTGGCGCGGTGTTTGCTGAAACGCCCGGTCAGGGAAGCTTCAAATGAGGCCGTCCTGACCGGTCGAGGTTAATTTTTCATGCGGTTGATCCGCACGACCTCCTGTAGGCGGCGCAGCGCGCGCATGACGCGCGCAAGATGGGCTCGATCGGCGACTTCGACGGCGAATTCCATGATCGCGTAGTTGCCGGTCTCGTCGTCTTCGGTATGCACGTTGGTGATATTGGTGTCAGTCGCGGTGATCTCCTGCGCCACCTTGGCAAGAATGCCGCGCCCATTGTTGACCAGTGCCCGAATGCTCACGCCGAAGTGCTTGTCCGGTTCCGGGTCCCATTCGACATCCACCCAGTTGTCAGGCTCCTTGCGTCGCGACTTCGAAATGATCTTGCAATCGTGGGTATGGATCATCAGCCCCTGTCCCTTGCTGATGTGACCGATGATCGGATCGCCGGGAATCGGGCGGCAGCAGGGCGCGAGTTGGACCGCCATGCCGTCGGCGCCGCGGATCGTTACCGGCGCCGTACGCGATTCGCTGCGACCATCGTTGGCCCCGGTGTCCAGCCCGGCGGCGGCTGCAAGGCGACGCGCAACCACCGCCGCCAACCGCTTGCCCAGGCCGATATCGGCGTAAAGATCCTGGCGCGACTTGGCGCCGGCATCGCGAATCATCCGGTCCCAGTCGGTTGCATCGACGTTGCTCTGTCCGATGCCGAGGGTGCGCAAAGCCTGACCCAGGAGCCGCTGGCCAAGCCCGACTGACTCCTCGTACTTGACCGTTTTCATGTAATGGCGAATGTGCGCCCGTGCCTTGCCGGTGCGTACGAAGCCGAGCCAGCCGGGATTCGGCTGCGATCCCGATGACGTGATGATCTCGACCAGGTCGCCATTTTTCAGTTCGGTGCGCAAGGGCATCGATTCGCCGTTGACCTTCACGCCGACGGTCGTGTCGCCCACATCGGTGTGCACGGTATAGGCGAAATCGACCGCGGTCGCGCCGCGCGGCAAGGCCATGATGCGACCCTTGGGCGTGAACACATAGACCTCGTCCGGGAACAAGTCGACCTTGACGTGTTCGAGGAACTCCGCCGCGTCGCGCGAATTGCTCTGGATGTCGAGCAACGACTGCAGCCATTTGTGGGTTTTTTTCTGCACATCCGAGATCGGCGCGTCGTCACTCTTGTACAGCCAGTGCGCCGCCACGCCGGCCTCGGCGATACGATGCATCTCGGAGGTGCGGATCTGCATCTCGACCGGCGTGCCGTACGGGCCGATCAAGGTCGTATGCAGCGACTGGTAACCATTGACCTTCGGGATGGCGATGTAGTCCTTGAACTTTCCCGGCACCGGCTTGTACAGGCTGTGCAGCGCGCCAAGCGCGAGGTAGCAGGCGGCAACGTCCGGCACGACGACGCGAAAGCCGTAAATGTCGAGTACCTGCGAAAATGTCAGGCGCTTTTCTACCATCTTGCGGTAGATACCGTAGAGATGCTTCTCGCGGCCATACACCTGCGCACTGATGCCGGCTTCGGGAAAGGCAGCCTGAATGGTTTCCAGAATCTTGCCGATGCCCTCGCGGCGATTGCCGCGCGCGGTTTTGACGGCCTTCGAGATCACCGTGAAACGGTGCGGATACAGGTTCGCAAGGCTCAGGTCCTGCAGTTCCCGATAAACCTGGTTGAGCCCCAGGCGATGTGCGATCGGCGCATGGATATCGAGAGTCTCGCGCGCGATCCGCCGCCGCTTCGGGCTCTTCAGAGCCGACAGCGTGCGCATGTTATGCAGACGGTCCGCCAGCTTGATCAGCATGACGCGCACATCGCGCGCCATCGCCAGCAGCATCTTGCGAAAATTCTCGGCCTGTGCGTCTTCCTGGCTCTGGAACTCGATCTTGTCGAGCTTGGAAACACCATCCACAAGTTCGGCAACAGCGGCGCCAAACCGGGCAGCGATATGTTCCTTTGTGATTCCGGTGTCCTCGACGACATCATGCAGCAGTGCTGCCAGCAGGGCCTGCACATCGAGTTTCCAGGACGCACAAATCGATGCCACCGCCAGCGGATGGGTGATGTACTCCTCCCCGCTGGCACGCATCTGGCCCAGATGTGCAGACTCGCTGAACGTGAACGCCTGGATGATCCGATCGATATCGGCAGGCTTCAGGTAGGTCGCAAGGCTGTTGGTGAACGCCGCGAGTTGCGACGCCTTGGTGGGCAACTCGGCCGGGCCGTCAGCAGCCCGTGCCGGCACAACCCGCCCGCGCGATTCTGCCGCTTCGACTATCGATACTGATGCCGCTGGGCGGGGTCGGGCGGGTTCCATGGAATTCGCACCCTGCCGACTGCCGACGTCAGGCTTTTACATGCCTGAGCATCTCCACACCAACATGGCCGGAAGCGATTTCGCGCAACGCGGTGACGGTATGCTTGTCACGGCTGCCTTCGAGCTTGGGAGTCGCACCTTGCGCAAGCTGCCGCGCACGATAGGTCGCCGCCAGCGTCAGCTGGAAACGGTTGGGAATTTTCTGCAAACAGTCTTCGACGGTAATTCGGGCCATTTGGACGACGCTAGGTGATGTTGATGCCGAAATTCGCGAACAGGTGACGCTCGCGGGCGCCGACTTGAGCGACGCGCTGACGGGCGGCAGTCACGACTGCCTGCAGTCGTGACAGCGCCTCTGAAAAATCTGAATTGATAATAACATAGTCGAAGCCCGGTGCCCGCCGAATTTCCTCGGTCGCGGCCCGCAAACGGCGCGCAAGTACCTCTTCACTTTCGGTCGCCCTGCCACGCAAACGACGCTCCAATTCCGCCATCGAAGGCGGCAGAATGAAGATTGCAACAGCAGCCGGAAACACCGATCGCAACTGCTCGGCGCCCTGGCAATCGATTTCGAACACGACATCGTTGCCGGTGGCGATCTGCGAATCGATACCGGCGCGCGAAGTGCCGTAAAGGTTGCCATGCACTTCGGCGGTTTCGAGAAATTCGCCGCGTTCGCGCATCGCAATGAACGACTCGCGGCTGATGAAGTGATATTCGCGCCCGTCGATTTCGCTGCCGCGCGGCGCCCGCGAGGTATGGGATATCGAGAGCGCAAGGTGACCGTCCTCCGCCAGCAGTGCATTGACCAGGGTCGACTTGCCGGCGCCCGAGGGGGCCGATACGATGAAAAGTGAACCACTCATGTTCTATTTGCCGTTCGCAAACGCTATCAATCGTCACCACACACACGGCAGACTCGCCGGAGAAACGCTTTTGTCACGAATTATGCAATCCTCAACAGGCGGGGCTGGCGCCGGCTCGGGTCTGCCGGGCATGACGGCAGGCTGGTCATCCCCGCATACCCGCCTGAATCATTCGATATTCTGGACCTGCTCGCGCATCTGCTCAATCAGGATCTTGATCTCCATGGCATGCGCCGAAACCTCCGGGGAAACCGATTTCGACCCCAGCGTGTTGGCTTCGCGGTGCAATTCCTGCATCAGGAAATCCAGGCGCTTGCCGCTGGCGCCGCCCCGATCGAGTACGCGCCGCACCTCGGCGAGATGGGCCCCCAGCCTTGATAGTTCCTCGGCGATATCGATCCGGATACCGAACATCGCGACTTCCTGGCGCACCCGCTCATCGTCGCCGGCGCCGAGAGCTTCGCGCAGCCGCGCGGCGAGCTTGGCATGGTGTTCGGCGACAATCTGCGGCAGCATCGGTTCGATCCGGCGAACCCAGTCGCCGATCGCGTCAACACGTTCAAGCAACATGGCCTTGAGCTTCTCGCCTTCGCGCTCGCGCGACGCGCGAAATTCGGCAAGCGCGTCGCGTGCCAGTTCAAGGGCTGCGCTACGCAGCACCTCCGGCGCCAGGTTCGCGTCTTCGAGCACACCCGGCCAGTCAAGCACCTCGCGCACACCCAACTCGCGCACGGCCGGCATCAGGCGCCGAATCTCGGCGGCCGCCACGGCCAGACGCGACACCGCCTCCGGATTGACCGCGAGCGGCCGCGCCGCCCGGGCGGCGCCGTCACGGCCGTAACCGAGGCGCAACTCGACCTTGCCGCGCGATGCGGCCGCCGTGATCATTTCGCGCAAGCCGGGCTCCAGCCCGCGCATTTCATCGTTCAGCCGAAAGCTGATATCGAGGAAGCGCGAATTCACGCCCTTGATCTCGATCGACAGCGCGCCGTGTGCGAACTCGCGCGATGCAACCCCGTACCCGGTCATTGAAAGAATCACTGTGTAATCCCGCTGTCGTCGCAAGCGCACCCACAGGGGCGCAAGTCAATTTGGTTACAATGCCCGCAAGGACTTGCGATTATAAGAGCAGCCCGGGAGCACGAGCGAGCAGCATGGCCGCACAGTCGAATTCGGCGTTGCCGGAAAACACGATTCTCGAAAATTACCGGATCGCCAGGCCGATTGCGTCAGGCGGGTTTTCCATCGTCTATCTCGCATATGACGAATATGGTTCACCGGTAGCCATCAAGGAATATCTGCCGGCCGGTCTTTCGCTGCGCGGGCAGGGCCAGATTCTGCCGACCATCACGCCCGAGCATGTCAACTTGTTCCGCTACGGGATGAAATGTTTTTTCGAGGAAGGTCGCGCGCTGGCCCGGATCTCCCATCCGAACGTGGTGCGCGTGATCAACTTTTTTCGCGCCAATGAAACCGTCTACATGGTGATGCAGTACGAACGCGGGCGCACCTTGCAGGAACACATCGTGCAGCGCAAGGGCGAGATCAAGGAAAACTTCATCCGCCATGTGTTCGTGCAATTGATGAACGGCCTGCGCGAGGTGCACACCAACAAGCTGCTGCACTTCGACTTGAAGCCGGCGAACATCTACATCCGCAACGACGGCATCCCGGTGCTGCTCGATTTTGGCGCCGCGCGGCAGACCCTGATCACCGACGCACCGAAGCTCAATCCCATGTATACGCCAGGCTTCGCGGCGCCCGAACAATACAAGAACCGGGAAACCCTGGGACCATGGACGGACATCTACTCGATCGGTGCATCGATGTTCGCATGCCTGTCGGGCATGGCGCCTCAGGCCGCCGATCAGCGGCTCGAGAAAGACCGCATGCAACCGGTGGCCAAGACTTTCAAGGGCAAGTATTCGAAGGATCTGCTCGAGATCATCGACTGGTGCCTCGACATGGACTATTTGAAGCGCCCGCAAAGTGTTTTCAGCCTGCAGAAGGCGATTGTCGAAAACCGCATTCCCGAGGCGCAAAAGCCGACCATGCTGGGCGGCTTCCGGCGCATCCTTGACGACATGGCGCGGCCAACCAGTCGTGACCCTGATAAACCAGACTCGACCAAATAGACGGCGTTGGCGATGAAATTCTCGATTTTCCAGGAAAGCCGCAAGGGCGGTCGCAAGTACAACCAGGACCGCATGGGCTACGTGTTCTCCCGCGAGTCGCTGCTGATCATCGTGGCCGACGGCATGGGCGGGCACATGCATGGCGAGATCGCCGCGCAAATCACGGTCGAGTCGGTGGGGCAAAAGTACCAGCGCGAGGCGCGCCCGAAACTGCCTGATCCGGTCGCGTTCCTCAATGAGAGCCTCAACGGCGCCCATGCTGCGATCCTGCAGTACACCGAGGAGCACGGTTTGCTCGAAACACCGCGCACCACCGCTGTTGCAGCCATCGTTCAGGAAGGGCATACCTGGTGGGCCCATGTCGGCGATTCGCGCGCCTACCAAATACGTGGCGGCCAGATCATCCGCCAGACGCGCGACCATTCCCGCGTGCAGCAGTTGGTATTGCAAGGCATCGTGCGCGAGGAAGCGGTTGCCGCGCATCCGGATCGCAACAAGATATTCAACTGCCTGGGCGCCCATGTGCCGCCACAGATTGAAATCGCGCCGCGCACGCGATTGCTTACAGGTGATACGTTGTTGCTTTGCAGCGATGGCGTCTGGGGGCCGTTGCCGTCGCGAGTGATTGCCACCGCGTTCCTCAACGATACGGTCATGCGCGCGGTGCCCGACCTTATGAACCAGGCGGAACGGCGTGCCGGCGCCGATTGCGACAACCTGACCGCGGTGGCCATGACCTGGAACGAAGTCGACACCGCGGGACCGGATTCGGTTTCGACCCTTACCTTGCCGGCGGGTCAGTTTTCCTCGCAAATCGAAGGATTTGAGCAGGCCGCGAAGAGTGACTACCTGTCCGATGAGGAGATCGAGAAAGCGATCGCCGAGATTCGAACCGCCATCAACAAGGTGAACAAGGTGGTCATCAAGTAGACAGAAAGGCGGGTCGACCTGCGCGACTGCACCCGCACAGGTCCGCGTCGGCACAAGGACGTGAAGGCGGGGACACCGGCCCCTCGGCCAGCCCGAAATGAAAACGCCGGCGTTTTCAGCCGGCGTTTTCATCTGGGTGCGGTTGCAGGCGTTGCCGCCCCATCATCAGCGCTTGATGTGCAAGGGGCCCGGCAAAGCGGCCAGAAACGTTGCCAGATCCTCGATTTCCTGCTTCGACAACGTCGCTGCCTGGCCAGCCATGATGGCGTTCTTGCGGCCGATTTGCGAACGATCCCCCTGCTTGTAGGCGTTCAATACCGTCATCAGGTAATCCTTGTGTTGTCCGGCGATCAGCGGGTACTCGGGCTGCAGCGGCTTGTTCCAGTTGCCGCCGACCGCGTGGCATGCCGCGCAGACCTGATCCGCCTTCAGCTTGCCGCGGTCGGCATTGCCGGCGGCTAGCGCGCCACCGGCTGATGCCGCGAGAACGGATGCAATAAGCAGTGTCTTCTTCATTTGGCAACTCCCTGCTCGGCACCACCGTAGTAGGCGGCGAGCTCGGAAATGTCCTTGTCCGACAATGAAACCGCGATCGAGCGCATGGTCGGATGTTTGCGCTCGCCCGTCTGGTAGGCCTTGAGTGCAGACTCCAGGTATTTGGCATTCTGGCCGGCGATCAGGGGCACATGGTAGACCTGCGGATACGCCATGCGATAGCCGGGAATGCCATGGCAGCCGATGCACATCGCGGCCTTGCCGCCGGACTTGGTTGCGCCCATTGCCGCGCCTTCCGCAAATGCCGCGGGCGCCGCCGCCACGCCTGCCAGCAAGGCCAGAATCAGGTATTTGTTCATGTCAGGTTTGATCGATAGTCTAGTCGCAAAGCATGGCGATTATAAGCCAAAAAGAAGGCCCGTCCGAAGGCTTTCACCGCGACCTTAATCCGAGTCGCAGCCGAACCGGCCCGTACCCTATAATCGAACGGATATCAACCCACCCCCAGTGACCCAGCCATGCGCTTCGAAGGCTCCAAGAACTATGTCGCCACCGACGACCTCCGTCTCGCGGTGAATGCGGCCGTCACCCTGCAGCGACCGCTCCTCATCAAGGGCGAACCCGGCACCGGCAAAACCATGCTGGCCGAAGAAGTCGCGGCGGCGCTCGACATGCCGCTCATGCAATGGCATATCAAGTCGACCACCAAGGCGCAACAAGGCCTGTATGAATATGATGCGGTGTCGCGTCTGCGTGATTCCCAGCTGGGCGATGCGAAAGTCAAGGAGATTGACAACTACATCATTCGCGGCGTCCTGTGGCAGGCCTTCGAAGCGGAGCGCCAGTCGGTGCTGCTGATCGACGAAATCGACAAGGCCGATATCGAATTCCCGAACGACCTGCTGCGCGAACTCGACCGCATGGAGTTCTACGTCTACGAGACCCGCCAGACCATCAAGGCGCGGCAGCGCCCGGTGGTGATGATCACCTCGAACAACGAGAAGGAATTGCCCGACGCGTTCCTGCGCCGCTGCTTCTTTCACTACATCAAGTTTCCCGACAAGGAAACCATGCAGAAAATCGTCGACGTGCATTTTCCGGGTCTGAAGAAGGAACTCCTCAAGGAAGCGCTCGAAGTGTTCTTCCAGATGCGCGAGATCCCGGGCCTGAAGAAAAAGCCGTCAACCTCCGAACTCCTCGATTGGCTCAAGCTGCTGTTGGCCGAGGACATTCCACCGGAAGCGCTCAAGGCAAAGGACAACAAGACCGCGATCCCGCCCCTGCATGGCGCGCTGCTCAAGAACGAGCAGGACGTGCAGTTGTTCGAGCGCCTGGTTTTCATGGCACGCGCCGGGCGTTGAGCGTGGATTGGCTGACGCCGGTAACGTTGGCCGGACGGCATGCCGCGCTCGAGCCGCTGGCCGCCAGCCAAGATGCCGCGCTCGCGGCCGCGGTGAGCGACGGCGAGTTGTGGAAGCTCTGGTACACCTCGATCCCCGCGCCAGCCGCAATGGGTGCCGAAATCGAACGGCGCCTGCGCCTGTGTGCGGGCGGGTCAATGCTGCCGTTCGCGGTGCGCAGCCTGGCCAGCGGCAAACTGGTCGGCATGACCACCTACATGAATGTCGATCAGGTCAACCGCCGCGTCGAGATCGGCTCCACCTGGTACGCGCGCTCGGTGCAACGCACGCCGCTGAACACCGAATGCAAGCTGCTCCTGCTGCGCCACGCGTTCGAAACGCTGGACTGCATCGCGGTTGAATTTCGCACCAGTTTTTTCAACCTCGCCAGCCGCCGCGCGATCGAACGTCTCGGCGCCAAGCAGGACGGTGTCCTGCGTGCCCACATGCGCCATGGCGACGGATCGCTGCGTGACACCGTCGTATTCAGCATCCTGCCGCAAGAGTGGCCGGCCGTCAGAAAACACCTCGAATTTCAGCTTTCGCGCGATCGATAGGAAGGTCCGGCATGCTCATCGATTTTTTCCTCAAGTGCAAGAACGCCGGGCTGCCGGTATCGACCAAGGAGTTTCTGGTCCTGCTCGAATCCCTGCAAAAAGGCGTGATCGGACCGTCGATCGACGAGTTCTATTTTTTGTCGCGCATGTGCCTGATCAAGGACGAGACCAAATACGACAAGTACGACCGTGTGTTCGGCGAGTACTTTCGCGGCGTCGAGTCGCTGGTTGACCTGCAGCGGGCATTGCCGGAAGACTGGCTGCGCAAGGTGATAGAGAACAATCTTTCGCCCGAGGAAAAGGCCAAGCTCGAAGCACTTGGCTGGGAAAAGCTGATGGAAGAGTTGAAGAAGCGGCTCGAGGAACAGAAGGAGCGCCACGAGGGTGGCTCGAAGTGGATCGGCACCGGCGGTACCTCGCCGTTCGGCGCCCACGGCTACAACCCGCAGGGCGTACGCATCGGCCAGGCCGGCGGCCGCAACCGCTCCGCTGTCAAGGTGTGGGACCAGCGCGCCTACAAGGACTACGACGATTCGGTTGAACTCGGGATCCGCAACATCAAGCTGGCCCTGCGGCGTCTGCGCAAGTTCGCGCGCGAAGGCGCCGCCGAGGAACTCGACATGCCCGACACCATCGACTGCACGGCCAAGAATGCCGGCTGGCTCGACATCAAGATGGTGCCGGAGCGCAAGAACACCGTGAAGGTGCTGATGCTGCTCGACGTCGGCGGCACCATGGACGACCATATCAAGCAGGCGGAGGAATTGTTCTCCGCGACCAAGAGCGAATTCAAGCACCTCGAGTACTACTATTTCCACAACTGTGTCTATGATTTCCTGTGGAAGAACAATCGTCGCCGCCATTCGGAAAAGTTCCTCACCTGGGACGTGATCCGCAAATACAACCGCGACTACAAGCTGATCTTCGTCGGCGACGCCACCATGAGCCCGTATGAAATCCTGCAGCCCGGCGGCAGCGTTGAATACAACAACGAGGAGGCCGGTGCGGTGTGGATCCAGCGCTTCCTCGAGCACTTCAAGAGCGCGGTCTGGCTCAACCCCGAACCGGAACGCGTGTGGGAATACCGGCAGTCGATTTCGGTGATCAAGCAGATCATGGGCAACCGCATGCATCCGCTGACCATCGAGGGACTGGAACGCGCGATCCGCTATCTCTCCAAAAAGCAGTCGTCGGCACACTGACCGCGCCGGCGCGACTTCATCGCACGGCCGCAAGCGGCTGTGCCGATGGTTGTGTGGCCAGGAAGGATTCGCGCAGCGACAGGTTCCCGAACAGCATGTCAAGCGACGGCGCCCGCTCACGCCAGGGAAACTCCGGCAGGCGCAGATCCAGATAGCCCAGCATGCAGCCAACGGCGATATCGGCCAGCCCGAAACCGCCAGCGGCGAACCACGGGCCACCGGCAAATCGGCGGGCGGCTTCGTCCACCCCGGCCAGGACCTTGGCCATCTGCCGTGCGATCCAGTCGCGACTCTGCAATTGCGGTGGCCGTGCCCGCTCCAGAACGATCAGCACCACCGCATCGCAAACGCCGTCGGCGATGACCTCGACCTGGTGCGCAGCGACGCGTGCCAGCGGAGCGGCCGGCAACAGCGGCGGCAGCGGCCATTTCGCTTCGACATACTCGATGATGAGCCGCGAATCGAAGATCGCACCGTCGTCCGGCGTCACCAGCACCGGCACCTTCTTCAACGGGTTATGCGGCGCGATGCTGGCGCCGGAAATCCATGGATTGTCGACTTCGACAGTGAATTCCAGCCCCTTCTCCAGCAGCGCGACCCGCGCCTTGCGCGCGAACGGGCTGGGAGTCGCGATGATCAGCTTCAAGGCGGGCAACCCGCGCATCTCAGATCATGCGCAGCGTGCGTGCCAGAGGGTCCCGCATGCGGTACTGGCCGGACTCGACCTGATGAAAGAATCGATCGCACATCTGGTTGAACAGGTCGGGCTCCTCGAGGTTGCAGGCGTGCCCGGTCTGCGGAATGAACGCCAGCCCGGCCGCCGGCATGCGCCGCTTGAGCATCAGCGACGCATCCAGGCACGGCTCGTCTTCGTCGCCGCTGATGATCAGGGTCGGCACGGTACAGTCGGCCATCTCTTGCGCGAAGTCATCCAGGCTCGGACGCAGCGCCTGGTATCCCTTGAGGGTCATGGCCGATCCCGGTGCCGAGTGTTGCCGCACGTGGTCGACAAACTCGGCGAATCCGCGCGGGTCCTTGTTGCGCAACTGCGCCCGGGTCGGGGTCAGCGTCCGCGGACCGGCGTTCACCTCCCAGCCGTCGGCAAGCAAGCTTGCTGCCGAGGCTTCGGATTCAGCATGAAATCGCGCGCGTTCGGCCGCGCCCGAACCTGATCCGATGCCGGCCAGCGTCAGGGAAAGCGCACGCTGCGGCCAGCGCATGCCGAAGTAGAAGGTCGCGAATGCCCCCATCGAAAGGCCGACGATGTGGGCACGGTCGATGCCCAATCCGTCAAGAACCGCAAGAATTCCGGCGCGCTGGTGTTCAAAGGAGTAGTCCTCGGCACGTTGCGGCACGTCGGAGGGCGGGTAGCCACGCGCGTTGAAGGCGATGGTCCGGTAACGCCGCGAGAAATACCTGAGCTGAGGTTCCCAGGCACTGATTTCTCCGAGAAACTCATGCACAAAAACCACCGGTACGCCGCTGCCGGCCTCCTCGAAATACAGTTGCACCCCGTCGGGCGCCGTCACGTACGGCATTGCTGGCCTCCTTGAAGTTCTCGGACGGGGCGCTTCCCGGGATTCCTGGGAAGTGCGTCGCGACGAATGTAGCACAGGGCCCGACCGCGACGATGCCGGCGCGCATGGCAGGTCACGGTCCGCCGACCGTGGCGACGGGATAGAATCGCCAGTCTGCGATGCCAAGGCTCGTGACGGTGTAATGCCGCCGCCCGCATCGCGTTACCGGCCTGAAACCATGACCAAATCAACCACGAAGTCGACACCCCGCCTGATCATCGGCGCCCTCGCCACCGCAATCCTGGTGACCGCTTGCGGTGGCGACTCGCCTGAAAAGCTCACCGCAGCCGCGCGCGAGCATCTCAGGAAGGGCGATGTCAAGGCGGCGACCATCGAGATCAAGAATGCCCTGCAAAAAGACCCGGAGCGTGCCGCCAGCCGGCTTCTGCTGGGCCAGATACTGCTCGAGAGCGGCGATCCGAAGTCGGCTGAACTGGAACTGCGCAAGGCAATGGAACTCAAGAGCCCGGCCGACGAGGTGATGCCATTGCTGATGCGGGTCTATCTGGCCACCGGCCAGTTCAAGCGCGCGGTGGATGAAGCCGGCAAGGCAGAGATGGGCACGCCGGAGGCGACCGCCGCGGTGCAAAACAGCCTTGCCAGCGCCCTGGCGGCCACTGGCGATCGCAAGGGTGCTGAAGCCGCGCTGGCACGGGCCCTGGAAAAGAAGCCCGACTTCGTGCCGGCCCTCCTGACCCAGGCCCGCATGTTCGCTGTCACCCGCAAGGCCGATGACGCGCTGGCGACGCTCGAGCAGGTGCTCAAGATCGATCCGGCCAATGCCGAAGCCTGGAAATTCAAGGGCGACCTGCAGATGGCGCGCAACGAGCGTGCCGAAGGCCTGGCCTCATATCGCAAGGCCGTCGAAGCGCGGCCGGACATGCTGGCCGCGCGCATGGCGATCGTCGCCAACCTGCTGGCGCAGGCAAAACCCGAAGATGCCGGCCGTGAATTCGAGGCAATGAAAAAAGTCTCGTCCGGACATCCGCTGACGCTGTCGGCAGGCGCCCAACTGGCCTTTGCAAAAAAGGATTTCAAAACCGCGCGCGAATACTCGCAACAACTCCTGCGCGTCACCCCGGAAGCCCCGGCCGCGCTGCTGCAGGCCGGCGCGATCGAATTCCGGCTGAAGTCCTACGCACAGGCTGAAATCCTGCTTGCCAAGGTACTCAAGCAAAATCCGCAATCGCTGGCAGCGCGCCGCTGGCTGACCCTTACCTACCTTTCGACCGGCCAGGCGGCCAAGGCGGTCGAGACGCTCAAGCCGGTGCTCGCCGGCATCAACAACGACGCCACCATGTTGATGCTCGCCGGTGAAGCCTACATGCGCAATGGCGAGACCGCCCGCGCCGAAGAGTTTTTCACCACCGCCACCAAGCTCGACCCGAACGATGCGCGCAAGCGCACCAGTCTGGCGATGACCCGCTTCGCCAAGGGTGAAGCCGACACCGGCTTCGCCGAACTCGAACAGATCTCCGCCGGCGACACCGGAACCTCGGCCGACATGGCGCTGATCGCCAGCCACCTGCGTCGCGGCGAGATCGACCAGGGACTCAAGGCGATCGACGCGCTGGAGAAAAAGCAACCCGACAATCCGTTGCCGCATGAGATGCGTGGCCGCCTGTTGCTGGCCAAGCGCGACGCGGCCGGCGCGCGCAAGAGTTTCGAACGTGCGCTCGCCCTGAATCCGACCTATTTCTCCGCCGTCGCCGGCCTGGCCGCGATCGACAGCAGCGAGAAAAAACCGGCAGATGCGGTAAAACGCTTCGAGACCCTGCTCGCGGCCGAGCCGAAGAACGTCCAGGCCCAGCTTGCGATCGCCGGCTTGAAAGCACAGACCGGCGGCAGCACCGAGGAAGTCGCGGCCCTGATCAACAAGGCGATCGCCATGGGTACCGGCGAACCCGCGCCACGCCTGGCATTGATGGAACTGTATCTGCGCGCCAAGGATTTCCGCAAAGCCATTTCGGTCGGCCAGGAAGCCACTGCCGCGCTGCCCGACCGCCCGGAAGTCCTCGACCTTCTCGGCCAGGCACAGCAAGCCGGCGGCGAACTCAACCAGGCGCTCACCTCGTACACCAAGCAGGCCGCGATGCAGCCCGGTTCGCCGCGGCCCTACCTGCGGATGGCGGAAATCAATGTCGCAGCCAAGAAACCCGACGCCGCGGCGCTGAACCTGCGCCAAGCGCTCGAAGTCAAGTCCGATCTCGTCGAAGCCCAGCGCGGGCTGATCATGCTCGACCTGCAAACCAACCAGGGCAAGAACGCGCTGGCGCTCGCGCGCGAGGTGCAAAAGCAGCGGCCCACCGAGGCCATCGGCTATAGCCTTGAGGGCGACGTCCAAGCGGCCAAAAAGGTCTGGCCCGGCGCGATCACCGCTTATCGGGCCGGGCTCAAGCAGGCGCCGGTGACCGAACTGGCGATGAAGTTGCACGGCGCGCTTTTGGCCAGCGGCAACCGGGTGGAAGCCGACCGTTTCGCCGAGGGCTGGCTCAAGGACAAACCCAAGGATTACGGCTTCCAGATGCACCTGGGCGAAGCCGCGCTGGCACGCAACGATCTTGGCGCCGCGGCGCAGCGCTTTCGCAGCCTGCTCGAAGTGATGCCGGAAAACCCGCTGCTGCTCAACAATCTGGCCTGGGTCGCCGGCAGGCAGAAAATGCCGGACGCGATCGCGCTGGCGGAAAAAGCCAACAAGCTGGCGCCCAATCAGCCGGCATTCATGGACACACTGGCGATGCTGCTGGCCGACAAGGGCGAGATCCCGCGCGCGGTCGAACTGCTGGGCCGGGCCGCCGAGCTCGCGCCGCAGGCGCCAAGCATCCGGCTCAATCAGGCGCGGGTCCTGATCAAGGCCGGCAAAAAGCGTGAAGCCCGGCTGATTCTTGAGGATCTGGCAGCGCTGGGCGACAAATTTTCGGGGCAGGCCGAGGTCGAAAAGGTGGCGCAGGATCTCTGATCGCACGCAGTGACGAAATGGCCGGTCGGCGGCGCGGGGGGGAGCAACCACCTCCCCGCAGGCCGGACGGCCGGGCGACGCAAGCCGTCGGCAGGTAGCGCGCGGATTTGCTGTTTGAATCACGGTAAATCCGGCGGCACATCGATACAGCACGTACAGCAAAAATATACTGTACAAACAAACAGTATTTAAGATATGCTGGCTTCCCGCTAATTTTCAAGGCCGGATCGCCATGCAAGCATTTCTTCTTTCCGTCACCGTTCCGCATCGCGGCGCAACGCCTGTCGCACCTGCCACGCGCCACCCGTTCACCAGCAGCACCGCGCGTGCTTTTACCCGCACGTTCACCCGTACGTTTACCCATCTCCGCAGCTTCATCGCCGCCGATCGTGACCGCTGGGTGCCGCTGGTATGCGGTACCGGCTTCGCCTGCCTCATGTGGCTGGACTGGCTTGCTGTCTGAGCGCATGAGAATAAATCTACTGCGCGGGCCAATCTCGCACCTGCGGTGCTCGCCGTACGAGAGTACGGCTGCGCTTCTCGATGCGATCTTGACCCGCTCGCTACGATTTCTTCTCACGCTCTGATCTCTTTCCTGCGTCGCAGCAATTTCGCCCATCGCCATGGGGCAGGCCCCTCTACCCGCCAACGCAGCCGAACCGGTGTGCATTGCGCCATCGGTCACTGCGCCATCGGCCAGGTTCGCCGACGCCGCTGTCGCCGCCATTCCCGGGCTCTGGCGCGGCCGCGACCTGGCGCGCCCGGCCCGGCCCGGCATCGCCACCGGCTTTGTGCCGCTCGATGCCGAATTGCCGGGTGGTGGCTGGCCGGCCGGCGCGCTTACCGAAATCCTGCATCGCCAGGCCGGCATCGGCGAGTTGCGTCTGTTCTTTCCGGCCCTGGGTGTGCTCGCACGCGCTGGCGCACCGATCTTCCTGCTTGAACCCCCCTGGCTGCCCTACGCTCCGGCTTTCGCCAGCGGCGGCATTCCCCCGGCCCGCCTGATCATCGTACGGCCACGCCGGCCAGCCGATGTGCTGTGGACTTGCGAGCAGATTCTCAAAGGCCTGAACGACGGCGCGCTCATCGCCTGGCCAGGGCACCTCAAGGCGCAGGAAGCGCGGCGCCTGCAACTGGCGGTCGAAGGCAAGCCGGTGCTGGCAGTGCTGATGCGGCCATCTGCGGCGGCCACCGAAGCCACCCCGGCCGCATTGCGCATCGCCCTGGAAGCCGCGCACCCGGTAGCCGGCATTGCCGGCCACACCAGCCCGCCGGGCATGCTGACGCTCAGGATTCTCAAGCGTCGTGGTGGTGTCCTGGCGCGGCCGATCGTGGTGACGCCGCCCTGCCCCCTGTTTTTGCGGCCCCTGCAACCGCCTGCGAACGATCATCCGCCCCATGTTGTGGACCGCGATCAACCTCACGCGCCTGACACTCGACTGCATTCCGCAAGCGCCTGAGTGTGCTTTCGCGGTGGTCGAGAAGCGGCGCATCGCCGCGGCCAACGCACAGGCGCAGGCGGCGGGCGTGCGCAGCGGGCAAAGCCTTGCCGCCGCGCAGGCCCTGTTGCCCGCGCTCGCCTGGGCCGAACGTGAACCGGCGCGCGAGGTCGCAGCGCTTGAAGATTTGAGCCTGTGGGCGCTGCAATTCTCATCGAATGTTGCGCTCGGCCCGCCGCACACCTTGGTGCTGGAAACCGGCGGCAGCATCAAGCTGTTCGACGGCCTGCCCGAATTGCTGGCGCAGATGTCGGCAGCGCTTGCGGCGCAGGGTTTTACAGCGGTTCTGGCCTCGGCGCCGACTCCGACCGGTGCACGGATGCTGGCCAGGAGCGGATTTTCGGCGCATCCCGCGACGCCGGCCGCACTGCGTGCCGCCCTGCCCGGGCTGCCGGTCATGTGCCTTGACAGCGCAAGCGGGTTCGCTGCCACCTTCGAGACCCTGGGCTTGCGGACCGTGGCTGATGTGCTGGCCCTGCCGCGCGACGGTCTGGCGCGCCGTTTCGGCCCGCACCTGGGCGACGAAATCGACCGTGCCCTGGGCCACCGGCCAGACCCGGTGCGGCCGATCGTGGTGCCGGCGACATTCCGCAACGTGATCGCACTGCCGATACCGACCGCATCCGCCGAGACCATCCAGTTCGCCTGCGCGCGCGCCTTTCACCAGCTCGAAGGTTTCCTGCGGGCCGGCAAACAGGCCATCGACCGCATCGACCTCACCCTGCATCACGAACGCGGCAGCCGGCACAGCGGCGATGGAACGCGTCGGGAACAGTCTCTACAGCTGAATTTTTTCGAACCCAGCGCATCAGGCAAACGCTTCATGCTGATCCTGCGCGAGCGCCTGAACCACACCCCGCTCGAACAGCGGGTCGAACGCGTCACCGTGTGCGCGCCCGAACCGGTCGCTGCCGGCGAATCCACGCGCGCCCTGTTGCCCGAGCCCGGGCGCAGCGGCCACGGCCTGCAACCCCTGCTGGAGCGCCTGCACGCGCGCCTGGGCGAGGATGCCCTGTGCAGCGTCGCCGCGCATGCCGATCACCGGCCGGCCCAGGCCGGCATGCTGCAGCCGCTGGACGCACAGGCCCTGCGCCAGACGCGCGCCGCCGGTGGGCATGCCGCCTCCAGCAAGCGTGGCGACGCCGGCAATGCCGCGCTGCCCGCCTGGGGTCCGCGCCCGGTCTGGCTGGTCGAACCGCCGGCGCGCCTGGCCGAGATCGGCGGCAAACCGCATCACGACGGGCCGCTCACGCTAATGGCCGGGCCGGAGCGCATCGAATCCGGCTGGTGGGACGGCCGCGCCGTGACACGCGACTACTTCATCGCCCAGACCCGCGCGCATTCGCTGGTCTGGGTGTTTCGTGAACGCGGCCTGCCGCCGGGCTGGTTTTTGCAGGGGTATTTCGGTTGAGCGATCATGCAAAGCAAACCGGCACTCCCGCGCTACTGCGAACTGCACTGCGTCTCCAACTTCTCGTTCCTGCGCGGCGCATCGTCCGCGCCGGAACTGGTCAAGCGCGCGCTCAAGGTCGGCTACACGGCACTGGCGATCACCGATGAATGCTCGATGGCCGGCATCGTGCGCGCGCATGAAGCGGCGGTTGAATACGGCTTCAAGCTGATCATCGGCAGCGAGTTGCGGTTCACGCAGGACGAGGTAACCCGCGAGTCCGCGCTGCCCGCCTCGCGCATCGTGCTGTTGGCGCAATCAAAAACCGGCTATGAAAACCTGTGCGCGCTGATCACCGCCGCGCGCCGCCGCAGCGCCAAAGGCACCTACGCGTTCGCGCGCGCCGACCTGGATTCCGGTGTGGCCGATTGCGTGTGCCTCTATGTGCCCGACCTGCCGGTGCGCGTGCCCATCCACCTGGCGACGAGTGACGATGCCTGCGGCGCCGGCGACCTGCTTTCGGAACAACAGCGCATCGCCACGCTGGCCGCCGATTGCGCGCGCATCGCGCGCCACTTTCCCGGCCGCATGTGGCTCGCCGCCAGTCTTGTATCCGGCCCCAACGACCGCGCCAACCGCCGTGCGGTAGAGGCGATTTCCGCGGCGACCGGCTTGTCCGTCGTCGCCACCGGCGGCGTGCTGATGCATGCACGCTCGCGCAAGGCGCTGCAGGACGTTCTCACCGCCACCCGCGTCGGCCTGACTGTCGCCGATTGCGGCCATGCGCTCGAACCCAACGGCGAGCGCCATCTGCGCACCCTGCTGGCACTCGCGCGCATCTACCCACCGGCCTGGCTCGAAGCGACCCTGCGGATCGCCGAAACCTGCAATTTCTCGCTCGATGAACTCAAGTACGAGTATCCGGAAGAACCCATTCCGCCAGGCAAGACGCCGCAAACGCACCAGACGCATCTCGCCTGGGAAGGCGCCAGGGACCGTTACCCGCAAGGCGTTCCAATGAAGATCAAGGAGAACATCGGCAAGGAATTGAGCCTCATCGCGAAACTCGGTTACGCGCCGTATTTTCTCACCGTCCACGACATCGTGCAGTTCGCCCGCGCCCAGCAACCGCCGATCCTGGCCCAAGGCCGGG
>JANPGJ010000413.1:0-22634 GCA_031423955.1 Burkholderiales bacterium
CCCAACGGCCCGCTCGTCAACGGCGGCAGCGACGGCGACAACGGCCAGACCGGGCGCAAGCTGGTGATGGACTATTACGGGCCACGGGTGCCGATCGGCGGCGGCGCGCTCTCCGGCAAGCACTTGTCGCACATCGACCGCATCGGTGCCTATGCGGCGCGCGAGGCTGCAGTCCGGGCGGTGCAGGGCGGCGCCGGCGAGTGCCTGGTGCGCGTGGCCTGGGCGCCCAACATGGCCGAGCCGATGGAGGTGAGCTGGGAGATGACGGGGCGCGGCGCGCGGGCGACGCCTGATTTCTTCGCGCATGAGGAGATGACGCGGCGTTATCCTGCGGAATTGATCGGCGCGGAGCTCGGCCGCGGGACGCACTTTTACGACGCGCAGCTGCCGTGGAACCGCGGGCAGGAATTGTTGGACACGGCGACCGTTCGCATTCCGCGGCAGGCGCCCGAGTCGAATTCGGCCCTTGCGGCCTGACAACTGGAGAACACGATGAAACAAGGAAAGCCAAGCCTGCTTGCGCGCGCCATCGAAATCGCAGCATCGGCGCACGCCAATCAAATTGACAAGGGCGGCGCGCCGTATGTGCTGCATCCGCTCCGCATGATGATGCGCCAGAGGTCCGAGGCGGCGATGATTGCCGCGGTCCTGCACGACGTTGTGGAGGACACTCCATGGACCCTCGAGGCATTGCAGGCGGAAGGCTTTCCGGAGGATGTGCTGGAGGCGATCGCCTGCCTGACCAAGCGTGGCGGCGAGGACTATGCGGACTTTATTGCCCGGGCAGGTGCCAATCCGATCGCACGCGAGGTCAAGCTCGCGGACTTGGAGGACAACATGGACCTGAAGCGCATACCGAAGCCGGTGAAAAAGGACTTCGATCGCCTGAAGAAGTACCGGCGGTCGTGGGAGACCTTGAAGCGCTTGTCGACGGTTGACTGAGGGGGACGGCGAAAGTGAACTACGACATCATCGGCGACATCCACGGCCGGCTCGACAAACTCGACGTGCTGCTTGGGCGCCTGGGCTATCGTGAGCATCACGGCGCCTGGCGCCATCCCGACCGCACAGCTATTTTCGTGGGCGACCTGATCGATCGAGGCCCGCACCAGGTGGCTACCGTCGATCGGGTGCGGCGCATGGTCGATGCAGGCGCGGCACTGTGCGTGATGGGCAATCACGAGTTCAACGCCATCGCCTGGACCACGCCCGATCCGCACAACACCGGCGAATTCCTGCGCCTGCACGGCAAGCCAGGTAACCTGGCGCAGCACCGCGCCTTCCTGGCGGAGGTGGAGGGTAAGCCGTTGCACACGGAACTCATCGACTGGTTCCGTACGCTGCCCTTGTGGCTGGATCTGGGCGGCATCCGCGTGGTGCACGCCTGCTGGAACGAACCGTACATGGCGACAATCGCAACGCATCTCGGTGCCGAACGCCACCTGTCGGAGGGCTTTGTCCGGGACGCCGCGCGCAAGGGCACGCCAGCCTACGTTGCCGTAGATGCCATCTGCAAAGGGCTGGAAGTTGAACTGCCGAGCGGGCACTGGTTCACCGACCACGGCGGTCAGCGTCGTACCAGCATGCGTGTGCGCTGGTGGAGTGATCGCTTCCCCACCTGGCGGGCGGCGGCCTTGGTGCCACCTGGCGACGCCGGTCAGATCCCAGACATCCCCATGTCGGCAGATCCGCGCATCCGTACGTATGCTGGCCCGCCGGTGTTCTTTGGTCACTACTGGTTTTCCGGCACGCCCGATGTGCTGGCGCCCAACGTGGCGTGCGTCGACTACAGTGCGGCGGCCGATGGACCGCTGGTGGCATATCGATGGGAAGGGGAGCCTGAACTCGGTGCCAAGGGGTTTTGGACCCATGTGGAATAAGGCTTGATGGGGCAGGCGAGGGCGTTGATTCTGGCAGCGGCGATCAGGCCAAGAATGTGCAGGTGTTGTTCGATGCCAGGCATGATATTGTCAGTTATGGCTGAGCGGAATTGCTCAGCGATCACAGGCACACGATGAAGACACTCATCAAGACCGGCAACGCCGAAGGCTTTTTCAAGCGCGGCCGCGAAGTCGCGCGCCTCGCAGACCAGGGCAAGCCAATTCCAGCCGAGCGGGTCATCACCCACGAAAACCCGGAAGACCTCGCGCACATCCTGACCACGGCAAAGATCGCCCTGTTCCGCGCCATCAAGGAGCGCCCCGGTTCGATCACCGATATCGCCGGGCGATTGAAGCGCGACCGAAGCGCCGTCAAGCGGGACATCGACGCTCTGGAGAAGGCCGGCTTGGTCAGTGTTACGGAAAAGGCTTCGCCCGGCCACGGCCGCCTCAAGGAAGTGTGCGCCGTGGCGGACAAGGTCGTGTTGACGGCGGTGTTCGCGTAGGTTTCTGCCGCAGCGTCGCCCGGGCATGCCCGTTTCATCATAGAGCGCCGCGTCTATCGGGCGCGCGTCCAGTACGGGCAGCCCCTGCAGATCTTTCAATATTCGCGATGGCTTGCGGGTTCCTTGCGCACCGGGAGACGGATTCGCGCGATACCCGAGCCGCTTCGAGCAGGCAGATGACTTCTTCGCTCGTGGAGCGAGCGTTGCGTGATGCTTCATCGGCCAGCCACTGCTTCAGTTCGAAAGGCATTCCCCTGATCAGCATCGTCGTGTCGCTCATGCGTCGCCTCGATTGGATCGAATGGATACGATGTGCACGTTCCGCGCGTTGGCCAACGGAACGCGCACTCAGGACGTGGCGGTCTTTTCCAGATCCGAAAAGTTGCTGATCTTCACCGCGCCATCCGGAAATCGCGCGATAACGTCGAGTTCGCCGCCCATCGCCTCGATGTGACTGCGCAGGGTCGAGAGATACATGTCGGTGCGCTTTTCCAGCTTGGCGATCGAGGGTTGCTGCACATGGAGAACTTCGGCCAGCATCTTCTGCGAAAGTCCGCGCGCCTGGCGCAGTTCGTTCAGCGGCATCTCGGCCAGCATGGTTTGCGCCTTGACCTCGGCACGCGCCCGCGAGTCTGGCGACATGCGCGCACGCAGTTCGGAAAATTTCTTAGCCATCGGAGAGTCCTTCCTTTCGCAATTGCGTCAAATGCTCGTCATAGAGCCGGTCGGCGATGGGAACATGCGTGTCGTACCAACGCGCGTTTCCCGTCTTGTCGCCGCCGATCAGCAATATCACCGCCCGCCGCGGGTCGAATGCGTACAGTGTCCGCAGGGGCCGGCCGTCGTGCTGCGTGCGCAATTCGCGCATGTGGCCGTGCCTCGACCCGTTGATTCCGCTGCTGTGGGGAAAGCCCAGATTCGGGCCGCGTTCCTCCAGCAAGCGTACCGATGCGTCCAGCGACTCCTGCTCCGCCTCGGACAGATCATTCCACCAGTCGGCAAATTCGTCGGTGTATTCGACTTCCCAACTCATGTTGATAATATACCCTTCAAGGAATATTCCGTCAATAGAATAAGTGCCTATTGGCGAACGAGAGGTATCGCGCCAAAGAAGTGAATCGGTTCCCCAGACGCCGCCGCACTGGATGTGCCGTGCAGCAGCGCTATCGATCCTACCTGCCCGCCGCCGGCGCCGCCTTGAGAATGACGGAGGCCACCAGCTTGATGCGCTCCGCTGCCGGCTCCGGTGCGTCGTCATCGTCGATGTCATCCAGTTCCTCGCGGTAGGCGCCCTTGGCGTTGCGGTATTCCGGTTGCAGGGAACTGATGCCGAACTCGATGTCGGCCAGTTGCCAGTGGAGCCCGCTCACCTGCGAGAAGCTCTGCGCCTGGGCGATGGCTTCCTTCATGATGGAAAGCCGCAGTTCCTGCACCGCGGCTGCCACCCTGGCCGCCGGCAGGCGATGGTTCACCACCGGCTCGGTCAGGGAGAGGCCTTCGCTGCCGGCCAGGCGCGCCCGTTCCAGCAGGTTGTAGTTCTCCGCCAGCGGCGCGCGGGCGTTGGCCTCGACGGTCACCCGCTCGAAGCCGCTGGTGTCGGCCAGCCGGCGCGGCGCTGTCAACACCCATTCCACTGGGATGAAGCGGGCAAGCGTCTCGCGCATGCGCCGCTGCAGCGCGCCGTGGTCGCGGTCGGCACTGCTGACCAGCGCGTTGATCTTGATGCTCACGCGCACGGAATCGCGTGCCACTTTTTTTTGGGCCGCGCTGCGATAACGCAGGGTCTGTGCGTCGCGGAACTGGATGGGGGAATCGGACATGTCGGTCTCCTGGCTGGTGGAAAATTGAAGTTACGCAATGCGAAGCTCGCGATACGGGCCTTGTGCGCGCACCCGCTACATCTGCGCGCCGCACCGCTGGCCCTGGGGCGTGGCGCATGCGTCCTCGCTGGGGTCGAAATACGCCTCGATGCAGGCGTGCATGGTGTTGGCGTGGATCTCGATCACCTTGGCCACCGGGTTCTGGTAGCCGCCGGCCAGGTTCCACACCACCGGGATGCCGTGCAGCGCGGTGCTGCGGAACACCAGGCGGTCACGTTCCAGCAACTGTTCGGTGCTGAGGTAGCCGCCGAGCGGGTCTTTCACATGCGGGTCGGCGCCAGCCTGGTACATCAGCAGGTCGCAATCCGCAAAGTCCGCCACCAGCCGTGGCAGTTGTGCCAGGAAGGGCTCCGCCCGCGTCGGGTAGCCATGGCCGGCCGTCGCGTGGCGCACATGGTCCTCAAGCCCCAGGTGCCGGATGATGTCGTCGGTGCCGTTGCCGTAGTGCTGGTCGCAGTCGAGGATGCCGATGCGATGGATCGTGCCGTCGCGTATCAGCGAGATGGCGGCGACCATCAGCCCGTTGAAGGTGCAAAAGCCGCCGGCCCGGGCGTAGCAGGCATGGTGAAACCCTGAAGTGGGCGACACCGCCACCTGCCGGTTGGCCAGCGCTTCGCGCGCCGCGGAGAGGAAAGAGCCGGTCGTCCACGGCAGCGAGGCCGCCACCGCCGCGCTGCGGTTGTAGAAGCCGTTGTCGATGGCCAGGTCGAGCACGCCGTCGACAAACGCCCGGTCGTGTGCAAGTGCGAGCTGGTCACGGGTGACAGGTTGGGGCGCCTCGATGCGGATCGGGAACTGCCGCGCCTGCCAGTCGGCCACCACCTGGCGGGGCTTGTAGGGGCTGGGCGAGGCGGGATCCGCCGGTGCCACCTGGTTGGGGTGAAAGAAAACCGGAATTTGCGTGAACATGGAATCTCCTGTGGTGAGTGTTGGTGTTGGTTGAAAAATGGGCGCAAGCGTCCTCCGTCCCCCAGGGGGGCCTTTGGCCGCATCGTTGCGTCAGGGCCGGCAGCCTTGCAGGCGCCGGCCCGCGGAGCGCTTACCGCATGCCGCTGCCCGAGAACTGCCGCGCGCGCACCTTGCGGGCACGCCAGGACGTGGACTCTTCTTCCAGCCCTTGGGTGCGGAACCCGGCCAGGTGGCGCACACGGCCGTAGGCCACCAGCGCGCCAGCCACCACGTCGGTACCCTGCAGCCGCACGTCCTCGCCATCGCCGAGAGCGGCAAAGGTTTCGGCGGAGGCGGCGGCCAGGTGTTCCAGGAAGGCCTTGGCGATTTCCGCTGCGGGCACGCTCGTCACCGGCCGTTCCACGTCAATCGCATCCAGCGCAAAACTCTTCAGCAGCTTGCTGAAGAAGCGGGCGAAGGTGGCCGGCGCATCGAAGAGTTCGAGGCCGACCACACGGCCGTCCAGCGCCACCACCGCGCCGGACTGGCCGGGCTGGAGCTTGAAGGCCGACACGTAGTCGTCCAGGCGGGCGCGGTGCTGTGAATACACGTCCGCCATGGCGCTGGTGCTTGAATCGACGCGCAGCCGGGTGGACTTACATGCGATGTCGTCCCAGATCTCGCCCTGGTTGGAACGGCGCTCGCCGCTGCTGCGCATGGATTCCGACACGCGCAGCATCTTCTTCGCCTTGGCACGGGCAAAGAGCGCACTGTCGGACGAGGCGAACTGCCGCGAGCCGGTGTAGCCCCAGCGGCCCTGCTCGCAGCACGAGACGGGAATGGTGAGCTTCTTGCCCGCCGGCACCAGGATGCTGATGTTGAGGATGCGGTTTTGCCGTGCGCCAATGAGCTCCTCGCCGTCGACCAGCAGCACACGCGCCGGGGCGTTGTTCTCGAAGGCGAGTTCCGGCACGCTGCCGCCTTCGGAAATCTCGGTGATGTGGCCGACGTCGCTCTTGAGCGCCTCCTCCAGCACCAGGTAGTCGGGCGCCTCGGCATGGGTGGCGATGAGCGGGAACAGCGCCATGTTGGCGAAGGCCTGCGGTTGTCCGAGGCTTAAGCGGGAGAGGGCGGATTGGATGTGGTTCATGTGATTCTCCAGTTACGTCGATGATGGGCCGCGGGGCGGCCGGCTAATTCGGATCGCTGGGCGGTCGATGTGTGCTTCGCTGCGTGTGGGCAAGGAATCCAGGCGTAAAGCGTCCCGTGAACGCTGGTTTGGCGTTCAAGTTCTGGTTTGGTCCTGGCATAAGCCCACTGCGGGCAAAGCACCGGCATTGCCTGCCCGTCATGCAGACGAGCAACGCCGGTCGATCAGCGCAAAGCGCGATCCGGGTTAAAGCGGGAAACGGGCGCCTGAGGGCGCAGGACCGCTAGAAAGCAGCCGAACGCATCCGGCGAGGATGCGTCCCCGGTTGCCACAAAAGAGCGGCGCAATCGGCGCGTCGCAGTGCGACGCCGAAACCGGACGGGTGTTCTTTGGCGACCCGGACTACGCGCTCGCAAAGGCGAATGGCGTGCCGGGCAATGGATGAAAAGACCTGCGGCGGTTGCGCAGGCCTGGCAGGATTCGGGCGTTCGAAACCACTGTTTTTGACAACAAAATCCAGTGCAATTTCGAAGTGTTTAAACATTGAAAAATGATACGTTATTGGGCCCAAAAAAGCAAGGAAAACGGCGGCGAAAATCATGGCATTTCTCCTCTTAAAAGTGTGCTTTTTCGACATTGACATGTTGAAATATTTTGAAGATGGCTGGATACGCTGAAATGGGTCCGAAAATGGGCTGAATAACGCGGCACAAACCGTCAAACCCCGGGGACGGACAACCCACCTCAATGACAGTGCCTATGATCGCGCGCAGCGGGCTCGCTAAGTGAGCCTCGCTAAACATACGATTGGCGAATAGGTGCAACCGGCGACCGGGATTTGGATGCCGGCGACGGGAAGGGTTAAATTGCACGTAGCCACCACTTGGCATGCGACGCCCGTCAGGCTCGCCGCACTTGGAAACTGCGATTCCGGGGAAATCCTATGGATTGGTTTGAACGGTTGGTTGAATTCCGCGAGACGGATTACGCGACGACGAAGTCCAAGCTGGAGGTGATCGGCGATCGTCTGCATTCGCGCGTCAATGGCCTGTCGTATGGCATCGGGACGTTCGAGCTCGCTTCGCTACGGACACTGCGCGAGCGCGTGAAGCGGGCCAGCGGTTTGTCCGGGAAGTTGCGGGTCGGCACGGTGAGCGGCGACGTGCGAAGCCTGCATCGGAGCCCCGAATTCGAGGGCGCGCTGTTCCAGGTGGCATCCCAGTTCAACATGCTCGAAATGGTCTGTCCGGATGTCACGCCCGAGATGGGCGTGACGCGCTATGCGCATGACCCCACACAGGGGCCGGGGTGCGCCATTGCCGCCGGCGCCGCCACGATCTACCGCAATTATTTTGTGCCCGTGGGGGATGGCTACGGGCAAACCAGCGAGCGGCAACTCGATGGGCTGGCCGCAGTCGGTCATGCATTGAGTGCGGTGCTCGGCATGCCCGTCGATGCGTTGTGGTCCATGCGCAATGGTTACGCGGTGGGAACCAGGCACGGGCTTGAGGCGATTGCCGCGCACCTGGCCACGCTGAATCCGCAACAGGTCGACGACCTGCGCGGCGAACTCGCCGTTGGCATCCATCGCGATGTGGAAGTCACCGATTCCTCGGCGGAATGCCTGCCGATGGTCTCGCAGGCGTTCTGTTCGGCCTTGCCGGTGGCGCACTCGTCGGTACCTGCCGCCGTCTGGGCACCGTTCGCCACAATGGTGCTGGAGGCCGCGTATGAGGCGACGCTGTCGGCTGGCCTGCTCAATGCGCGGCAAGGCGGCTCGAACCTCGTCCTTCTCACCCGCCTGGGCGGTGGGGCATTCGGCAACGTCGATGCCTGGATCGATGTCGCGATGCGGCGGGCGCTGAAGCTGGCATCGGATTTCGCACTCGATGTGCGCATCGTCAGTCATCGGGCGCCGGAGCCGTCGACATTGCGCCTGGTCGAGGAATTCCAGTAGCTGACCAGATGCGTCGATTGGTGTAACCCTTCTGTATCGATCGGCCCGAAGTCGCGGGTGCGCAGCAATCAAAACGGCGTTGACCATGAAACCCGGCCTCTCGAAATCGAAGATTCTTTCGTACCGCCAATGCCCCAAGCGCCTCTGGCTGGAAAAGCGCATGCCCGAGGTGGCCGAGACCCCGGACACGAGCGAGCGGGCGTTCGCGATCGGGCACGCCGTCGGCGCCGCGGCCCAGAGCCTGCTGCCGGACGGTGTCCTGGTCGAGTTTCAGGAGGATCTGCGACGCGCGGTGGCGGTAACGCGCGAGACGCTGGCCGCCTATCCGGACCGCCCGATCTTCGAAGCCGCGTTCGACCACGATGGCGTATTGATTCGGGCCGACGTGCTGATCCCGGAAGGGCGCAAGTATCGGCTGTGCGAGGTCAAGGCCGCATCCAGCGTCAAGGACTACTACCTGGACGATTGCGCGGTGCAGGCCTGGGTGCTGCGCGCCAACGGACTGGAACTGTCCGATGTGGAACTGGTGCATATCGACACGTCGTTCGTCTATCCCGGCGGCGGGCGTTACGAGGGCCTGTTCAGCAAGGTCTCGCTCGACGGCCAGTTGCCCGAGGCAGAGGTGCCGGCGTGGGTCGACGGTGCGCGCGCCGTGCTGTCGCAGCCGGAACCAATGGTGGCCATGGGGCCGCAGTGTGACGACCCGTTTACGTGCCCGTTCAAGACCTACTGCGCACGCAACGATCCGCCCGCGCCGGACTATCCGGTCGCTTCGCTGCCGCGCGGCGGAAAGCTGGTGCGACGCCTGGCCGACGACGGCTTTGCCGATCTGCGTGATGTGCCTGTGGAGCGGTTGAGCAGTGCCGTGCACCGCCGGGTGCATGCCGCCACCGTGTCCGGCATTCCCTACGTGTCGCCGGATGTCGCGAGTGTCATGCGTGGCCTGGCTTATCCGCGTTACTTCATGGATTTCGAGACGGCGCGCTTCGCGGTGCCGATCTGGGCCGGCACGCGGCCTTACCAACAGGTGCCGTTTCAATGGTCCGTGCATGTCGAGCACGCGCCTGGCCAGGTGGAAGCGCGGATGTTCCTGCACCTGGACGCGGACGATCCGCGTGAGGCGTTTCTGCTGTCATTACTCGATGCCGTCGGCGATGCCGGGCCGGTGCTGGCCTACTACGCCGGCTTCGAGTGCAGCCGGATTGAAGAACTGGCGGATGCCTTCCCGCAGCATCGCGCTGCCGCCATGGCGCTGATCGCGCGCATCGTCGACCTGCACCCGATCGCCAGGGAGCACTACTACCATCGCGACATGCTCGGGTCATGGTCGCTCAAGGCGGTATTGCCGACGGTGGCGCCGGACCTGGACTACGCCAACCTGGAAGATGTGCAGGAGGGCGGTGCCGCCGAGGCGGCGTTTCAGGAGGCGATTTCGCGCGACACCTCGCCGGAACGCCGCGAGGTGTTGCGCAAGGCGCTGGAGGTCTACTGCGCGCGGGATACGCTGGCGCTGCTGCGGCTGGTGGAGTACTTCAGCTCTGCACCACCGTCTGGCCTATCGCAGTAGCAGCAGGCGAGGCACCGCATCGTGGCCTGCAAAGACGATGGCGTTCTGATCGTGGCGGCGGCCGAGATCGATGGCGGCCTGCTGCGTGAGGCCGAGCGCCAGGAAAGACGCCTCCGGCGCCCATCGCGGGGGCGGAGTGCGGGTGATCTACTTCAATCGGCTCGCGAATGGTGAAATATGGTTGCTGGTCATGTATGCCAAGGCGGAACTTGTCTCCATCACCGGAGAAGTTCTGCAGGAGATGAAGGATGAAATCGAAAAAGCCCTTGACTGACCAGGCGCTCGCTGATTTTGAGTCGTCGCTGGATATTGCGGCCGAGTTGCGCAAATCGGTCAAGGAGATCATTGCGAAAAAAGGCACCAAGGTCCCTATTTCCCCTGTCGTCTCCGCGCGCGTCAAGTCCGGCCTGAGTCAGTCGCAGTTCGCGCTGCTGCTGGGGGTGTCGGTCCGCACCCTGCAGGAATGGGAGCAAGGACGGCGCGCCCCGTCCAAGGCGGCGCAAACCCTGATCGCGATTGCGGAACGCCGCCCTGAGGTGCTGCGGGAGTTCGCGGCGGCGTAAGTCGTTTATGCCGGCAGGCTTCTTTCGGCTTGAATGGCAAAAAAAATACCAACCGAAGAACTGGTTGGTATTTTTAGTTGGTGGAGCCGGCGGGAATTGAACCCGCGTCCGCAAGCCCGCTACAGCAAGTTCTACATGCGTATCCTGTTTATTTGATTTAACCACCGACTTAGCCAACAGGCAGGCCGGACAGTGGCGAGTCACCTTGATTTAAGCGTGCGCCAAGTAACCCGACGCAAACCGATTCCCTCTATATGACGCTACCGTGAGTTTTTGAGGCTCACTCCGATCGAAGGAAGCATCGGTGTAGCGGCTTCGCTAGTTTTTTAGGCTGCGAGAGCAAAACGCTCGTCGTTCGCGTTTAGGTTTTTCCGGTTGGATTTACGAGGTGACCAGCCCTCGGCATGCCCTCACTGCTTTGTAACCCACGTCGAAACCGGATCGGCCCCGAAATCGTCGTTTGTTGCCTGAAGCAACGCTGGAAGCGCAATTGTAGGCGCTTTCAGGTGTACGGGTGATATCGGGTCGCGGCGGCGGAATTCAAGCGCCGGCGCCGGTTTTTGCATTGTTTCATCGCGGCGCGGTCCGGCGTCGGCATGGTCGGCTTGTACCCGTTGCCGCGGTGCGACCGCCAGGCGGATCGCTGCGAGGTCTTGCGATTGATGGCGCACCCGGGTAGATTGGCGCGCAAACACGAGACCAAGAGGAGACCAAGATGATGCAGGGCTGCAAATGCCGCACGTTTCGGATGCCCGGCACGCGGGGAGCGCGATGAACAAGCCGGAGGTGCTGCTCGACGGCCTGACCTTTCCGGAGGCGCCGCGCTGGCGCGGCCACAAGCTCTGGTTTTCCGATTTCTACAGCCACCGCGTGATGACCGTCGGCCTCGACGGTCGCGCGGACACCATTGTGCGAGTGCCGCAGCAACCTTCGGGCCTGGGCTGGACGCCGGCCGGCGAGTTGCTGATCGTGTCGATGCTCGATCGGCGCCTGCTGCGCTTCGACGGCAAGCAGTTGCACCAGGTCGCCGACTTGTCGGCGCTGGCGACCGGGCCCTGCAACGACATGGTGGTTGATGCCGGCGGGCGCGCGTACGTCGGCAATTTCGGCTACGACCGCCACCAGGGCGAGGCCGAGCGCAGTGCCTGCCTGGCGCGCATCGATCCGGACGGCAGCGTGGTGCGCGCCGCCGAGGACCTGATGTTCCCCAACGGCATGGTGATCACGCCGGATGGCAAGACCCTGATCGTCGGTGAAACCTTCGCCGGCCGCCTGACGGCGTTCGACATCGGGGCAGATGGCGCGCTGTCGAACCGGCGCATCTTCGCCACCATCCCCGGCAGCCATCCCGACGGCATCTGCCTGGATGCCGAAGGCGCGGTGTGGGTCAGCAATCCGCGCGGTGACCATCTGGTGCGTGTATTCGAGGGCGGGCGCATCGCGCAAACCGTGGCCACCGGTACGCGCGGGTCTTACGCCTGCATGCTCGGCGGCCCTGACCGGCGCACCCTGTTCATCCTCACCAACTCCGGCAGCGGCCCGGCGATCGCGGCCAAGGCCGACGGCCGGATCGAGATTGTCAAGGTGGAAGTTCCGGGGGCCGGGTTGCCTTGATGCGCTGCGATGCTTCTCGCGGCGGTGTTCAAGGCCGGTGTTCCAGTCCACGGCGCGCTTCGGCTGCCGCGCGTTGGCACCGCAATTCCGGTAGCGTCGCGGCAGCTATTCTTGCCTTGAGTCCGGCAATTTCCGATCATCGGGGGCCACGTTCCGCTTAGACGGTGGGTGGCCCCGGATTCGTTCATCAATCTTACCTACAGGATCAATCTTCATGGCACGTCTGCCCTACCGCGACAAATCCGACTTGGACCCGGCCGACCAGGACCTGCTGGCACGCAACATCAACCTGTTTCGCGCGATGACCCACAGCCCGAACGGCGCGCGCGCCTTTTCCGGTCTCGGGCATTTCATCCGCTTCAAGAGCCGGCTCGAACCGCGCCTGCGTGAAATGGCGATCCTGCAGGTGGGTTACCTGACGCGATCGGTCTACGAGTACACCCATCACATCAAGATCGGTCGCGACTTCGGCGTCACCGATGACGACATTCGCGCGATCGCCGCCGAGACCGAAGGCCGGCCGAGCACGCTGGACGCCCTGACCAGGACAGTGCTGCGGGCGGCACGCGAAATGACCCAGGGCCTGGCCGCATCCGACGCCACCTTCGAGGCCTTGCGCCAGGCGCTTGATACGGAGCAACTCACCGACCTGGTGCTGGTGATCTCGTTCTACAACGCGGTGGTACGCTTTCTGGCCACCATGCAGATCGACAACGAGCCGGAATACCAGGCGCTGCTTGCGCAGTTCCCGTTGCCGGCGCATTGATGCACGCGTAGTCGCAGCGGTGCGGATCGGCACGCACTATCCGCCGTGCCTTGCAAGAAGCGTGGAGCGATGCATGAATGCGAAAAGTTTTTCGAATTCACGAAACACCGGCGTGCAAATTTCCTGCCAATAAGGGCGCCGTTGCGCGCCGGTTTCGGCTAGCATACGCGGCGGGATCAGGCAGGCACTCTGACAACAAGCCGGACCCGAACCAGAGGAGTGCACCGCGGTGGAAGCATTTGCTGTCGATTTCCTGCAGGCGCTGGCCGCGGGCCTGATGGTCGGCGGCACCTATGGCCTGATGTGCGTGGGCCTTGGCATCATTTTCGGCGTCATGCGGGTGGTCAATTTCGCGCATGGCGATTTCATGATGCTGGGCATGTACGTCGCCTTTTACCTGGTGGGCATGCTCGGCCTGGGCCAGGTGTTCGGTCTTTCCGCCGCGCCGATCATCGCAGCACTCGCGGCCGGGCCGATCGTGTTTGTGTTCGGTATCCTCCTGCATCGCTACCTGATCGCGCGGGTCACCGGCGCCAAGGTGGCGTCCGCCGATGCGGAGGGCCACTACACCCAGATCATCCTGACCTTAGGCGTCTCGCTGATCCTGCAAAACGGCGGCTTGATCCTGTTCGGTTCGCTGCCGATCTCGATCCAGACGCCGCTGTCGCGCGAGTCATGGGAACTGGGCCCGGTGTTTCTCAACCAGGCGCGCACGGTCAGCTTCGTGATCGCCATCGTGCTGGCGCTGGGCCTGTATTTTTTCCTCGGTCGCTCGCGCCTCGGCAAGGCCTTGCGTGCCGCCGCCGACAATCCGGTGGCGGCATCCTATGTCGGGGTCGACGTCGACCGCGCACACCGGCTGGCGTTCGGCCTGGGCGTCGGCATCACCGCCATCGGCGGCGGCCTGATGGCAAGCACGCAAACCTTCCAGCCCTACATCGGTTTCGACTTTGTCATCGTCATGTTCGCCGGCGTGGTGCTGGGCGGCCTGGGCAGCATCCTCGGTGCGTTCTGGGGCGGCCTCACCATCGGCCTGGTGCAGCAGATGTCCACCCTGATCCTGCCGCACCAGTTGCAGAACACCGCCATCTTCGTGGTGTTCCTGCTGATCATCTTCTTCTGGCCGCGCGGCATGTTCGGCCGCTCCTGGGAGCGCACATGAAGCCGGCCGCGCCTGCCGGTCCGCGCCGCCAGCTGATCGCCATCGGCGCGTTCGCGCTGATCTATGTGGCCATCGGCATGCTGGTGCGCAATTCGTACTACCAGCTGATGATGAACCTGGTGCTGATCTGGGCCATCATGGGGCTGTCGTGGAATGTGCTGTCGGGTTACAGCGGCCTGGTCTCGTTTGGCCAGGCGGCGTTTTTCGGGCTCGGTGGCTACACGATGACGATCGCCTTCGTCAAATTCGGCATCTCGCCCTGGTTCGGGATTCCGCTCGGTGTCGTGGTCGGCGTGCTGGCCGGCGTCCTGATCGGCATTCCGACCTTCCGCCTGCGCGGCCACTATTTCGGGCTGTCGATGCTGGCCTATCCGCTGGCCATGCTGTATGTGTTCGAATGGCTCGGCTACCAGGAGGTGTCGCTGCCGATGAAGCGCGAATCGCCGGCGCTGTTCGCGCAGTTCACCGATCAGCGCACCTACATGCTGCTGGCGATGGCGGTGTTGCTGGTGGCGATGCTGATTTCACTCAAGGTCGAGCGTTCGCGTTTCGGCCGTTCGCTGATGGCGATCAAGCAGAACGAGCCGGCGGCGGAAGCGGCCGGCATCGATACCCTGCGCCAGAAAATGATCGCCATCATGATTTCGGCGGGCATCGCGGCGGCCGCCGGCGGCCTGTATGCAAACGTGTTGCTGGTGGTCACCCCGCAAACCATGTTCGGCATGCTGGTCTCGGCGCAGGCGCTGATTGTCTCGCTGTTCGGCGGCGTCGGCACCCTGTGGGGGCCGGTGATCGGCGCCGCCATTCTGGTGCCGCTGGCCGAAATCCTGCACGGTGAACTCGGCCACATCGTGCCCGGCATCCAGGGTGTGGTGTATGGCTCGGCGATCATCATCATCATCCTGATCGCGCCGGAAGGGATTTTCTGGCGCGTGCGCGACCATCTGGCGGCGCGGCGTGGGGCAGCGGCGCCACAGGTGCCGGCCGAAACAGCAGCGGCCGCGTCAACGATCGCGTCACCGGCCGCGCCGGCAATGCCCGCGCAAGGCGATGCGCTGCGCCCGGACCGTGCCGTGCTGGCCGCCGCCAAGCCCATCCTCACCCTGGATGATGTGACGCTCGCGTTTGGCGGGCTCAAGGCGCTCGATGGCGTCAGCCTGTCGATCAAGACCGGCGCCATCCACGGCATCATCGGGCCCAATGGCGCCGGCAAGACCACGCTGTTCAACGTGATCAACGGCTTTTTGCCGCCCGCCGCCGGGCAGATCCGTTTCGAGGATGCGTCGCTGCTGGGCTTGAAGCCGCATCAGGTATGCAAGCGCGGCATCGGCCGCACCTTCCAGGTGGTGCGCGCATTTCCGCGCATGACCGTGCTGGAAAACGTGATCACCGGCGCTTTCGCCGGCTCGCCCACCGACGCCGGCGCGCGCGAGTTGGCGCATGAGGCGCTGGAGCGGGTCGGGCTCGCCGGGCGCCAGGCCGGGGCGATCGCCGGCGGCCTGACCACCAAGCAGTTGCGCCTGCTCGAGCTGGCGCGCGCCCTGGCCTCGCGGCCGCGCCTGTTGCTGCTCGACGAGACCTTCGCCGGGCTGGCGCATGACGCGATCGAAGAGCTGATGCCGATCATCCGCCAGGTCAACCGCGAGGGAGTGACCATCGTTATCATCGAGCACACCATGCAGGCGATGGTCAAGCTGGCCGACGAGTTTTCGGTGCTCAACCACGGTCGCGTGCTGGCCAGCGGCGCGCCGGCCGACGTGGTGCGTGATCGCGTGGTGATCGAGGCTTACCTGGGCAAGAAATGGATGGATCGTGCTGAAAATCCGCTCGCTTGACGTCGCCTACGGCGGGCTCAAGGCGCTCACCGATGTCTCGCTTACTGTCGAGGCCGGTCAGTTCGTCGCGGTGGTCGGCCCCAACGGCGCCGGCAAGTCGACCCTGTTCAAGGCGATTTCCGGAAGCGTGGTGCCGCAGGCCGGCGAAATCCTCTACAAGGGGCAGGACCTGCTCAAGGTGGCGCCCGGCGAGCGCGCGCACCTGGGCATCGCCCATGTGCCGGAAGGGCGCCAGGTGTTCGCCTCGATGACGGTGATGGAAAACTTGGAGATGGGCGCCTACACGACCAACGGCCGCAAGCGCTGGCACGAATTGCTGCCGATGATCATCGCGCTGTTTCCGATCCTCGAAGAGCGGCGCGACCAGCTTGCCGGCACGCTCTCCGGCGGCGAGCAGCAGATGCTGGCGATCGGCCGCGGGCTTGCCTCGGCGCCCGACCTGCTGATGCTCGACGAACCCTCGATGGGCCTGGCGCCGGGGCTGGTCGACACCATCTTCGAACGAATCCAGCAAATCCACGACGAGCACGGCCTCACCATTCTGTTGGTCGAGCAGCGGGTGGCCGAAGCGCTCGAATCCTGCGACCGCGGCTACGTGCTGGAAACCGGCCGCGTGGTGATGCAGGGGCGTCATGACGACTTGATTTCGGACGCGCGCGTCAAACGCGCGTATCTTGGCATGTGAAACCGCTTGCGCAGTGAATGTGGTCAAACCAGAGGAGACAGCCATGTTGAACAAGAACCAGTCAGCAAACCTGAAGCGCCGCAGCGGCATCGCCGCGGCGCTCGCGGCAATCGCCGCGGCCACCGTGTTTTCGCCGCCGGTGATGGGGCAGGCCAACGAAATCAAGGTGGCGGTGATCGCGCCGATTTCCGGCCCATGGGCACGCCCGGGGCAGCTCATCCAGATGGGCGCGCAGATGGCGGTTGATGAAATCAACGCTGCCGGCGGCATCAAGTCGATCGGCGGCGCCAAGCTGAAGCTGGTGGTGGCCGACGCCGGCGACTCGGCAGAGAAGGCGAAAAACGCCGCGCAGCGCCTGATCGCCTCCGAGCCCGATCTGGTCGGCGGCACCGGCGCCTGGCTCAGTTCATTCACCCTCGCGGTGACCGAGGTGACCGAGCGCGCGCAGATTCCGTGGCTGACCCTGTCATATGCCGACAGCATCACCGATCGCGGCTTCAAGTATGTGTTCCAGACCTCGCCGGTGGCCAGCATACAGTCGATGGCGTCGATCCCGGCGTTGATCGAATTGGCCAAGGTGGCCACCGGCAAGGCGCCCACCTCGGTGGGCATCATCGGCGACAACACCGCGTCGCCGGTTTCCTTCCTGAAGCCGCTGCGTGAAGGCGGGCTTGCCAAGTTCGGCCTGAAAACCCTGCTCGACGAGACCTATACGCCGCCGCTGGCGGACGCCACGCCGCTGATCCAGAAGGTGCGCACCACCAAGCCGGAAATGCTGATCTTCGTCTCCACCACCATCTCCGACATCAAGCTCGGGCTGGAAAAGATGAACGAGTTCCGGCTCGGCAAGGGCGCCATTCCGGTGATCGCCAATGGTGGTCATTTCGGCGCGCCGGAAGTGCTCAAGAATGTGCCGGCCGAGTTGCTCGAAGGCCTGATCTTCATCGTTGCCGACTGGAACCTGAAGGGCCAGGAAGCGATCAATGCAAACTTCAAGAAGCGCACCAACGAGCCGTGGATCACCCAGGACGCGATCACCGCCTATGGCGACATGTGGATCATCAAGGAGGCGCTGGAGCGCGCCAAGGTGGCCGACAAGGTGAAGGTGGCCGAGGAAATCCGCAAGCTTGACCTGAAAGACGGTCCGGCCGCGGCGGCGTTCCCGGGCACCATCAAGTTCGATGAAAAGGGTCGCCGCATCAATGCGCCGGTGGTGATGGTGCAGTGGCAAAAAGGCGTGCCGGTCACGATTTATCCGACCGACCGCGCGCTGGCCAAGCCGTTCTGGCCGAAGAAGTAGGGCGTAGCCGCGGCGCGCGAACATGCCGGTCGCCGGCCGCGCCCGCGGCCGGCCACTACTTCCACCGCGCCTGCTGTTCCCGACCACCGGCCGCGATGACGGCGATGCAATCACCGCCCGGCGGTCCGCTGCGGCCGCGTGTGGCGAGAGCGGAATGTCGACAATAGAACCAAGGGTGCATGGGCATGGGTGAAGTTCACGCGATCCGGGTCCACCGTCACGGTGGCCCGGAAGAGTTGCGCTACGAGGTGGTCGAACTCGCGGCGCCCGGGCCCGGGCAGGCGCGCGTTCGACACACCGCCATCGGCCTGAATTTCACCGACATTCATCACCGCACCGGGCGTTACCCGCTGGCCCATTTGCCGCATGTGATCGGCATGGAAGGGGCCGGGGTGATCGAGGCGCTGGGGCCCGAGCCGCCGGCCGGGCTGGCCGTCGGCGACCGCGTCGCCTACGCCTCGGACCGGCCGCGCAGCTATGCGCAGGCCACCGTGATGCCGGCCGGCCGCCTGGTCAAGCTGCCGGCCGCCGTTTCTGACGAGATCGCCGCCGCGCTGATTCTCAAGGGGCTGACCGCCCAATACCTGATTCGCAGCACCTACCGGGTGGGTGCCGGCGAGACCATCCTGGTGCATGCCGCCGCCGGCGGCGTCGGGCTGATCCTGTGCCAGTGGGCGAAAAGCCTGGGGGCGCGGGTGATCGGCACGGTCAGTACCGACGCGAAGGCGGAACTGGCGCGCCAGCACGGTTGCGAGTATCCGATCGTCTCCAGCCGTGAAGATGTGGTGGCACGGGTGCGCGCGATCACCGGCGGTGCCGGCCTGCCGGTGGTCTACGACGGCGTAGGCGCGGCCACCATCGAGGTATCGCTGGCCTGCCTGGCGCGGCGCGGCCTCCTGGTGTCCTACGGCAGCGCCTCCGGGGTGGCGCCGCCGATCGAACTGTTCCGCCTGAACCGCATGGGTTCGCTCTACATCACCAGCGCCGGCCTGGCCGATTACATCCACGAGCGCGCCGAGTTGCTGACACGGGCCGATGAATTGTTCGCCATGGTGGCTTCCGGCGAGGTGAAGATCGAGGTGCACAAGCGCTACCCGCTGGCTGATGCGACGCGTGCCCACCGCGACCTCGAAGCGCGACTCACCACCGGCAGTTCGATCCTGCTGCCATGATCCTCAACCATGTTGTCGAAGGGAGCGGGCGGCGCGTGCTGCTGCTGCATCCGGTCGGCATCGACCTCACCTTCCTCGAGCCGCTGGCGGCGCTCCTGGCGACGCGCTACCGTGTGATGCGCATGGACCTGCGCGGCCGCGGTGGTTCGCCGCTTGCGCCATTGGCCGGCAGCCTCGCCGATTTCGCCGGCGACGTGCATGAGACGCTGGTGCACACCGGCTTCGCGCCATGCACCGTGGTCGGCTTTTCGTTCGGTGGCATGGTGGCGCAAACCCTTGCACTGGCCCACCCGGCCGACGTGGCGGCGCTGGTTCCCTGCGCCGGGCCCTGCACGCAGAGCCCGCAGGGCCGCAGCATCGCGGCGGCACGCGGCACCGATGCCCTGGCCGGCGGCATGGGGGCGGTGCTGGAGGCGGCGATGGACCGCTGGTTCACCCCGGCGTTCCGCGCCAGCGGTGGCGCGGACGCCGCGCAAGCCTACCTGCTGGCGCGCGACGTGCGCGGCTGGGCTTGCGGCTGGCGGGCGATCGCGGCGATCGATACGCTGCCCTTGTTGCCAACGCTCACCATGCCGACCCTGTGCATTGCCGGCGAACTCGACAAGTCGTCGCCGCCGGCGACGGTCAGGATGATCGCCGACGCGATACCCGGCGCGCAGTTCAAGGTGATCGCGGGCGCACCGCACATGTTGTTCATCGAGCAGCCGCAGGCGGTGGCGCGCGAACTGTCCGCCTTCCTCGATGCGCTGCCGTGAGGGCGCGGCGGCAAGCTACCGGTACATGTAGTCGCGCGTCAGCGGTGTCGGGTTCAGGCCCGCGGGGCCGGCCTTGCATGCCAGCACCTGATGGATCGAGACCCAGTTGCGGGCAAACGCATGGGCGCAGCCGGCAAGATAGATGCGCCACACCCGATAAGTGGTCTCATCGACCATGCTGCGCACCTCGGCGGCCCGCGCTTCGTAGTTCGCGGCCCACAGCGCGAGCGTGCGCGCGTAGTGCCGGCGCAGCGATTCGACATCCAGCGCTTCCAGGCCGGCGGCCTGCATCCGTGACAGCACCAGTCCGATGTGCGGCAACTCGCCCTGCGGGAACACGAATTCATCGATGAATTCGCCGGCGTCGTAGGGACTTTCGGCACTGTCCGGATCGGTCGAGGTGATGCCGTGATTGAGCGCCAGGCCGCCATCGACCAAGAGGCTTGCGATCTTGCCGAAATAGGATTCGAGATTGGCCAGGCCGACGTGCTCGAACATGCCGACCGAGGTGATCTTGTCGAAGTTACCGCTAACATCGCGATAGTCCATGAGCGCGATTTCGACGTGCTCTTCGAGTCCGGCCGTGCGCACCCGTTCACGCGCCAGTTCGAACTGGTTTTGCGACAGCGTGACACCGAGCACGCGTGCACCGTAGCGCCCGGCGGCGCGGATCGCCAGCGCGCCCCAGCCGCAACCGATGTCGAGCAGGCGGTCACCGGGCTTGAGCATGATCTTGGCGAAAATGTGGTCGAGCTTGGCCGTTTGCGCCGCCTCCAGGCTCGCATCGGCGCTGCGAAAATAGGCGCAGGAGTACACCATCTGCGGGTCGAGCCAGAGGCGGTAGAAATCATTGGAGACATCGTAGTGGTGGGCGATGGCGCGGGCGTCGCGCTCGCGCGAGTGCAGCGCGCCACGCAGGGCCCGGCGCAGGCGGCCGGCTGATGCCAGCCCGGCGTGCGCCAGTCCGGCAGCGGCCTCGATGATGTCGTCGATCCGGCCGTCGACATCGAAACGGCCAGTGACATAGCCGCGCGCGAGGTTGCCCAGGCTGGGCGGCACGAAGAATTTGAAGGCCGCGCGATCGGGAAGTCGAATCGTGACCTTGGGCGTCGGCCCCAGACTCAGGGACTCGCCGTTCCATAGCGCTACCCGCAGCGGCAACTGCGATCGGCTGCCGAGCGTGCCGAGGTAACCGGCAATGGATTTTTCGCGCCACATGAATTACCTCCAGTCATGTCCAGCCGAATCGCGTCCGGCCTTCCGGATGACAGCAATTATGCATTTTCGTGACGGCGGGCGATACTTTGTTGATCGAAATCAAGTACGCACCCGACAGGACCCGTAATCTTGGTTCACGGCATTGGCGAAGCGCCGCTTCGCCAGGAAAACCGTGCCGCCGATCCGGACACCGGAGCGGCCAGACGCCTGATATGCCGGCAACGGCGCAGGTCCCGCGGCGGCGCTGCGCGGGCTCGCTGGCCGGTTCACCGGATTCCGCCTGTCGCGCGTCGAAATCCATCAGGAGCAAATGCATGTCATTCAATCACGCCGTCGTATGGCTCGACCATAGCGAAGCCCATGTGATGCACTTCAATGCCGAGGCGGTCGAAAGCGAGAAGATCCGCTCCCATTCGCGCCACAAGCTGCATACCAAATCAGGGGTGCCGGGATCCGGCCACGCCACCGAGGACGAAAAGTACTATCACGAGGTGGCGCACGCGGTGGCCGGCGCGCTGGAAATCCTGATCGTCGGTCCGTCGACGGCCAAGCTGGCGCTGATCAAGCATATGCAGAAGCATGATCACGCAATCGCCGAGAAGGTGGTCGGCATCGAGTCGGTCGATCATCCCAGCGACGGCCAGTTGCTGGCCTTTGCGCGCCAGTATTTCGAGCGCGCCGACCGCATGCGCGGAGACCCGGCGCTGCATCGAGGCTGAGGTCGCGCACCGGGACCGCGGCGCGCCAGCGCATAATTGGCGCCGATGCCCGGCGGGAGAGGGAAGTGCGGCGGCGAGCTTGGTTCAATCTGGTGGTGGCGACAGCCATCTGTGCGCGCGGGCGCATGGCGCTGGCACAGGCAGCGCAGACCTGGCGGGTGTTCATGGCACGTGCTTTCGAGATGCGCCGCCAGGCCGAAGAGGCCGGCGACCAGCCGTACGGCGCGGTGGTGGTCAAGGACCGTGCTATCGTCGCCGAGAGTCCGAGCCGGGTGATCAGTTCGCGCAACGCCGACGCCCATGCCGAGCGCGAGGCGATCCGCCTGGCGCAGCAGCGGCTGGGCAGCAGCAGCCTGGCCGGCTGTGTGCTGGTCTCGAGTTCGCGCCCGTGCGGCTTGTGCGAGAAGGCCGCGCAACTGACCGGCATCGCGCGCTTGGTTTACGGTGAAGACATGATCGACGGCGGGCCGCCGCGCGGCTGATGTCGCGGCCGGAAGGCCGGTCCGGCGCCAGCGCCACCGGACCTGACGCAAGCGGCGATACTGTGCCTCCTGCCTTCATTTCCACTGCACCATGCCAGATCCGGCGGCCATGCGCCGAACCCCGCTCTTCCTCCTGTGGCTGCTGTTGCTCGCCTGCGGTGTCCGTGCGCAGGAGGTGGCGCCGGCTTACCAGTCAAGCGCCCCGATTGCCGACGCCATCGGCAAGACTTATATGGGGCGCGAGATCGCGCGCGTCATGGGTTGGCAGGGTGCGAGCTGGCTGGAGCGCGGCGAGCGCGAGCGCGAGGAGCGCACCGACCTGCTGGTGCCGGCGCTCGAACTGAAGCCGGGCATGCAGGTGGCCGATGTCGGCGCCGGCACCGGCTACATCGCGCGGCGCATGGCGGTGCAGGTCGGCACCCAGGGCGTGGTGTACGCCGTCGATGTGCAGCCCGAGATGATTCGCCTGCTGCAGGCCGCGGCCGCGCGCGAGCGGCTGCCGCAGATCAGGCCGGTGCTGGGCGACGAGCGGGCC
>JANPGJ010000414.1:0-2069 GCA_031423955.1 Burkholderiales bacterium
GCCTGCACCGCCGTCCAGGGTGTCGTCGCCGGCGTCGCCGTAGAGGGTCTCCGGGGTGTCGGACTCGCCGCCGTCATCGCCGTAGAGGCGGTCATTGCCGCTGCCGCCGTAGAGGATGTCGGTATCGTCGCCGCCGTGCAATTCGTCGTCACCAGCCTCGCCGAACAAGTTGTCGCGGCCCTCGTCGCCATAAACGGCGTCGTTGCCATCGCCGGCGGCGACCTGATCGTCGCCGCTGCCGGTCTTGATGATGTCGGCGCCGGCGCCGCCAAACAGCCGGTCGTCGCCGGCATCGCCATACAGGGTGTCGTTGCCGTCGTCGCCGACCAGGGTGTCGCCACCGGCTCCGCCGACACCAACGTCGTTGCCGTCGCCGCCGTACAGGGTGTCGGTGCCGGCGCCGCCTTCGGCATAGTCGTCACCTCGACCTGCGTACAGGGCATCGTTGCCCAGTCCACCCAGCAGGGTATCGTCGCCGCCCTGGCCGTAGAGTGTGTCGTTGCCGGCTTCGCCGTCGAGATAGTCGGCCTTTTGCAAGGCTTCGGCGATGTCGGTGCCATCACCGTCGAGTTGGTCGTCGCCAATGCCGCCAAACAGCACGTCCGCCCCGCCGCCGCCGACCACGGTGTCGTTGCCGTCTTCACCATCGAGATAGTCGTCGCCGACGTCAGCCGCCGCGGTGTCCCTGAAGTCGCCGAACAGGCGGTCGTTGCCGGCGCCGCCGAACAGCGCGTCGCTCTTGCCGCCACCGTAGAGCGTGTCGTTGCCGTCGCCACCGTCGAGGTAGTCGGCGCCGCCGGGATCGTTGACCGTGAGGCTGGCGTTGTTGTATTGGTCACCGGCCAACAGGTCTTCACCGGCACCACCGAACAGGGCGTCTTCACCACCCATGCCGAACAGCTTGTCGTTGCCTGCGCCACCGTCAAGCTGATCGGTGCCGGCGCTGGCGATCAGCACATCGTTGCCGGCGCCGCCTTCGAAGTCGTAGTTGGAGATCGTGTTGCTGGCGTCGTAGCCGACGGTGTCGACGACGTCGAAACGGGTGGTGGTGGTGATGCTGGGCGTGGTGTGGGTCAAGGTGAGGACGCGACCTTGCGCGAAGTAGCTGTAACGCCAGGTGTCGCCGCTGCTGCCGGCACGGTTGACGACAAAGTCGCCGGCGAACGGGCTGACCGAGTAAGCCGGGTAGTTGTCCTGGCCGACCGCCTGGCCGCTGGCTCGGGGGTCGTCCGCGCTGCCGCTTGCACCGCCCACCAGGGTGGGAGAAAACACCCGCTGCAAGGCGCCCCAGTGAGTGGCGAAGTCGTTCGGGTTGTTGGCGCCGGAGACGATGTCGCCATCCTTGTAGACGAAACCGAACGGGCCCGGGCTGCCGGGCGGCAGGCTGTCGGCATCGGCGCGCAGGATGTCATCCCCGTTGCCGCCCTGGGCCGCGCCGCCGCCGGTGCGACCGCCGAAAAACAGGTAGTCATCACCGGCGTCGCCAAAGCCTTGCTCGGTGCCATTGCGGCCTTCGGTATTGACGTAACCGGCGCCAGCGGCCGATCCGGTAAGGGCGATGAAGTCGTTGCCGCTGCCGCCATGAACATGATCGATCAGGTCGAAGCCGGCGCCGCCGGCGTAGTAGTCATTGCCGGCGCCAAGGTCGGTGGTGTAGAGCGGCGGCGTGGCGCCACTTGCGCTGCGGCCGGTGTATTGGGTGATGCTGGCTTCACCTGCGGTGTCATAGGTGTATTGCGCGAGGCCGTAGAGGTCCGCGTTGGCGGTGCCGGGGGTGTTGGCGTGGTCGGTGCCGGGGTCGGGTTCTTCGGTGGCGTCGAGGGTGAAGGTAAGGCTCGATTCGAGCGACGGCGCGCCGGCTTCCGCATCGGGATCGACGAGCGTGGCCTTGACCTGATAGGCGCTGTCGGTGTCGGAGTCGCCATCGACATACAAGGCGAAGGTGAGCGCATCGCGGCCTGCGGTGGTGTCGAGGATCAGGCTGCCGCTTTCAAAAGCGTGCTGCTCGGCGCCGGTGGAAAGCCGCAGGATGTCGGCATCCCCAGTCGTGATCTGAAGCTTGACTTTTT
>JANPGJ010000415.1:0-8427 GCA_031423955.1 Burkholderiales bacterium
TTCGCTCGGCCACCTTCTTGATGTTCGCAAACCTCGCGCTCCTGCCAGTCGTAAAAAGTGCGTGGGTAGCTGCACACGAGAACGACTGAATCGCCATACAAAAAGTTTAGCCCTTATCCGTTTAACAGCCAATTGCCAGGCTTCCCCGTACCCTCCGAGGTCAATGGCCAGACGGCGCGGACTGCTACTTGAGGGCCGTGCTTGGGCGCGGGCTGGTCACTGCGAAGGTCATCCGACGCACAGAGCCTTTCCGACAGCCGGGTTGCATCTGCAGGCATTATTTCGGGGCGATGGACCGTCAAACGCATGCGGTTCATAGTCGCTGAGAGTCAGCATTCCAGCAGGCGCATTCAATTTTTGAGTGTCTGGAGTTGGCCGAAACTGCTGGGAGATGAATGTGGCTGGCATTGCTCGCCAGCGACAGGTTCGTAGCGGACACCGGACAGACGACTCAACCGTCGCATTGGGGCAGGAAACGACCCATACGCGACATTCGTGTTTCTCGATAGCTACCGATCGCGCAAATCTATTCGATGACCTTGGTCGCCTGCAGCAGAATCGAGTATGGAATCTTCAAGCCCAACGCTTTGGCGGTTTTCAGGTTGAGCGTTAGCGAGTATCGGGTCGGCTGCTCAAACGGCATTTCTGCAGCCTTGCCACCTTTTAGCAGCTTGTCGACGAACAAGGCCCCGCGGCGGCACAGTTCGTCCAGGTCGGGCCCGTAGGCCATCAAGCCGCCATCCTCGGCAAACGCCGCTGCCTGGTGCACTGTCGGAAGCCTCCGCTTCTGCGCGATGTCAATCAGCCGTCTGCGCTGCTGGAACAAGTAGCTGTCCGGCAACATTATCAAGGCTTGAACATCGGCTCGCTCGATCGCAGCCCAATTACGATCCGCTCGTTCTTTCGGATCAGCGACGAGAGCTACCGTTTGCCGGCCGGCCGGTTGGGCCAAGGCCTGCACTGTGAGGAGAAGGGCCGGATGGCTATAGTTGGTCGGGTTGAGAACCACCCCGATTCGACGCATTCTCGGCACCACTGTGGTTAACAGTTCCAGATGCTTCTGGATGTAGTCGCCGGAGCCGGTGGAAAGACCGGTCAAGTTCCCGCCTGGGCGCGCCAACGACATAGCGAACCCGTCACGTACCGGATCCGGCGTGAGGATCACAACTATCGGTACGGCGGAAGTAGCTAATTGGGCGGCACGCCCCGCCACAGTTCCTACTGCGACAATCACCTGTGCCCCACGCGCGACAATTTCTGAAGCGACGGCGGTCGTTTGCTCAAGGTCCCCCTCGGAAAAGCGCGGATCGACGACGAGATTGCGGCCTTCGGAGTAGCCAAGGTCACGCAGGCCTTGCACGAAGGCCGATAACCGAGCGGACGCCTCGGCGGATTGGCGTGAACCGTAGTAAAGAAAGCCGATGCGCGTAACTTTGCCCTGCTGTTGTGCGACCGCCCTGAAAGGCACTGCAAGCGCACACGCACCAAGCGCAACAACCAGTTTGCGGCGATTTTTCATTTCAGTCCTCCGACCACGAACCAACCTTGCTCCTGTATGCAGAGGATAGCTGACTGATACTCTTTTGCGTGCCGATGGTTCAGGGGTGCCGCGAATGACCGTAGTCAAGCTGGTAGCTGGCTTCCCGCGGCCGGCGGATCATCAGCGACTCGTAGCCTGGCCACACGTCGCCGCGCTGCCGGCGCCATTCCTCGATCGTCAGGAAGATACCGAAGCGCCTGGCCATGTATTCAAGCTCGCGCTCGATCTGGTAGTGGCTGCACATACGGCAATCCTACCAGTGCGCCGATTCAGGGCCGACTCCGCACCTGAAAAACCGACCTGAGCGGCGCATTGTGTGGGCCATCGCACCGACAGCGCAATAACAATGGCTCTATGTTCGTGGCGTTATAGATGCCTCATTCGGCTGTGACTAGGCTATACCTCTTCCGAGAGCAAAGAGATGACTCCCCATACCGCGTATGCCCTGCTTGCACTTAGCCTTGTCGTAGAACCGACATTTTCTGCGCAACCAACCGCTCCGGCGGTCGAGCAACTTCAAATAGCCCAGTCCTCCGCTGCGCGAATGCCGCGCAACGCAACCAACCCCGACAGGGTCGATCCGGCATCGCGGAAGCAGCGGCAAGACCCTCCAGGATGCACCATCCTGCCCGTCATGGCGGACCGAGATTACAGAGTGTGTGGCGTGACGCCGCCAAACCCGGGAAGCCGTTTGGCGCTGCACTCAGCGCCAACGGCAACCTTGTCTTGAGGGTCATGGCATAGTCCTTCGCTGCCGGCATGTTTTCGGAGAATTGCCCGTTGAACACCTGGACCGAGATCCTCAACGCGATCCCCATCGACCCGCAGGGCCAGATGGCCCTCGTCTCGATGATGTACGCCAAGGCCGCCAATGTTCCTGAACTGGACGAGACGATCATGCGGTTGCGTGACGCACGGGCGGGTTAGTTTCCTGAGTGCCCCACTGTCCGGAGCCGCGCCGATACTGGCCGGTCGACTCAAGCGTCGCCATCGGGCAGTTCCCGACCCAAACCGACCCGCCACGTTCCTCCAAAGCTGTCGGTGAGGCGTAGACTGACCTGCGACTAGGGTTGCCTGAGCTTTAAGCCATCTGATCCCGGCCCAGCGGTTGCGCAGGTTCGCAACGACGAAGGGGGACAGATGGACAGACGTGACACCATATTTGCTCTTGCCGCGCTTGGCACGGTGTCGTCAGTATCTTTGGCACAACCGGCGGGCAAGGTCTGGCGCATTGGCTTTCTAGGAGCGCGGTCGCGCTCGACACCCGCGAATCCCGACCCGTATTACGACGCATTTGTGCAGGGCATGCGCGAACATGGCTATGTCGACGGGAAGAATATTGTCGTCGAGTGGCGCTATGCCGACGGAAAGGGCGAGCGCCTCCCCGAACTCGCGGCCGAACTGGTGAGGATGAACCCGGCGGTCATCGTGACCCATGGAACGGGACCCGGGTTGGCGATGCAGAAGGCGACCAGCACGATTCCGGTAGTCCTCGCGACATTAAGCGATCCGGTGGGCAGCCGCCTGATAGCGAGCCTGGGGCGCCCGGGCGGAAACATTACCGGCATAAGCGACATGGGGGGCGACTTGGGACCAAAGCGCCTGGAATTGCTCAAGGCAATGGTGCCTGCGATTGCGCGCATCGCAGTGACGACAAATTCGGTCTTGCCGAGCCACCAGTTGTATCTCAAGGATATCGTGGCCGCTGGGCGGAAACTTGGAGTCGAGGTAGTGAATGTGGAAGTTCGTAGCTCGGAGGACATCGAACGCGGATTCGACATGATGACAAAAGCCCGCGTGGATGGCGTGATCGTGACGATTGACTCTTTTCATCTGGGTCAGCGCAAGTTGTTCGCCTCCTTGGCGCTGAAGCATCGGCTTCCTTCGGTATTCGCTGTGCGGGATCATGTCCAGTCCGGCGGCTTGATGAGCTACGGAACCAAGTTGACCGACTCATACCGGCGCGCCGCGACGTATGTGCACAAGATTCTCAAGGGCGCCAAGCCGCAAGACCTTCCCGTAGAGCAGCCGACAACGTTCGAGTTGGTTATCAACCGCAAGACGGCGAGCGCGCTGGGACTGACGATTTCGCGGGAAATGTTTCAGCGCGCCGACGAAGTGATCGAATAACTGATTCGCGAAGGTCAGCTTCCTGGCTGACACCGGCCAAACGATTCAAACGTCACCTTCGGGCGGGACCCGACCCTGAGCGGACGGTCGCGGTGTAGAGTTTCGTCAGACCGGAACTGCGCAGGCCCCCAACCCGCGTAAACCTATGCTTGTACATTGTCGTGGCAACCAACGGGGGATCGAATGAGTGCCGCCCAACGCCGCAGTTTTCTGTTTGCATCAAGTGCGCTCCTCGCCGCGCCGAAGACCTCGTTCGCACAACCAGCGCAAAAGGTGAGGCGCATCGGGTTTCTGGGTGGCGGTGCTGCCGATTCGCTTGTGGCATCGCTTGCGCAACAGCGGCTGCGGGACTCGCTGAAGCGCATTGGCTACGAGGAAGGCAGGAACCTCGTTATCGAAAAGCGTTATGCCAACGACAAGCTCGAGTCCTTGCCTGCGCTCGCCCAAGGGTTGGTAGATCTCAAGGTCGAACTCATCGTCGCGGCATTGAACCCGCCGATCGTGGCAGCACGGCAGGCCACCCGCACAATCCCGATCGTGATGCATTCGGTACTCGACCCGGTTGAGAACGGGTATGTCGAAAGCCTCGCGCGTCCGGGCGGCAACGTGACCGGGACCATGTGGAGCGGCCCCGAACTTGGAGGGAAACTTCTTCAGCTTCTCAAGGAGGCGGCGCCGGGAGCCGTGCGAGTTGCGATCCTGTCCAATATCTCTCGAGGCTCGGAGGCATGGATAAGCGAAACCCGGCGCGCCGCGAAACTGCTTGCGATGTCAATTCAGGAATACCAAATCCCGAGGGTCGAGGACGTCGTAACGGCCCTTGACCGCATCGCCGCCGGGGGGGCGGAGGCACTCATCGTATTGGGTGATACCAATTCGAACTCCCGCGCTGGCGAGATCGCGGCATTCGCTACCCGGAGAAAGCTGCCCTCCATTGGCACCTCATCCATTTACCTGGCGGCAGGGGGGCTCATTTTCTATGGCCCCGATATATTGCATATGTTTGACCGCACCGCCTACTTTGTCGACCGCATCCTGCGCGGCGCAAAACCGAGCGATCTGCCGGTCGAAGGTCCTACGAAGTATGAACTGGTCCTGAACATGAAGTCCGCCAGGGCGATGGGAGTCAAGTTCACGGAATCGTTCATGGTGCGGGTCGATCGTGTGATCGAGTGACCGGCAGCTTTCTCGGCAGGAGCTGCCGCACACCGTGACGGGCCGCATCTGGCGGGACCCGACCCGTTCCGGTCAGTCGATTTTCTCCAAAGCAGTCATTCGCGGTCTTACTCGATCACCTTCTCGGCCAATATCAGGAGCGACTGCGGAAGCGTGAGGCCTAGGGCTTTCGCTGTCTTGCTGTTGAGGACCAGATCAAATCGCATTGGCTGTTCGACCGGCAGATCGGCGGGCTTGGCGCCCTTGAGAATCTTGTCCACATAGCTGGCACTACGCCGGAAACCATCCGCGTTGTTTGCTCCATAGCTGATCAGACCGCCGGCCTCTGCATATTCGCGAAATCCTGATATGGATGCCAGCCGGTATTTCGCCGCCAGTTCGGCGATCTGGCGGCATTGCTGGATGAAAAGCGGATGCTGAGCCACGATGACCGCCTGGGATTTTTCCTTGGTCATCGCACCGAAAGCCTTGTCTATTTCCTCAGGCGTGCGTGCGTCCATGGGCAGGACTTTTACCTTGCGCTTTGCTGCCGCGGCCTCGACCTCCTTTAGCAGCGCGCCGTGAGAGCCGATTTCTAGATTTATCAAGACAGACACAAGGGAGACCTTGGGCGCGGCGCTGAGGAGCATTTCCAGATGCTTCGGACCAAATTCGGAGGACATGATCGAGAGCCCGGTGATGTTGCCGCCGGGATGCGAGAAACTTCGCGCAAGACCCTGGCCGACCGGGTCGCTGACATTCACCATGACGATGGGGATCGTGGTGGATGCCTTCTGCGCGGCGTGCGCGCTGGACGTCGCTACCGCAACGATCACGTCCACCTTGAGATCGACCAATTCCCTTGCAAGCCCGGGCAGGCGCTCCACCTTGCCATCGGCGAAGCGCCATTCGATGATCAGGTTCCTGCCTTCGACATAACCAAGTTCGCGCATTGCCGGCCGGAATGCACCGAAATGGGGGTCCTTGTCGATATCCACGATTTTGCGCGGGCCGAGGAAACCGACGCGCCAGACCTTGCCCTGCTGTTGCGCGGAAGCGCCAAATGGCGCAGCAAGCACACCCGCGCCAAGCGCGACAACCAGTTTGCGGCGACTATTCATGCCCCTCCCAATTTGCCGGAGATTATGCGCGCATACGCCAAGGTCGGCAGATTGGCGAGGTTATGGCGGTTTTTATGGCCGGTCGGGACGGCAACACAATGTAGCCGCAGGTGAAGCTCATAGTCGATTCCGGCAGTTCAGTGAGCGCAACACCCCGATTGGTGAACGACAGGTGACCCGCCGAAACCTGCCGGACGGTTCAAACGACGCCGTCGGGCGGCAGACGACCCTAACCGGACCGCCAGGTTCCTCCAAAGCGGCCGGTAAGGCGTAGACTTAATCCTGACTTGGGTTGATTGGCCTTTACGCCACCTGATCCCGGTGCTTGCGAAACGTCGTGTCGGCCGAAAGGGATCGTATGAACAGACGCGAAGCGGCCCTTGCATTGCTTTCGATGGTTGCGGCGCCACGGCTTTCGGTCGCACAAACCGAGCGTCGGGTGCGGCGGATCGGATATTTCAGTCTGACAAACCCCCAGGCCGAAGCCGCGTGGCTCGCCGCGTTTCACGCCGGCACCTGGCGCCCTGAGGCGCAGGCTTCTGCACTATGGTTGGGGCGGAAAATCTAGCAGGAGGAGTGAACCACATGAAACGAGTTCTGTTGGTCGGCCAGGTGCCAGAGACTGTCGATTTCTCCGATCCGGCACTGCCGCCGGGGCTGGACGCGCAAAAGATTCATGCCGGAATTGCGGACGGCATGCGGCAAATGACGCAGCGTGGCTGGCTGGCCGATGTGTGCCTCGTACGGCCTGACGAATCCGCTGGCATTGCGCTCGACCGTCAACTCGCCTCTGCGACCTACGATTGCGTGGTGATCGGGGCCGGTGTCCGCCTGCCACCCAAGAGCTTGCTGCTGTTCGAGACGCTGATCAATGCGGTGCACAGATCGGCCCCCAACGCCTCGATCGCTTTCAATACGCGGCCCCCAGACACTGCTGATGCGGCTGCCCGCTGGCTGAAAGGCGAGTAGGCGCGCCGCAATAGGCGACGGCCTGCTTAATCCTTGATAGCGAGGGCCACCGTTGACAAGCAGTGCGCAACGGCCGTCACGCGCTCACGCGCTGACCTGCGCCCGATGTCGGCCTGAAAAGCGAACGTCTACCAACGGCATTGAGATGCTCCAAAGCGGCCGGTTGTTGCCGTCAGGTCCTGGCCGCGACCTGCTACTCACCAGCCGCAACACCTCCGTCAGCGAATGGCCGCTCCTTTGCCGATTCCTGCCGGGCGATTCAAGCGTCGCCATCGGGCAGGACCCGACCCACTGCGGAAGTAGCAGTTTTCCTGTTCAATGACAGCAATGCAGCGAAACCGGTCGGATGTTGTGTTACGAATTCGAGTAGTTGCCGGCCTAAAGCAGAAGTTCCCGGTTGAAGTTGCAATTTGATAAATTATGCGACTCTAGGCGTATTGCGGAGATCGTTGATCACGTGGATGATCAGTTCCCCCTATTTCGGCAGGGGCGAATAAAAAAATGGAATCGATGCCATGACTGCCCTGTCACATTTCGACTTCTTTGATCCAATTCATGACCCCGATAGCTCGCCACGAGTAGTTGAAATCTATCGACATCAGTTCCCTGACTTATATCAGGCCACGGATCGGGGGGAAATCAAGACCGCAGATGGACGGCCGGTAATACTCGGGGGTGACACTCTCATTACCTACCGGAGCGCCGTCAAAAAGATTTATGGCAAGTACTTTAGTGAACTGGATTCGCCAACTCAAAAGGACATACTGTCAGCGCTAGAGACGTATTCATGTACGTCCCATAAGCAAATCCTGTTTTCGGATGGAAAGGGTGTCATCAATAACCATCAAATTGGAAACATGATGCCATTTCCGTCCAGCATACCGTCCATGAACATACTGCGTGCCGCCAAGTTCTACGACTACTTCGACAGGTTTTTGTATGAAGTAAAAGACTACTACGGCAATCCGACTGGCTATCTCCGATCGTCAAAATTGCAAGAAGCCATTTACTACCAGCACGGATATTTTGACTTCTTCAAGACGTATGACCAGTACATCGAAGACAATTTGCTTCAAGATTTCGTCAGCAAAGACCTGTGGGCGATAACCGACTTCCGGGAATACTTGCAGGTAGCTAACGATATTATTGACAGCAGAGGTAAGCGATTCACCGTGTCCGCTGAACAATACTGAGTGAGAAACTTGAATGGCTAGATTCAGGCGATCGGATGAGATCGAATAGAAATCTCTCGGATGGCCGGAATCAGTCTATTGCCGACGTAGCCTGCGAGAATCCCACTGGCCGTTGTTGGCCGCGACCTGCTGCCCAGCGGGTGCAACACCTCAGTCAGCGAATGGCCGCTCCCATGCCGATACCTGCCGGGCGACTCAAGCGTCGCCATCGGGCAGGAGTCGACCCATCAGCGACATTCGAGCCTCCGATTTCGAAGCCCGAAAACCGACGTTCGTGCCGTTGCTTCAAGGACTCAGGATTCAGCCCTTTACAGCTGCC
>JANPGJ010000416.1:0-1808 GCA_031423955.1 Burkholderiales bacterium
GCCGCCTTGGCCAGGGCCTCGCGCGGTGTCTCGCCACCCAGCACCACCTGCTGCACCATTTCCGAGACGATCTGGATCACCGCCGGAATGCCGACCACGCCGGGGAACGGGCGCGCATAGGGAATCGTATCGAGGAAGGCCTGGCCCAGCGGGTTCTTGGCCAGGAACTGCTTGAACAGGGGATGGTCGATCGCCGCCTGGGAATTCGGAATCGCACCGGTTTCGCCGGCCCAGCGCCCGCTGATCGAGGGCTGCACCCACCACTGGCAGAACTGGCCGGCGGCCTCCTTGTTCTTGCTCTGGCTGGAGATGGTCCAGTAGTTGCCTGCGAAATGCGCACCGCGCTGCTTGCGCCGCGGCGGCGGCGCCGTCACGCTCCTGATCTTGGTGTTCAGGATCTGCGCCGTCCACACCGGATAAAGCAGCACCGAGCCGACCTTGCGGGTGGCCCATTCGCCCCAGGCCTGCACATCGGTGTACATTTTCTTGGGCGAAATGCGCGTCTTGTTGACCGCGTCTGCCAGGAAGTTGAGGGTATCCACCCCGGCCTCCGAATTGAAGGCGCTGGCCTTGCCATCTGGGGTGACCAGGTCGCCGCCTGCTGCGACCATGAAGGCCCAGAAATTCTGCGCGGTGGCGAAACCGGCCTGGTTGCCCACCAGCAAGCCCCACTGATTATCAGCCGCGTTGGTCATCTTGCCGGCCACGTTGATCAGGTCGTCCCAGGTCTCGGGCAGCTTCTTCGAGTCGAGGCCGGCCTTTTCCATCAGCTCGGCGTTGTAGCACATGGCCCCCAGGCCGGCGTTGACCGGCACACCGTAGCGGCGCCCGCCATAGACGGTGATCGCATCGAAGTTCTTGAGGGAAGTCGGGTCAAGCTTGACCATCTCGTCGACCGGCACGATCACCTTGTTCAAGGCCAGGTCGGGCGGCACATAGCCGGGCGCGTGGAAAATGTCGGGCGCGGCGCCGGCTGCGACTGCGGCCAGGTATTTGGGCAGAATTTCGGACGGGCCGTAGGCGGTGATCTTGATCTCGATATCCGGTTGCGCCTGCTGGAATTCGGTGACGTAGCGGTTCAGGATGTCCAGGTTGGCGCCGCCGAAATGCACCCAGATGTTGACGGTGCGCTTGCGCGCCTGCGCGAAACTGCGGGTTGACAGAGTGCTGCCGGCGGCGACGCCGGAAGCGGCAGCCGCGGCCTTGAGCAACTGGCGACGGTCGATTTTGCGCAAAGCGTTTCTGTCGTGCATGTTTGCTGTCTCCTGTGGTGGTGTGCTGACTTCCTTAATCAACCCTTGAGCCCGCTCATCGCGATGCCCTTTACAAAATACCTCTGCAACATCACATAAATCAATACCGTCGGCAACACCGACAGGCTGACGATCGCCATCACCATGCCCCAGTCGGTGGCCTCGGCCGCCTTCAACTGCGCGATCAGGAGCTGGATGGTCCACATCTCGGTGGACTGCACCACCAAGAGCGGCCAGAAGAACTCGTTCCATGAAGCGGTGAAGGTGAAGATTGCCAGGGTCGCCACCGCCGGCCCGGTCAAAGGCAGCAGCACATGGGTGAGGGTCTTCAGGCGGCTGCAGCCGTCGATGCGCGCCGCCTCCTCAAGTTCCTTGGGCAGGCTTTGCAGGAACTGGCGCATCAGGAAAATGCCCAGCGGCGCCATGATGCGCGGCACGATCAAACCCTGGTAGGTGTCGATCCAGCCGAACCATTTCATCAGGATGAAGGTCGGGATCATCGTCACCTGGCTGGGAATCATCATGGTCCCCAGGATCAGCATGAAGAGGATGTCG
>JANPGJ010000417.1:0-26329 GCA_031423955.1 Burkholderiales bacterium
TGATGACCGCGTCGCCGCCGGTGAATGTGCCGGCGGTGAGCTGCAGGTTGCCCGCGGTGAATCCGCCGTTGAAGCTGGCACTGCTGCTGACGCGATTGATGCCGGCGCCGTTGAATTGCGTCCCGGCGTTGAAGGTCGCGCTGCCACCGGCGAAATTGATGGTCCCAGTGGCCGCGTTGATGATGCCGGCGTTGTTGGTGAAATTGATGCCACCGCCGATCGTGGTCGTGCCTGAACCGCCGCTTTTTTGCAACGTCGCGTTGTTGACGAATGACGAGGCACTACCGCTGGTGTAGGTCAAGCTGGCATCGTCGCGAATATCGAACAAGCCGTTGTTGAAGAAGCTGGAGGAGACGAAACCGACCCGATCGGCGGATTGCCAGCCGACCGTGCCGTTGTTGATGAAACTGGTGCCGTAAAAATCCTTGTCGGTTCCTGACCTCGCATTCAAGGTTTGCCCGGCGGGGAGGGTCCAGGTTCCGCTCAGTTTGCCGCCGCGCCAGTCGACCGCGCCACTGACGACCGCGTCGCCACCGGTAAATGTGCCTGCGGTGAGCTGCAGGTTGCCCGCGGTGAATCCGCCGTTGAAGCTGGCGTTGCTGCTGACGCGATTGATGCCGCCGCCGTTGAATTGCGTACCGGCGTTGAAGGTCGCGCTGCCACCGGTGAACTCGATGGTGCCGGAGGCCGCGTTGATGATGCCGGCGTTGTTGGTGAAATTGATGCCGCCGCCGATCGTGGTCGTGCCTGAACCGCCGCTTTTTTGCAACGTCGCGTTGTTGACGAATGACGAGGCACTACCGCCGGTGTAGGTCAAGCTGGCATCGTCGCGAATATCGAACAAGCCGTTGTTGACGAAGCTGGAGGAGACGAAACCGACCCGATCGGCGGATTGCCAGCCGACCGTGCCGTTGTTGATGAAACTGGCGCCGTAAAAGTCCTTGTCGGTTCCTGACCTCGCATTCAAGGTTTGCCCGGCCAGCAGAGTCCAGGTCCCGCTCACCTTGCCGCCGCGCCAGTCGACCGCGCCGCTGATGACCGCGTCGCCGCCGGTGAACGTGCCGGCGACAAGACTCAAGTTGACCGAGGCGATGGCGCCATTGAAGCTCGCGTTACTGCTGACGCGATTGACGCCGCCACCGTTGAATTGCGTATCTGCATTGAAGGTCGCGCTGCCGCTGGCGAAATTGATGGCCCCGGACGCCGCATTGATGATGCCTGCGTTGTTGGTGAAACTGATGCCGCTGCCGATGGTGGTTGAGGCGCTGCCACCACTTTTCTGAAACGTGGCATTGTTGACGAACGCAGACGCGCTACCACCCGCATATGTCAGGCTGGCATCGTCCTGAATGTCGAACACATTGTTGTTGGTGAGCGACGACGAAATGAAGCCGATGCGGTCCGCCACGGTCCAGTAGAAACTGCCGGCATTGGTGAGACTGATGCCTGAGAAATTCTTGTCGCCGCCGAGCACGGCCGCGACCGAGTCTGCCGCGGTGATCGGATTTGGCCCCGCATAATTGCCGGCGTTGAAGAGCAAGTTGTCCGCGCCTGCAGGCGGACTTGCGATTGACGCGATGGCGGCGGCGAGAATGCAGGATTTCCAGAATGGTTTGCGGAACATTCCGATCTCCTTGGCGCACTGACGGCGCACACAGGTAGCAGCAGCGCTCGGGGGATTCGCATGCCGGACTGCTATACAAGCACAACCGGAATCGGATTGCAATCGACTTTTCGGATCATCGGCCCGGAGGGCGCATGCCGACGGCATAAGTGTGCCCGGGACAGCTTGCATCATCGCTGGAATGTCGCAGCGCAATGTGGTTTCGTTATGATGCGCACCTTGCCTTGCCGGCCGGCGCCGCCAACTCACATAGCCTACGCTCGGATCGCTCCATGGACCATGAGAACGAACTACTAGCCCGCATCAGCCGATTTGCGCAAGTCGATGTCGCACCGCGATTCACGAACGGCGAGCCGGTAATGCTGGACGCCGGCCTGACGGCGGGCGCCGCTGCAGCGGGGCTATTCGGTTTCCAGGTGCCGCCAGCGTTCGGCGGCGCTGGCGCCTCTTTCACGGTCAAGGCGCGCATCGCCGAAATCTTAGGCGGTGCCGACTTCGGATTGGCGATGTCGCTGATCAACACCCAGAACGTGGCCAACCACCTGGCGCGCAGCGCCAACGCCGCGGTCGCGCAGCGCTATGTGCCCGACCTCGTGGCCGGCAGGAAGTCCGGCTGCACCGCGCTCACCGAACCCGGCGCCGGGTCGGATTTCGCCGCCATCAAAACCACCGCCACAGAGGTCGAGGGCCACTGGCGTCTAGACGGCGCCAAGGCCTGGATCATCAATGCGCTGCATGCCGAGGTGCTGCTGGTGTATGCGCAAACCCGGCCCGGCAGCGGCGCCGCCGGCATCGCTGCCTTCGTGGTCGACGCCACCCGCGTCGGGTTCGTGCGCGGCGCGGCGATGACCAATGCGATGCCGGCGATGGGCACCGGCAGCTTTCGGCTCGACGCTTACGTTGCCGGCACCGACGAAATGCTGTTCGCCCCGGGCCAGGCCTTCAAGCGCGCCATGACCTCGATCAACGGCGCACGCATCTACGTGGCAGCCATGTGTTGCGGCATGGTCGATGCCGTGCTGACCATCGCCGCCAACTACGGCCGCAAGCGCAGCACCTTCGGCCAGGTGCTGTTCGAGCATCAAGGCTGGCGCTGGAGCCTGGCCGATGCCTCTGTCGATCTCGAGGCGGCGCGCCTGCTGGTGGCCGATGCCGCGGGCAAACTCGATGCCGGTACCGACGTGCAAGGTGCGGCGGCGCGCGCCAAGGTGTTCGCCACCCGCATGGCGCACCGCCACCTCGGTGCCCTGCTGCACGCCATGGGTGCCGAAGGCTTGCGCGACTGCCATCCATTCTTGCGCCATCTCGAGGGCGCGCAGGCCGCCGCCTTCACCGACGGCTCCACCGAGATGCTGCTGGAACGCGTCGCGCGCGAATTGCGCAATCCGTAAACCCCGCAACCCTGGCGTCGCCGCGGCCGGCGCTTCGATCCGGGCAGCCCGACACCGGTAAGTGATCTGTAAGGCGCCGGTAACCGGTAGCGGGGTGCGGCAGCACCATTCTGGTCGCAGGCGATCCCGCCCGCAAACCGTACCGGAGGCCCATCATGCATGCATCCCCTTCCGCCCTGGCCCTGATCGGTGCCACGCTCATTGCCGCCGGCTGCATCGCGGTTCCGACCGGGCCCGACGGCCACTATGTCTATTACCCGCTGCCGGCTGGACCATCGGCCTACCCGGCCACCTCGGGCGCACCGGCGCCAAGCGCCGCCCAATTCCCTTCGGTCTTGCAGGCGCGATTGTATCCGGCCAACGAGGTCGCTTCGCAAACCGGTGTGGTCAGCGGCACGGTCACCAACATGATGACCGGCAAGGGGCGTTTCCAGCTGGCCTACCAGGGCGACACCCTGATCGGCGAAGCCACCCGCGTTGACGGCGATGCGCGCCGCGGTGTCGCCAGCGCCTACGGCGCCGGCGGCGCCTTCATGAGTTGCGACTACCAGATGAACACCCCGCGCCAGGGCGCCGGAACCTGTACCTTCTCCAACGGTGCCCAGTACAAGGTGCATATCGGCATCTGAAGCCGGCGCCGGCTTGTGTGTGCACTAGAATCCGACCACCATCGTGCGAAGGAGCGCGCAGCGATGATGCAAAACGCGCCGGACTTGCCGCCGGTAGCCGGAACAGCCCTGGCCAAGACCACGCGCCCGGCGCTGGGCGTAGTACTGGCACGCGAGCGCCTGTTCACCAAGCTCGACGCCACGCCGGCGCGCCGCATCATGTGGATCGCCGGGCCGCCGGGCGCCGGCAAGACCACGCTGGCGGCAAGCTATGTCGAGGCGCGTGGCTACTCCAGCCTGTGGTACCAGGTCGATGCCGACGACGACGATGCGGCCACGCTGTTTCACTATCTCGCGCATGCGGCGCGCAAGCTCGAAGGCGTCAGCCTCACCAGGCTGCCGGCTTTCAATCCGGAAAATGCGGGCGACGTCGCCTCCTTCGCACGCGCATTCTTTCGCCGGCTTCTTACCGGCGCCCGGCCGCCATTCGCGCTGGTACTCGACAATGTGCATGCGCTGGAGGCGGGGTCGACGCTCGCCAGTGTGCTCGAGGCGGCGTTCAGCCAGTTGCCCAAGGGCAGCTGCATCATCGTCACCAGCCGTGCCGAGCCACCGCCGCTGTTCGCGCGCTTGCGCGTCACCGGAGAAATGGTCTGCCTCGATGGTGCCCAGTTGCGCATCGAAGCTGACGAGCTCAAGGAAGTCGCCCTGCTGCGCGGCCACACGCTGGACGATACGAGCATGGCGCAACTGCACGAACGTACCAAGGGCTGGATCGCCGGCCTGGTGCTGATGCTGGAGCACGCCAAACTTGCCGGACACGTAGCCACCCTGCCCAGCGACGCGGTGCCGGAAGTCATCTTCGACTACCTGGCAGGCGAGATTTTCGACCGTTTCGATGCGAAAACGCAGCGCTTTCTGCTGGCCCTGGCCTGCCTGCCGCGCCTGACCCCCGAAATCGCGCAGACGCTCGCGCATGAGGACAAGGCCGCGCGCCTGCTGGTCAATCTGGCGCTCAACAACTATTTCCTGACCGAGACCCGCGCGGCGGAGGAGCGCAGTTATCGCTTTCATCCGTTGATGCGCGACTTCCTGAAAAGCCGTGCGGCGCGCGATGCGCCCGCCATGCTGGCGCCGCAACACCTGCAGGAAGCGGCGGCGCTGCTGCTGCGGGCCGGCTGCGTCGAAGATGCCGCAGCGTTGTGCATCGAGAGCCGCAGCTGGCAGCAACTGGCGCAGCTGGCCTCCGCCGAAGCCGCTGCGCTCCTCGCGCAGGGCCGCCACGAAATGTTGGCGCTGTGGCTGGAATCACTGCCGGGAGAACTGCTGCGTACCTTTCCGGACCTGCTGATGGCCTTTGCGGCTTGCCGCGCGGGCGCCAGCCCGCGCGCCGCGCGCCGGCTGTTCGAAGAGGCGTTCAATGCCGTCCGGGAACGCGGCGACTCGGCCAGAATGGCCAGCTGCTGCCGTGGCGTGATCGACGCCATCATCGACGAATTCGACGATCTGGCGCAACTGGACCGCTGGAGCGGTGAATTGACGCAACTGCTGCGCGAGAACATCGCGGCGGTGTCGCCGGAGGCCGACGCCACGCTGGCGCGCGCCCTGCTCCTGCGCGGCGCGCCGACCAGCGCCCTCGACGCCTGCCTGCAACGTGGCAGCGCCCCCGTTCTGCGGGCGCTGGCCGCGGCGCTGCGCGCGGAACCGGCGGCCGCGGACCTGGCGGCACTGGCGCATCGGGCCGACGACGACGGCATCACCTCCGCGACCGCTCATGCCACGCTATCCGCGCATCTGGGTGCTGCATTGGTTCACCTGCTGGCGGGCAACCATGACGCCGCCCTGGCTGTGGCCCGCGATTGCCTCGGCGCCCCCCTCAAGGAAACCTGGCGCGGGATGGAAGCCTGGCTGCAGGCGATTGTCGCCGCTGCTGCTCTCGGCCTGGGCGACCACGAAGCCGCGCGCAACGAACTGCTGCGGCTCGAAGCCGCGGGCGCCCTGTTGCGGCGCGGAGACCGCGCCATCCTGCACTACCTGCGCGGCTGGCTGGCGGATGTCGACGGCGACGCGTCCAGTGCGCTGCGCGAAGTGCGCGGCGCCGTCGCACTGGCTGCCGAGGCCGGGCTGGCCTGGTGCGAATGCCTGGCGCGCCTGGCGCTGGCGCGCCTGTTGGCGACGTCCGGCGACCAGCGCGGCGCGGCCCTGCACCTGCGCGTCGCCCAAGGCTTGACCGGCAACCCGGACAACACGGTGCTGGATTTCGCCACCCGCATGGCGCGCGCCGAAATCGCCGTCGCGGCCGCCGACGCCGGCGCCATGCCGCAGGCCTTGCGCGACGCCTTTGCATGCGGCCGTGAAAGCGGCCTGCGCGACACACTCTGGTGGCGCCCGCGCGAGGCCGCCGGGCTGTGTGTGCAGGCGCTCACGCTCGACATCGAAACCGGCTACGCGCGCGAGCTGGTGAAAAGTCGCGCCCTGGTCGCGCCGGCGGCGCCGCTGCGCGTGCCCGGTTGGCCATGGGCGTTCCGCATCATCACCTTCGGCGACTTCCGGCTGTACAAGGAAGACCGCGCCATCGAGTTTTCCGGCAAGGGGCCCGGCAGGCCGGCGGAGCTGCTCAAGGTGCTGCTCGCCCAAGGCGGTCAGAACGTGCGTGCCGACCAGCTGGCCGACGCGCTGTGGCCCAACGCCGAGGCCGACTACGCCCACAAGTCCTTCACCGCGGCGCTGCACCGCCTGCGCCGCCTGCTGGGCGACGACGCCGCCGTCATCCTGCGCGATTCGCGCCTTTCCCTCAATCCCGAGCTGGTGTGGATAGATGCTTGGGCGCTGGAACAGATCCTGGCCGACATCGACCAGGCCGCGCGGACCGCCCATCCGCAACACCCTCCCGCGGCGCTCGCCGGTTTGGTCGATGCCGCGCTGGCCGCCTATGGCGGGCCGTTCCTCGAAGACGAGTCCGAACAACCGGCCTACATCGCCAGCCGCGAGCAGGTGCGCGCACGTCTGCTGCGCTGCCTGGCGCGCGTGGCGCGCCTGTGGGAAGACGCCGGGCTTCACACGCAGGCGGCCGATTGCCTGCAACGGCTGATCGACACCGATCCGCTGTTTGAGGCCCCGTATCGCCACCTGATGCTCACCTGCAAGCGCCGCGGCGACCTGATGGAAGCGCGCGCGACCTATGAGCGTTTGCGCGCCACCCTGGCCATGCGGCAGAAGAAACTGCCGTCGGCGGATACGCAGGCGGTGTACGCCGATCTGGCCGAACCGCCGCACCCGTAGCAAGGATTCAGGGGATTCGCCGCGCGGCGCGCAACTCGGCTTCCATCTGGGCCCAGATCTTGACCAGCGCCATGCGCGTGGCGCTGGGCGGCAGGTACTCGCGACGCGGCATGCCGGACGCAGGCGGCGCAATCTCACTCATGCGCGCGGTGAGCGCGACCTCGCTCTCGCCGGCCACTTCGACCACGGTGACGTGAATCACCACCTCCAGCCCCTCTGGCTCGAAGCGAATCATCTGGGTCCGTAGCGGGCCGACACAACGAGCCGCTAGTTCACGCAGAAGCGGCAGGTCCGATTCCCCCACCTTGCGCCATTCATCGGCATCGAGCGGGCGCGGCGCCGGCGCATCGACCACCATCGTCCCCAGATCCGGGTCCTGGTCGACGATGCGCATGCCGAACCTGGCCAAGGTAGCGTGCAGCGCCACGAAAGCGTCGGCTCGGCGTACCTTGAAGCGCCGCACGCCCAACTCCGCCAGGACCTTCTCGTATTCGATCTGGAACGCCTGATTGATCTCGCGGATCGCGCAGCCGGCGGCGCCGGGATCGACCCCACACCCGGCGATTCCCAGCGTCACGAGCATGACGGCGGCGACCAGCAGGCGCCTTAAGTTCGGATTCAAGCGCATCCCCCCCGGTTGCCGCGGCACGCTCTCATCGCTTCAACGGCCCGACTTTTTCAAGATAATCGTCCGCGGCGCGGACTTCGGCGCGCTGCATTCTCTGCGCGACTTCATCCTGCCTTGCCCTGGCACCTGCATGACCCGCCCGTGCCGCGAGTGCGTAACGAATATACGCGTCCTTGTTGTTCACCTTGTTGCCGCCCGAGCCGGTGGCATACATCTCGCCCATCCTGAACAAGGCTTCGGCATCACCTTCGCCGGCGCGCTTGCGCCAGTATTCGAACGCCGCCCTCGGCTCGGACGGCGGCCGCGCCGCCTCTGCTACCGGCGTGCGCGTCTCGATCGCTTTCGGCTCCGCAGCGGGTGGCGGCGATGTCACCGGAGCGGGCGCCGTATCGGCCGATTTTCCCTCTGACGCAGGCAATGGAGGCACCGGCTCCGGCGGGCTTGGCGTTGGCGCCACAGTTGTGCGCGCCTCCTCGGGTTTCGCTACGGCCGCACTCCTGGTGACCGCCACGGACGCCGGAGCCGGCGCGATCGGCTTAGGCGAGAGCCGCGGCTCGGGAGCCTTGCGCAATTCCGGCGGCGCCTTGGGCGCTACCGGCAGCGCCGGTGGGGCTGGTTGCGCGACCGCTGCCGAGGCCGGCGACGGGGCCGGTGCTGGGGGCGGCGTCACTGACGCAGCGCCAGCCCCTGCTTCAGGCGACTGCGCCGGCGGGGCCGCTTTCCCTGGCGCCGCCGGAGCCGGCGGCGTAGCGGTCAGCGGTTGCGCCGCTGCACTTCTTTTCATTTCCGCAAGTTGCGCCTCCAACGCCGCAAGCCGGCTCTGTTCGTCGCGTGGCGCCAGCCACCAGGCGGCGGTGCCGAAGGCGATCAAGGCGCCCAGCGTCGTCCACACCAACGGGCCGCGCATCCCGCCTGCGGATATCGGCACGGCTGGCACGCCATCGGCACCCGCGCGATTGGCGGCGTTCACAGTGGCGGCATCCCCCAGCAGTTCAGCACGCCACTCGACGACGCTTTGCGGCCGGTCCTTTTCGGAGAATTCGAGCGCGTGATCCACCGCCCTGAGGAAACGCGCCGAATAGCGCCCCGCGCCCACATGGGTGGCGGGCTCGAGAATCTCGCGGGTGCTGCCCAACACCCCCTTGCTGCGCGCGATCGCGTCCATCGGCGCGGCGCCGGACAGTGCGCGGTAGCAGGTCGCGCCCAGCCCATAGATGTCGGTCCACGGCCCCTGGTTCTCGCCATTGGCGTAGTACTGCTCGAACGGCGCGTAGCCGGGCGCCACCAGGATCGTCACGGTGCGCGCGTGGCCGAGTGCGCTGCGCGCCGAGCCGAAATCGAGCAGCACCGGCGTGCCGTCGCTGCGGATGTGGATGTTTTCCGGCTTGATGTCGCGGTGGATGAAGCCTGCGCCATGCACCAGCGCCAGCCCGTCGAGAATCGGCAGCAGCACGGCGCGGATCTCGGCCTCGGGCAGGGTGCGGCGCTGTTCCAGCAGCGCACCCAGATTCTGGCCCTCCTCGAAACGCATCACCATGTAGGCGGTGCTGTTGTGCTCGAACACCGACAGCGCACGCACGATGTTGGGATGGTCGAAGCGGGCCAGGGTGCGCGCCTCCTGGATAAAGCGCTCCAGACCCCAGCGATAGCGTTCCTGCTGGTCGTCGGTGCGCGAGCGTACCGTGCCGTCGCCGCGTCGGGTGGCGACATCGATCGGCAGATACTCCTTGATCGCCACCGCAGCATCGAGATTGCTGTCGCGCGCCAGGTAGGTGATGCCGAAACCGCCCTGGCCGAGCACGCGCTCGAGCACATACCAGTGCAACCGGTAGTGCGCGGGCAGGGCGTCGGGAAAGGCCGGATCGTTCATGTTTGTTGTGTTTCCGGGACGGCATGCCAATGGTAGACCCAAAAGACCGGTGCGCAAACCACCGCGTATGCCATGTGTAAGCGGTCGATCAGCGTGCCGCAAGCGCGGGCGGCGGAAGATGTTCGCACCCGGATCCTTTTCCCGGTTGACGGAGATCAAAATGCTTAATCGTGGGCTCGGCTTGTCACTCGGTGCAGTCGTTGCGGCGGCACTTGCGGGCTGCTATGTGATGCCGCCGGGGCCCGACGGTCAAGCGGTCTACCCCTACCCGTATGCATATCCCTACACCGGCGCGATGCCTGCGCCTGCTCCATCGGGCACCGGCCCGGCCGCGACCGTGTTGCAGGCACGCCTGTACCCGGCCAACGAATCGGCGGCGCACAGCGGCGTGCTGTCGGGCACGGTCACCAACCTGATGAACGGCCGCGGCCGCTTCCAGCTGCAGTACAAGGGCGAGACCTTGACCGGCGAGGCCACCAGGGTCGACAACGACCAGCGCCGCGGCGTGGCCAGCGCCTATGGCGGCGGCGGTGCCTACATGAGCTGCGAATACCAGATGCAGTCGCCGCGCCAGGGTGCGGGAAGCTGTGTGTTTTCCAATGGCGCGAGGTATCAGGTGCATCTGGGCATGTGATCCGCAAGCGATGAGGAACAGGATGCGCAGGATGAATGTCGCCATCGGCACAACCCGGGGCGCGGCAGCGCTGCGTGCGGCCATTCAGGGCGTGATGGTCGGCGCATCGCTCGGCGGTTGCATCATGCTGCCGCCGCTGCCGTTCGCAAGCCAGCAGGAGATGCCGGCGTTGTCGCCCTACATTCCGGCCGATGTCATGTCGGGCACCGCCCAATTGCTGGTACTCACGCATCGCAAGTCCGACAACCGTGTCAACCTGTTCTCCAGGCGTTTCGAGCATACCTCGGCGGTCGACGGACGGCTGCTAAAGGGCGATGAATTCGCAGCCTTCGTCGGCGGCCTCAAGATCTTCCGGGAGCGCGGCATCCACCTGATCGGCGCGGCCGGATGCATACAGTTGGGTGCGCCGTGCAGGGGTTTCGCTGAACGCCAGGTCAACGCGCGCGAGTCGCTGGAAAGGCTTTGCGTCATGGCGGCGGATGGCCGCGAGATCACCTTGCGAACAGTGCGCAGGGGCAGCGATACGCTGTTCGAGGCCGTGCAGGAAAGGCTGCATGCGGCGCGACGCGAAGCGATCGTACTGGCACTGCGCGCGCCGGGCGAACAAGCTTTCGCCCGCATCGACCCGCCCTGCAGCCTCGATGACAAGGCGGATTGGCCGGCCGGCGTTCGCTCGCTGGCAATCGAATTCCTGACCCGACTGCCGGATAGCCAGCCAGTGCCGGCCGATCCGCGCATCGGTTCGCTGATGCGCCGGACAGTGCCGGCGCGCAGCGATGGCGCAGCGTTGCTGCTGGCGACCGGCGCATGGCGCGACCAGGAGGCCGCAAATCCGCCCTTGTTCCTGAATCCCGCGGATGTCCGTGCCTTCAGGGATCTCGCGCCGACCGCCGGGAGCGGCGATGCGGTGGCCGCCATGTTCAATGAACACCGTTTGCTCTACATGAGCGGCGCGCGGTCACTGCAGAGTCTCGCCATCAGGCACATTTGCGTCATCGGCGCCGACGGCGACATCCGCTACTGGACTGCAGGAAAGGGGTGGCGAAGCCTGGTCGATCGGACTTCTTTGGAGCAGCGGCAGGGCGCCGCGCTGCGCGTGCTGCGCGGCGAGCGAGGTGCATTGGACGGCGACTGCATGCCGGCCCGGCCGCGCGACTGGTCCGACCAGGAATTTCAGACCGTCGTGACGTTCATCAGCGACCTGATGCCACCGGCGGAGCGGCCGGACTGAGGGCTTGACCGCGGCGCCCGCCGCACCCAGGCGCGCTGCGGATTGCGCTTATGATGTGTGTCACGGCGTTCCGGCTGGCAAGACCATCGCTTCAGCAGCCGACCGCGCGCCGCGGCAGCGGCGGTGCGATCGAAAGCGGGAAACATGCTTGACCCGGACACATGACCAGGCGCTGACAAATCACCCGAAGATGACTGGCGCGACCGCAAGACCAAAGCGCGACGAAATGCTCGCCACCGCCACACCGCACCGACGACCGGCGTGGTGCGCCATCAAGGCGCGCAGCTCGCCTCTTTCACTGGCGGCTCGGCCGAAATGCCGCTCGAACGCATCGCACGGGAGCTGCGGGCGGCATGATGATCGATGACACCCGCTTCGCCGCACCGGCGCTGTTGATTGTCGACATGCAAAACGACTTCGTGCGCGCCGGCGCGCCGCTCGAAGTGCCTGATGCGCGTGCCACATTCGACGCTCATCGCGACTTGATCGCCACCTTTCGCAAACTTGGCGCTCCGGTGGTGTACACGAAGTTTCTGGCAACGCCGGAACCCAGCCTGCTGTGGCGCTGGTCGCCGCAATGCGCGCCGCCGACTCTGTGCTGTCACAAGGGCATCGCCCGGCGTTATGACGACGCACCAGGCCCACTCGAATGCACCGACATCGTCACCGAGCTCGCCCCGGCGCCGCAGGACCTGATCATCGAGAAGTTCGGCTACGGCGCCTTTCACGGCACGCCGCTTTCCGACCTGCTGCGCCAGCGCGGCGTGCGTTCTCTGGTGGTGACCGGCACGGTGACGCAGATCTGCGTTGAAGAGAGCGCACGCGAAGCCTTTCATCACGGCTTCGCCACCACCATGGTGGCCGATGCGGTGTCTTCGTTCGCGCCGGACCTGCATGCGGCGACGCTGAAGAACTTCGCGATGAAGTTTGGCTGGGTCGATAGCTGCGCCGCGGTACTGCAGGCACTCGCAGTGCAGGAACGCGCCATCTCGTAAGTACCGGGGATTGCCGCCGCAGCGGCTTTGCGCTAGCGTACCGATAGCAGGCACCCAACAGTCGGGAGCGATCATGGCGAGCAAGCAACTGGACGGCGGCCAACTCAAGCGCGGCAGCTACAAGGCCGTGCGTGGCGAGTTCTACGGCACGCCCAAGGAAGTCTGGGGCTTTCGGTCAGCCGCGGCGAGTGCCAATCCGGCGGCTGTGGCGCGCGCCTTTCTTGAGGCCAATACCGCCCTGTTCGATTTCGAGCCCGGCCTCTCCGGACTGCTGGTGCGGCGCGTGATCAGGAGCCTGGGAGCCAGCCATGTGATCCTCAACCAGGTGCATGACCGCCACCGCGTCCATCGCGGCTACGTGACGGTGCACATGGACCTTGAAGGGCGGGTGTTCCTGGCCAAGAACCGCGCGGTGCCAGCGCACCTGATGCCGGGAAAATTCGAGAAGCGCCTGACCAGGTCGGCGGCCGTGCAGCGGGCCCGCGCCGCATTGCCGCGCCGCCAGCTCCAGGCGACCCTGCGCGAAGTCGAGCAACTCTGGTTTCCGCGCAAGGCTGCGCTGGTAGCCGCCTGGAAGATCCGGCTGGCGCGCACGAACCCGCGCGAAGAGTGGATCATTTATGTCAACGCCCTGACCGGCGGCATCCTCAACCGCTACGACAATCTGGCTGAGGCGCCGGCCGCGCGCGGCCGGGTGTTCGATCCGAGCCCGGTCACCGCGCTGGGCGACCACACGACCCTGCTGTCTGCCAACCGTCGCCCGCGGGTGCCGCCGGCGACGGCTTACCGCGACGTAGTACTCAACGGGCTCGACGGCAGCGGCACCCTGTCCGGCAGCCGGGTCACCACCGCGCCGACCAAAAAGCGTGTGAAGCGCCCTGACGGGCAGTTCCTGTTCACCTCGCGCCAGGCCGGCTTCGAGGAAACCATGGTCTACCACCATGTCGACGCCGCACTGCGCTACCTCGAAAGCCTGGGCTATCGCGGCGCACGTTCGATCTTTCGTGCGCCGGTGCGCGCCAACGTGAACGGCACGCGTGCCGACAATTCCTGGTACAGCCCGGTCGATCGCCTGCTCACCTTCGGCACCGGCGCCATCGACGATGCCGAAGATGCGGAGACCATCCTGCATGAACTGGGCCACGCGATCCAGGACGCGATCTGCCCCGACTTCGGCCAGTCGGAGGAGGCTGCCGCGATGGGCGAAGGTTTCGGCGATTACTTCGCCGCCAGTTTCTTCGAGGCGAAGAAGCCGGCGCGCTATCGCGATTCGGTGATGAGCTGGGACGGCCTGCTGGTCGGCCTTGACGAAGGTTCCGAGCCGCCGTGCCTGCGGCGCCTGGATTCGCGCCTCACCGCTGCCGACTTCAAGCCCGGCGGCGACGAGCACGACAACGGGCTGATCTGGTCCGCCACCCTGTGGGACGTGCGGCGGGCGCTGGGGCGCGCCAGCGCCGACCGCCTGATCATCGAAAGCCATTTCCAGCTCGATGGTTTCACCACCTTCGCCAGGGGCGCGCGGGCGATCCTCGATGCCGACGCCAATCTCGAGGGCGGCCGCAACAAGGCCGCCCTGCTGCGCATCTTCAGGCAGCGCAAGATCGGCCCGCTTTAGCCGGTCAGCCGGCGGCGCACAGCGCCGCAGGTGCGCGTCCCGCCATCTTGTGTAGAGTAGCGCCCCAACTACACCACAGGGGACAACGATGAAGGTTCACACCGGCGCGCTGCTGGCGGTTTGCATGACGCTTTGCGCAACAGCCCAGGCACGCGTCACGCGCATCGTGATCGACGAAATCCGGCCGATGGCGACGCCGGCCGGCACCGCGGCAACGGCAATCGCCTATGAGCAGGTGGCGGGGCGTGCATTCGGCGAACTCGATCCCAGGCTGCCGGTCAACGCCCTGATCCAGGACATTGACCTTGCCAGGGATGCCGATGGCAAGGTGCGTTATGTGGCGACCTTCCTGATCAACAAACCGGTGGACATGCGGCGCGCCAGCGGGCTGATGTGGCACGAGGTGCCCAATCGCGGCCGGGTGTTTCCGTTCGCGCCGGCCGAAGCCGCCGCTGGCGACATCATGCTGGCATCCGCCTGGCAGGGCGACAACAGCGGCGCCACCACGGTGCGCGCCAGCGCCTCGGTGGACGGCATGCAGTGGCTGCAAGTGCCGGTGGCGCGTGGCGCCGGCGGCGCGGCGATCACCGGCGAGGTGCTGGGGCGCATCGTCAATCGCGCCGGAAAAGCTTCGCAGCCACTGCTGGTGCAAACCAATCCGGTGCCCTACAAGCCAGTGAGCCTGGACACCACGAAGGCGCGCCTGGTGTCGCGCGGCGGCGAAAACATGCGCGGCGAGGTGTTCGACGAAGTCATGATCGCGCCCGCCGACTGGGCCTGGGCGCGCTGCAACGACGCCAATCCGTTTCCCGGCACGCCCGACGCCACCCAGATCTGCCTGAAAGAAGGCTTTGATGCAAAGCGCCTGTATCAAGTGGTCTACACCGCCGCCGATCCCTATGCGCTGGGCATCGGCTTTGCGGCCTGGCGCGATGTCGGCGCGTTTTTCAAAAAGGCCGGCGCCGACGACAGCGGCACGCCGAACCCGCTGGCCAAGGGTGCGACGCACAGCATCGCGCGCGGCATTTCACAGTCCGGCAATTTCCTGCGCGGCTGGCTGCACCTGGGCTTCAACCAGGATGAAGCCGGCGTCATGGTGCACGACGGCATGTGGCCGATCATCGCCGGTCGCCGCATCGCGCTCAACTTCCGCTGGGCACAACCGGATGGCGTGCTCGAGTTGTATCAGGCCGGCAGCGAAGGGCCGCAGTGGTGGTCGCGCCATCCCGACCCGGTGCGCAACCTGCCCGCCGCCGGCATTCTCGATCGTTGCGAAGCCAGCCGTACCTGCCCGAAAATCATCGAGCATTTCGGTTCGGCCGAGGTGTGGGCCCTGAAGCTCACGCCCGAATGGGTGGGCACCGACGCCAAAGCCGACTTGCCGCTGCCCGACAATGTGCGCCGCTACTACATCGCCAGCACCAATCACAACGGCGGCGCGGGAGGCTTCGATACCAGCCTGCCGGGTGTCGGCCTGCCAAAAACCGGCGCGGTATGCCCGGGCAACAATTTCGGCAGCGGCATCCTGCCTTCCAATCCGGTGCCGCATACCGAAACCCTCAACGCCCTGCGCATGCATTTTCGCAACTGGGTAATGAAGGGAACGGCGCCGCCGCCGAGCCGCTTTCCGATGCTGGCCAACGGCACCCTGGCCGAGGCCAACAAGGCAGCGCTCGGCTTTCCGACCCTGCCCGGCCTGCGCGCGACACTGCCGGAACCCGACTTCATCATGCCGGTGCACGACTACGACTGGGGCCCGCAGTTCAGCCCGGTCGATGGCTCCGGCATCGCCTCGAACGCGCCGCCGCGCATCAGGCAGGTGCTGAAGATGTTTGCGCCGAAGGTCGATGCCGACGGCAATGAACTGGGCGGCGTACCGGTGGTGCTGCTCGACGCGCCGCTGGGCACCTACCTGGGCTGGAACGTCACCGCCGGCGGCTTTCACAAGGACCAGATCTGCAACTACGCCGGCGGCATGATCCCGTTCGCACGCACGGCGGCCGAGCGCCGCGCCAGCGGCGACCCGCGACCATCGCTTGAAGAACGTTACGGTTCGCATGCGGGCTATGTGGCCGCCGTACAGAAGGCGGCCACCCGCGCGGTGGCCGAGGGTTTCCTGCTGCCGCAGGATGCCGCCGTCCTGTATGGCGCGGCCGAAAAAAGCGCCGTGTTGCGCTGATGACAGCACCGGAGGTAGCCATGAAATCGTTTCAAATGCTTTCCCGCGCCGGCCTGCAACTCATGCTGGCGCTGCTGTCGATCACCGCGCTGGCCCAGAACGTCGCCGAGCGCAAAGAGGCCGCCTGGGTGGCGAAGGACTTCCGCTTCCACACCGGTGAAGTGATGCCCGAACTGCGGATTGCCTACACCACGCTTGGCGCACCGACCGGCGAACCGGTGCTGATACTGCATGGCACCACCGGTTCCGGCAGCGGCATGCTCGGCGCCACGTTCGGCGGCGAACTGTTCGGGCCCGGGCAAGCGCTGGATGCCAACCGGTACTTCATCATCCTGCCCGACGCCATCGGTACCGGCAAGACCAGCAAACCTTCCGACGGGCTGCGCGCGAAATTTCCGAGATACAACTATGACGACATGGTGCTGGCGCAATACAGGCTGGTCACCGAAGGCCTGGGCATCAAGCGCCTGCGCCTGGTGCTGGGCAACTCGATGGGCGGCATGCACACCTGGGTGTGGGGCGTGAAGTACCCCGACTTCATGGATGCGCTGGTGCCGATGGCCTCGATGCCCACCGAAATGTCGGGCCGCAACTGGATCATGCGGCGCCTGATCATCGACTCCGTGCGCCGCGACCCGGAGTGGATGGAGGGCAACTACAGCAGGCAACCGCGCAGCTTTCAACTGGCGTCGGTGTTCTACAACTTCGCCACCAATGGCGGCAACCAGGGGCTGTACAAGGCAGCGCCAACCCGCGAGCGTGCCGATGCGCTGCTCGACGGCCGCCTGAACGGGCCGTTCAACGCCGATGCCAACGACCACCTGTACCAGTGGGATGCCTCGCGCGACTACAACGTGTCGCCGCTGCTGGAACGCATCAACGCAACCCTGCTGGCGATCAATTCAGCCGATGACGAACGCAACCCGCCGGAACTGGGCGTGATGGAAAAGGAACTCCGGCGCATCCGCAACGCCCGCCTGTACCTGGTGCCGGGCAGCGAGAACACTTTCGGGCATGGCACCACCGGCCAGGCGCGGTTCTGGAAGGCGCAAGTGGAAGGACTGATGCGAACGGCGGCACGCAAGTAGTCGCCGGCATCAGCAAACGCGTGCCCCGGGCCAGAGCAAGCGGCCGCGGGCAACCGGTTCGAACCAGGGGCCGGACGGCAAGCGGATTCACGGCACAGGCCGGTCGACGCCCCTCCTTGTCTCGCTCAGGCGGCCGGCCGCCGCCATCAACACACCGTTGACCCAGAACACCGCCGACAGGCCCGCCAGGGCGCCGATCGCGCCGAATACCGCGGGGCCGGCGATGCGCGCGATGTTGTTGACCATCAGGCGCAATCCCACGGTCTCGCCGGCGCGGCCTTCCTCGGCGCTGCTGAACATCAGCATCAATGTGAGGGTCTGCGTGCTGCCCAGCGACAGGCCGAAGCCAAAGGCCAATGCCGCCAGCAGTGTCGGCGCCTGCGCCAGAGGCACCAGGATGAACACGACGGCACCGAGGTAAAACGAGATTGCCAGATACCGATGCTCGCCGAAGCGCCTGATCAACCTGAGCATCGCGAGGCGAACGGCGAAGGAACCGATCGCCAGCGCCGCCAGGAGGCTGCCGATCACCGATGCCGACAAGCCGATGCCATGGGCGTAGATCGGCAGGAAGGCCTGGAACAGGTCATTGGCAAGCTGGGCCAGGCTGCTGACGACGAGCATGCGCCGCAGTCGCGGATCCATCAGCGTGCGCAGCAGGTTGCCGGCCGACTTCGGCTGGCCCTGGCTGCGCGGCAGCGCGCCGCCGAATACCAGCATCAACCCCATCCCCAGCATCAACAGAACCGATACGCCCAGGCAGGCCCGCGCATGGCCGACATGGTCGATGGCAAAACCGGCGAACAGCGGACCGACGAAAATGGCCAGCGATCCGGTCAGGCTGTAGTTGCTGAAGTTGCGCGTGCGTTCGGCCTGCGCGCTCAGTACGCCAACCAGGTTTTGCCCGAGCACCGCAGTCAGCACGATTGTCAGGCCGAGCATGACGGCGGCGATATGGAGCGATGTCAGGGTCGGGAAGAAAAACGGCACCAGCATGCCGGCCGCGCCACTGGCGGCGCCGGCCGCCAGCAGCCAGCGTGCGCCGAAGCGGTCCGCCAGCACACCGATCGGCCAGGCCAGCAGTAGTGGAAATACATACACCATGGCCAGGATGGCGCCGACACCGGCGGCATTCGCGCCGAGTTCCAGCGCATAGAGCGAGAACACGACCCGCGCAGCGTTGACGCCGACAAAGACGAATGCATTGAGCGCCAGTATCAGATGGATGGCCATGTCCGGGCATCATAGGGGCGAACGCGGGCGACTGGATGGCTGGCGACGAACCGGGATCGCGCGCGGCCGGGCCGGCTGCCACAAAGAATCGAGAGTCTCTCTATCATGTGCATCTTCCGACAAGCCCGATGTCAGGTCCAATTCGATGAGCGCAGGCGCCAGACTTCCCGATACCCCGACCCCGATGCACCATTGGCCGGGCGCGGGCGGGGTGCGCCTCGCCGGCGATTCCTGGGGTGATCCGGGCGGGCCGCTGGTCCTGCTGCAGCATGGCGGTGGGCAGACGCGGCACGCATGGAAAGGGGCGGGAGAAAAACTCGGGGCGGCCGGCTACTTCGCGGTGGCCTTCGATGCGCGCGGCCACGGTGACTCCGATTGGGCGCCGGATGGCCGCTACGGCCAGGATGTGATGGTCGAGGACCTCAACTGCGTGGTGGCCGCGCTGGGCGGGCGCCGCCCGGTGCTGGTCGGCGCCTCGATGGGCGGTGGCACCAGCCTGGTGGCCGTAGGCGAAGACCATGTCGACGCCACCGCGCTGGTGCTGGTCGACATCGGCCCGCGCATCGAAGCCGAAGGGGTCGACAAGATCGAAGCCTTCATGACCTTGAAGCCCGAGGGTTTCGCAACGCTTGACGAAGTCGCCGATGCGATCGCCAGCTATCAGCCGCATCGCAAGCGGGCACGCAATCTCGATGGCCTGGCGAAGAACGTGCGCCTGGGCGCCGACGGCAAATATCACTGGCATTGGGACCCGCGTTTTCGGCCAGGCCGGCACGACCTCGAGAAGCGCCGCGAACGCCTTGAGGCCTGTGCACGCAACCTCTCTCTGCCGGTGCTGCTGGTGCGCGGCGGGCTGTCGGACATCCTCAGCGAAGAGGGCGCGCAGGAATTCCTGGCGCTGTGCCCGCACAGCCAGTATGTCAATGTGACCGGCGCCGGCCACATGGTCGCCGGCGACCGCAACGACGTGTTCGGCGATGCGGTGATCGCGTTCCTGAAACGCGTGGTGCCGGTGGCCGGCCAGCCCCTGCATCCGGCCCACGTCACCCATCCGCATCATGAAGGGCCGCCGGGCGACCTCGACGACGTGCCCTGATGACGCAGCCGCAAGGCGCCGGATCAACACCAACCCCCCCCTGGAGACTCGCGATGGCAGACGTCGGCAGCAAGTTGATTTTCGAAAACGAACGGATTCGCGTGTGGGAATTCACCCTGCAGCCGGGCGAAACCATCGCTGCGCACAAGCACGAACATGACTATTTTTTCTATCCGCTCGAAGGCGGTACCCTGGAAGTCACGCGCGCAAGCGGCGTGGTGCGCGCCACCCTTGCGGCCGGCCAGGTCTATTACCGCAGTGCCGGTGACACCCATGCGGCGAAGAATGTCGACGATCACCGCTATCACGAGGTGCTGGTCGAACTGAAGAACTGAGGCGCCGCCGCCGCGATCTCAACGGCTGCGCGCCGCCTTCACAAACGCATGCGAGGCCTGAAACAGTTCGAGATCCTGCACGTATTGAGCCGCATCGGCGCGATTGATCTGGATCCATTCGCGCGTGCTCGACATGCCGCCGGGATTGAAGTGGCTCACGTTGGCCCGCGAGAACTGCAGTTCATCGGCGGTCTTCGAAGGCAGGCGCAAGCCGACGCCCTCGCCGCTGATGCAGGCGAACATCTTGTCGCCGACGAAATACGCGTCCAGGCCGTTCACCTTCTTGCCGACCACGCCCGGCATCTTCAGGAGCAGCGCATCGATTGAGGTCTTGCGGGTGGGTTCGGGGGCGGCGGTCTTCATGGCTTGGCGGATGGGGATGGCGGGGCAAGACTACTACAGTCACCTGGATACGCCGGCCCGCGCCTTGCGCGGCAGCGGCCCGATCATCGCGTCACGCACGCAACATCACTCCGCCTCGATGCCGGCGTCCTTGATGCGCTTGCCCCAGCCGGCCAGCTGCGCCTTGACGAAAGCGGCCAGTTGCTCCGGACTGCTCGGCGTCACCTCGGCCGAGTAACCGATGATTTTCTCGCGCACTTCGGGCTTGGCCAGGGCCTTGCGCACCTCCAGGCTCAGGCGATTGACGATCTCCGGCGGCGTGCCGGCCGGTGCAAACATGGCGACCCAGGCGATCAGCTCGAACCCGGCCAGCACCGGGGTCTCGGCCATGGTCGGCAGCTCCGGCAGGATGCTCGAGCGCTTTTCACTCGACACCGCGAGCGCGCGCAACTTGCCCGACTTCACCAGCGCCTGGCCCGCCGCCATGTCGGTCACCGCATAGCCGATCTGCTCGCCCAGCAGGTCGGTCATCGCCTGCGGCGAACTCTTGTAGGGCGTGGCGATGACATCGATGCCGGCGGCCTTGGCAAACGCGGCGCCGGTCACCTGGCCGATGCTGTTGCCATAACCGTAGGACACCTTGCCCGGCCGCGCACGGCTGAAGTCGATCAACTCCTGCAGGGTGTGCACCGGCGATTTCGGATGCACCACCACGATCACCGGAATATGCATCAGGCCGCTGATCGGCGCGAAATCGCGGATCGGGTCGTAATTGAGTTTCTTGAACAGGTGCGGGTTGGCCGAATGCGTGGTGTTGGTGGTGACCAGCAGGGTGTAGCCGTCGGCCGGCGCGGTCGCCACCGCCTCGGCGCCGATGCGGGCCGAGGCCCCGGGCTTGTTGTCGATGACGAAATTCTGCCCGAGCGCGCCGCGCAACTCGTCGGCCACCAGTCGCGCGACGATGTCGGTGGCGGCGCCGGCGGCGAACGGCACCACGATCTTCACCGGGCGCACCGGGTAGGACTGGGCGTGGGCGGTCTGCGATCCTGCCAAGCAGGCGACGAACGCCGCGATGATCGGGAAATCCTTGCGCATCATGTCTGAATCTCCTGTTTGCGCCCTGCTGCGAAATTCGCAGCCAAGGACCAAACCAAACATTGGCTGACTGACTATTCCGGGTTCATGCCCGCTTCGCGAAACGCACGGCCCCAGGCCGACAGTTGCTCCTGCAGGAAGGCGGCCATTTCTTCCGGCGTTGAGCCGGCGAGATCGAACCCGAGCTTTTCGATCTTGTCGCGCACATCCGGGCGGGCGATGGCGGCGTTGACCTCGCGATTCATGCGGGTGACGATATCCGGCGACAGTTTGGCCGGCCCGAACAAGGCGGCCCAGGTGCCGGCGGCAAACGCCGGCAAACCGGCCTCGGCGCCGGTCGGCACGTTGGGCAGCAAGCTCGAACGGGTCGGCAACAGCATGGCCAGGGCGCGCAGCTTGCCTTCCTTGATTTGTGCCAGGGTGCTCAGTGGCGTGGCGAACGTCAGCTGCACATGCCCGCCAAGGAGGTCGACGATGGTCGGGCCTTCCCCCTTGTAATTCACCAGGGTCATATCGACCCGCGCCACGCTCTTGATGCGCGAGTACATCAGTTGCGTCACCCCGCTGTAGCTGCCATAGGCCAGGCGCCCCGGGTTGTTGCGCGCATGCGCCAGCAACTCCGCCACGTCTTTCACCGGCAGCCCGGGATTGACCACCAGCACATACACGTAGCGGCCGACCAGCACCACCGGCGTGAAGCTTTTCACCGGGTCGTAGGGCGGATTTTTCTTCAGCAGCGGCACCTGCATCATCGGCGTGTTCGAGGCCATGAAAAAGGTGTAGCCGTCGGGCTCGGAACGCGCCACATGGTCGCCGGCAATCGCACCATCGGCGCCCGGCCGGTTCTCGACAATCACCGACTGCCCAAGCGAGGTGCTCATGCTTTGGGCAAGAATCCGCGCCACCGCGTCGGTGGAGCCGCCCGGCGGAAACTGCAACACCAGGCGTACCGGCTTGGCGGGCCAGGATTGCGCCGCGGCAAGCGGGGCAGCCAGGGCAAGCGTGGCCGTCAGGACCATGCGGATCAGCGGATAGCGTTGCATTTGTCTCGAATTTCCTTGGTTTGGCAAAAGTATACGCGGCACCCGTTGGCTAGGACCATGTTGAAGTTGCCCGGCGCCAGTGCTATCTTGTGCCGATTGCGCTGCTGGTTGCGAACCATGGAACATCGCCCCGCCGGATTTGACAGCATGCCCTCGGCCGTGCGCCGCGGCTGGCTGAAGTCGTCTCTGGCGGCTGCCAGCCTGTTCGCTGCCAGTCCGCTGGTCCGGGTTTGGGCACAAACCGCCCAGGGACCGCAATTGCTGCGATTGCCCAAGATCGCATTGGTCATCGGCAACGGCAAGTACCGGCAGGCGCCGCTGAAGAATCCCGGCAATGATGCACGCGCCATCGGCGAGACCCTGACCGCGCTCGGATTCGAGGTCGCGATCCGGCTTGACGCCGATCGCAGCGCGATGCAAGCCGCGGCCACCGCCTATATCGACCTGCTGACCAAACGCAAATGCGTGGGCATTTTCTACTACGCCGGACACGGCATCCAGCTGGCCTGGAAAAACTACCTGCTGCCGGTGGACGCGAATGTCAACTCGGTCAGCGAGGTTCAGCAACAGGGAATCGAGCTCAACGCCCTGATGGGCGGCCTCATCAAGGCCGCCAATCCGTTCAACCTGGTGATCCTCGACGCCTGCCGTGACAACCCGTTCGGTGGCGCCGGGCAACCCGAGCAAAAGGGCTTGAGCCAGATGGACGCGCCGGTCGGCACCCTGCTGGCCTATGCCACCGCGCCCGGCAATACCGCCAGCGATGGCGAGCGCGCGAACGGCCTGTACACCGAGAACCTGCTCAAGGAAATGCGCGTGCCCGAAGCGCGCGTCGAGGACGTGTTCAAACGGGTGCGGCTGGCGGTGCGGCGCGCCTCACGGGGCACGCAAATCCCGTGGGAAAGCACCTCGCTGGAAGACGATTTCTATTTTCTGCCGCCCGGCAATCTGGTCAAGCCGGATGACGCCGAACGGGCGAAGCAATTCGCCGAACAACTGAAGATCTGGGAGTCGATCGAAACCGCAACCACAGTGGCGCCATTCGAAGCTTATTTACGGCGCTACCCCAGCGGCCTGTTCTCGGAATTGGCGCAACTGCAGCTCGACCGCCTGCTGATTGCGGAAGGCGAAAAGCCGGTGCAGATCGCCCCTGCGGCCGGCAATCCCTACAGCGCCGGCACGGCGCGCAGCGACACCGCGTTTCGCGTCGGTGACCTGTTCGTCTATCGCCTGTCCGATCGCCATAGCGGCAACTTCAAGCGACAGGTTTCCTACCGCGTAGCCGAAGTGACCGACCAGGAAGTGGTGTACGGTCGCGGGCAGTTCGCCACCGACCTGCTGGGCAACCTGCGCCGCACTGGCGACGGCCGGCGCCATATCGGATATCAGGCCCTGCCCAACGAATATACGATCGGCAAGCAGTGGAACACCCGCTTCCGCACGGTCAGCGCAAGCAACGTCGAGTTCGACTCCGAATACCTGTTTCGCATTGTCGCCAAGGAGCGCGTCACAGTACCCGCCGGCAGCTTCGAATGCTTTCGAGTCGAAGGCAAGGGCCTGAGCCGCCCCTTGTTCGGATCGTCGAGCACCACTCTGCTTTTCAACTACTGGATGGCGCCCGACAAGTGTCGACGCGGGATCAAGTCCGAGATCGAACGCATCGCCTACGGCCCGCGCGGGCCGAACGTGCTCGAGAACGATCGCTATGAACTGGAGTCGTTCAGGCAGGCCTGATCGGTCCGGACCGGCGTTCAGCGAAAAGCGGCAAAACGGATTCCGAGTTGCGCGCCCGACCGGCCTGGTTCATCCTGCGCCACGGCAGACATCACCTCCGCCCCCAACAGGATTCCGCAATGAAGCAAGAGCATGTTGACGTACTGATTGTAGGCGCCGGCCTCTCCGGCATCGGCGCGGCCTACCATCTGCAGAAGAATTGTCCCGGCAAGAGCTTTGCGATCCTGGAAGGACGCGAATCGAGTGGCGGCACCTGGGACCTGTTTCGCTATCCCGGCATCCGCTCCGATTCCGACATGTTCACCCTGGGCTACTCGTTCCGGCCCTGGAAGGAAGCCAAGGCGATCGCCGACGGCCCCTCGATCCTCAACTACGTGCGCGAAACCGCGCGCGAGAACGGCATCGACCGCAAGATCCGCTTCGGGCACCGCGTGACCGCGGCCGCATGGTCTTCGGCGGATGCGCGCTGGACGGTGGAAGCGGTGCGCCTGGCGGACCAGGAAGTGGTGCGCATCACCTGCGGCTTCATTTTCATGTGTGCCGGCTACTACAGCTACAAGGGCGGCTACGAACCGGAATTCCCGGGGCGCGCGCGCTTCACCGGGCGCGTGGTGCATCCGCAAAAATGGACTGCTGACATCGACTACGCCGGCAAGCGAGTGGTGGTGATCGGCAGCGGCGCCACCGCCGTCACCTTGGTGCCCGAACTTGCCAGACAGGCCGCGCATGTGACCATGCTGCAACGCTCGCCCACCTACGTGGTCGCGCGCCCGGCGGTCGACCGCGTCGCCGACTTCCTGCGCAACGCCCTGCCGGCCAAGCTCGCCTACGCTATGGTGCGCTGGAAAAACGTGCTTTGGGGCATGTTCATCTATAACCGCTGCAAGAGTAAACCGGAACGCATGAAGCGCTTCATCGTCGGCATGGTGCGGCAGCAGTTGGGGCGCGACTACGATGTGGCCAAGCATTTCACGCCGCGCTACAACCCGTGGTCGCAGCGCATGTGCCTGGTGCCTGACGGTGACCTGTTCGAGGCCATCAAGGCCGGCCGCGCATCGGTGGTCACCGACAGCATCGAAACCTTCACCGAGAAGGGCGTCCGCCTGGCCTCCGGCGCCGAACTCGAAGCCGACCTGATCGTCACTGCCACTGGTCTGCAACTCGAAGTGCTGGGTGGCCTTGCTGTGTCGGTCGACGGCCAGCCGGTCGATTTTTCCAAGGCCATGACCTACAAGGGCATGATGTACGCCGGTGTGCCCAACCTGGCTTCGGCCTTCGGCTACACCAATGCCTCCTGGACCCTCAAGGCCGACCTCACCTGCGAGTACGTGTGCCGCCTCCTGAACCACATGGAGAAAACCGGCACCCGGCAGTGCACGCCGCGCCTGAACGACCCCGAAGTCAAGCCGCAACCATGGGTGGATTTCAGTTCGGGATACTTCCAGCGCTCGATCGACAAGTTGCCCAAGCAGGGATCGAAGCGGCCGTGGAAGCTCTACCAGAACTACGCGCTTGACATCGTCACGCTGAAGTTCGGCGCGGTCGCTGATGTGGCGATGGAGTTCTCCGGCAGTTAGCGGCAGGCGGTCAATTTGATCACCAGACCAAGCAGCGCCGCCGGGCTGAGAGGCGGGGGTCGCCACCCTGCCGGCGTCGCTGTCCGGTCGTCCGGACGAACCGCGCGTTCAGGCTCCTCGCGCGCCGGCCTCGACGACACCGCGCTTGCACAAACCCTCGATCGCCTGGGCGTCGTAGCCGATACCGGCGAGAATCTCCCTTGTATGCTGGCCCAGCAGAGGCGGCGCGCTGCTCGACTTCGAGGGCTTGCCTTCGAAGCGCACTGGAAAAGCCACACTCGGCAATTCCTTGACATCCGGATGTTCGGTGGTCTGCACCAGGCCGCGCGTCGCCACCTGCGGATGATGCAGCGCTTCTTCGAGGGTATTGATCGGCGAGCACGGTATGCCGGCCGCCTGACACTGCGCGATCCAGTGCGCCACCGGCTTTTGCGCGATCTTCGCCTGAACCATCGCCACGGTTTCGGCGAAATGGTCGACCCGCGCCTTGTTGGTGGCGAAACGCGGATCATCAACCACGTCTTCCAGGCCTGCCATCGGGCAAAAGCGCCGCCATTGCGCGTCGTTGCCGACACCGATCATCAGCGGGCCGTCGGAGGCGTTGAAGGCCTGGTAGGGCGCGAGCGCCGGGTGGCCAGTGCCCATCGGCACCGGCGATTTTCCGGTCGCCCAGTAATTCTGCGCCAGATAGCCCATCAGCCCCATCGCGGTGGCCAGGAGCGAGACTTC
>JANPGJ010000418.1:0-15946 GCA_031423955.1 Burkholderiales bacterium
CGTGCATCGTGACTACCATTCGCGCAACCTGATGGTTTGCAGGCCGGCATCGGGCACCGGTGACAACCCCGGGGTACTTGATTTCCAGGACGCCGTGCGCGGACCGCTCACCTATGACCTGGTGTCGCTGTTGAAGGATGCCTACATCGAATGGGACGAAGAGATTGTTCTCGACTGGTCGATCCACTACTGGGAAGGCGCACGCAAGGCCGGCCTGGCAGTACCGGCCCAGTTCGGCGACTTCTATCGCGATTTCGAGTGGATGGGATTGCAGCGCCATCTGAAAATCCTCGGCATCTTCGCGCGCCTTCACCACCGCGACGGCAAGGATCAGTATCTGGCCGACCTGCCGCTGGTGCTGCGGCACGCGCGCAAGACCTGCGCTCGCTACTCGGCGTTCACACCCTTGTTGCGCATTCTTGACGCGGTCGAAAATGCCGAGGTCAAGGCCGGGTACACCTTTTGAGCGGGCTGGCGCTGCGAACCCGAAAAGCGGAGTTGCGGGCCGGCCTGCTGGCGGTCGCTCCGCTAGCCCTTGGCAGCGTCCCCTTCGGTCTGATCTATGGCGTGCTCGCGGTCAAGGCCGGCATCCCCCCTCTGCTGGCGATTGCGATTCCGTCGGTCGTTTTTGCCGGCTCGGCACAATTCATGATTACCCAACTGGTCGGCGCCGGCACGCCGTCCATCCTGATCGTGGCGTCGGTCCTGACCATCAACCTGCGCCATGCGCTGTATTCCGCCGCACTGGCGGCGCCGCTCGCCCACCTCGGGCGTGGCTGGCGAGTGCTGTTGGCTTACCTGCTGACCGATGAAGCATACGCGGCGTCGATCACGCGCTTCGCGCAGACCGACGGCGGCGCGCATCGTCACTGGTTCCTGCTCGGCAGCGGGCTGGGACTCTGGTGTCTATGGCAGATCAGCTGCGTCGCCGGCGTTGCGCTTGGCGGCGGCGTCCCCGCGCACTGGTCGCTCGAGTTCGCCGGCACGCTCACTTTCATCGCAATCGTGGTTCCGATGTTGCGCGATCGCGCCGCATGGGGTGCCATGCTGGTGGCCGGACTGGTGGCCGTGGTTGCCAACGGCATGCCCTACAAACTCGCCATCATGGCGGCAGCCATGGCCGGCATGGCTGCCGGCGTTGGCATCGAGCTTGCGCGAAGCGCCGCGCGCGGCGACCGCCGATGACACTCTGGCTGACCATGTTGGCTGCCGGCGCGGTCACCTTCGCGATCCGCCTGTCGTTCATCGGCGCTGCCGGCAGCTTTGTCATTCCCGGCTGGTTCGAACGCATGTTGCGCTTTGTCCCGGTGGCGGCGCTTTCCGCACTGGTGTGGCCGGACCTCATGATCGCAGCCTCCGGTATCGATATTGCGCAACCGCGCATGCTGGCCGGCATGCTGGCCGCGGCAATCGCCTGGCGCACGCGCAACATTGCGTTGACCATCGGTGGCGGGATGCTGGCGTTGTGGATCATTCAGTGCCTCACGAATCAACCATGACCGGTGCGCCAATCCTGATCCTGTGCGCCGCCGCTTTTGGTGTCCGGCTTTGTCCCTATCCAGCGCCATGAGAGCCATGATCCTGTGCGCCGGACGTGGCGAACGGATGCGCCCCCTGACCGACCACAAGCCCAAGCCGCTGCTCGAGGTAGGTGGCCGTACGCTCGTCGAATGGCATATCGAGCGCTTGCGGGAGGCCGGCTTGCGCGACATCGTCATCAATCATGCCTGGCTCGGGGCAATGATCGAACGCGCGCTGGGCGACGGCCGCCGGCTGGGCGTACGGATTGCATACTCCGCGGAGGCCACGGCCCTGGAGACCGCGGGGGGCATCGCGCAGGCGCTGCCACTGCTCGGCGAGGAACCATTCCTGGTGGTCAATGGCGACGTGTTTTGCGCCTGGGACTTTCACCGTGCATTCGGCGCTGCGCAGCGCCTGGCCGCATCGGACCTCGTCGCCTGGCTGGTACTGGTGCCCAATCCGCCACAGCATCCTGATGGCGACTTCAGCTTCGATGCGGGCCGGATCGGGAGCGAGATCGGCGCCGACGCGCACGAAAAGCTTACGTTCAGCGGCATCGGCGTCTATCAGCCGCGCCTGTTTGCCGCAGTCGGGGGCGGCGAAAAGGCCAAACTGGCGCCGCTACTGCGTGCCGCCATGGAGCGCGATGCGGTCGCCGGCGAACGGTTCGACGGCCCATGGACCGATGTCGGTACGCCGGAGCGTCTGGCGCAGCTGGATTCCCGTGTGCGCACCATGCGCGAACAGGCCTAAAATGAAGCGCATGCGAAATATCGACATCTCCCCATTCCAGACGCGCCGGGCGCGCCTGCTTGACGCCATGCGCGCAGCCGGCGGCGGCGTCGCGATCATTCCAACCGCACCGGAACAGCCGCGCAATCGCGACACGCATTTTCCTTACCGGCACGACAGTTACTCCTACTACGTGTCCGGCTTTACCGAACCGGACGCGGTAACGGTTCTGATAGCCGGCGACGAGAAGAGATCGCTGCTGTTTTGCCGGCCAAAGCATGAAGAACGCGAGATCTGGGATGGCTTCCGCTACGGGCCCGACGCCGCTCGCCCGGCGTTTGGCTACGACGAAGCGTTCTCGGTCGATGAGTTCGAGGCCCGTCTGCCGGCGCTGCTTGCCGGCCAGCCCAACCTGTTTTACTCGGTCGGATTCGACGCCGCCTTCGACCAGCGCGTCACCCAGGCGCTCAACAGCGTTCGCAACATGGCGCGCTCGGGACTCAGTGCGCCCGCCGCCATTCGCGACGTGCGCAGCATGCTTGACCCGATGCGCGTGGTCAAGGACGCAAGCGAGATCGCCATCATGCGCACTGCGGCGACGATTTCGACCGACGCCCACAAGCGTGCGATGCGTGCCGCCCGGCCCGGCCGCCGTGAATATGAGGTCGAAGCCGAATTGCTGCATGAATTCCGCCGTGGCGGCTCGGAGTATCCGGCGTATACCTCGATTGTGGCCGGCGGCGCCAACGCATGCGTCCTGCACTACGTGGCCAATGACGCCGTATTGAAAGACGGTGATCTGCTGCTGATCGATGCCGGCTGCGAATTGTCGAGCTACGCCAGCGACATCACCCGCACCTTCCCGGTCAATGGCCGCTTCAGCGGCGCGCAGCGCGAACTCTATGAACTGGTGCTGGCCGCGCAGGCCGCCGCGGTCGCAACCACGCGCCCCGGTGTGCCCTACAACCTGCCACACGAGGCCGCCGTGCGCGTGCTTGCACAAGGCATGCTCGACCTTGGGCTGTTGAACGGTTCGCTCGACAGCGTGATCGAACTGGGCGACAAGCGTGAAGGCGGGTACTTTCGCTTCTACATGCACCGAACCGGTCATTGGCTCGGGCTCGATGTGCACGACGCAGGGGACTACAAGCATGGCGACGCCTGGCTGCCGCTGGCGCCCGGCAACATGGTCACGGTCGAACCCGGCATTTACGTACGGCCGGCGGCCGATATCGACGAGCGCTTCTGGAACATCGGCATCCGCATCGAGGACGATGCCCTGGTGACCGCCACCGGTTGCGAACTCATCACCGCGGCATGCCCGAAAACGGTGGCCGACATCGAAGCCTGGATGCGCGCCTGAACAAGGGCTTGAATCGCATGCCGATCCTGATCATCGGCGCCGGCCCGGTCGGTCTGGTCACCGCGATCGCGCTCAAGCGCTGCGGCCACCAGCCGATCGTCATCGACGCCCGCCAGCGCGGCGCCGGTTCAGAGGATCCGCGTGCGCTCGCGCTGTCGCACGGCAGCCGGCTGATTCTCGAACGCCTCGACCTGTGGCGCCGCATCAGCGCCACGCCGGTACGCAACATCGAGGTCTCGCAGGACGGCGGCTTCGGGCGGACGCACATCGCAGCGACCGACCACGCGATCGATGCACTGGGGCATGTCGCACGCGCAGGCTCGCTCGCGACCTGTCTGCTCGACGCGGCACTGGCCATTGGCGTCGAGATCCGCTTCGGCAGCGAACTCCGCAGCATCACGCCCGAGGGCGACGGTTTCGTGGCGACAACCGGCGACGCGACGTTTGCCGGCAGCCTCCTGATTCGTGCCGAAGGAACTCCCGGGCCGGAGATCGCAAGCGTCAAGGACTATGGTCAAACCGCGATCGTCAGTGAAGCATGGAGCGAGCAGGCGCATCTGCACCGGGCATACGAGCGCTTCACCCGCGACGGCCCGCTTGCACTGCTGCCGCTCGACACCGGTTACTCGCTGGTCTGGTGCATGGCACCCGAGCGCGCAACCGCGCTGGCGCGGGGTTCGTCCGCGGCGTTCATCGAATTGCTCCAGGAAGCAACGCGCTTCGCGCCGTTTCGCTGGACCCGGGTGGCAGAACGACAAACTTTCCGGCTTACCCTGGTGCGTCGCACGGTCGCGGATGCGCCGTACGAAATTGCCCTCGGCAACGCCGCGCAGTCCTTGCATCCGGTCGCCGGCCAAGGCTTCAATCTCGGCCTGCGCGACGCATTCGAACTGTCGCTGGCATTGCGTGATGGCGTCTGCGCGCAGACGCTCGGCGCGTGGCGCCGGCAGCGCCGCGCGGACCGCGACGCAATGGTCGCGACGACCGATCGCTATGTGTCGCTGTTTTCCAACGACTTCGCACCGCTGCGCGCGGCACGCGGCGCCGGCCTGGCGCTGCTTGACCTGCTGCCGCCGCTGCGCGCGCGGGTCGCCCGGCACATGATGTTCGGCGTGCGATGAAGCGCGCCCGGGGCAAGCGCTTGCAGGCCTCGACGGGCGTGCTTTGCGGGCGCGCGACAAACAAATTTCCGGGCGTATAATCCGCGCCCGTGCTCAAAAAATGAGCAACCTGTCCGTGAAGACCTCCGCGTGAATATCGGCCCGCACTCGCTGCAAAACAACTTGTTCGTCGCCCCGATGGCCGGCGTCACCGACCGCCCGTTCCGCATGCTGTGCCGGCGCCTGGGCGCCGGTTACGCCGTTTCCGAAATGGTGGCCTCGAACACGGCCCTGTATGCAAGCCCGAAGTCGCAACGCCGCATGGATCATCGCGGCGAGTCGGCGCCGATCGCGGTGCAGATCGCCGGCGCCGAGCCGGCGATGATGGCGGAGGCGGCGCGCGTCAACGAGGCGCGCGGGGCGCAGATCATCGACATCAACATGGGCTGCCCGGCGAAGAAAGTCTGCAACAAGTGGGCCGGCTCGGCATTGCTGGTCAACGAAGGCCTGGTCGCCGCGATCCTTGACGCCGTGGTGGCGGCGGTCAAGGTGCCGGTCACCCTCAAGTTCCGCACCGGTTGGGATCCCGAACACCGCAATGCGGTACGGGTGGCGCAACTGGCCGAGCGCAGCGGGGTGCGGATGCTGACCCTGCACGGCCGCACCCGGGCGTGCGGCTTCAAGGGCCATGCCGAGTATGAAACCATCCGCATGGTGCGACAGGCGGTGTCGATTCCGGTGGTCGCCAACGGCGACATCGACTCGCCGGAAAAAGCGCGCCAGGTGCTCACCGCCACCGGTGCCGACGCGCTGATGATCGGCCGCGCGGCCCAGGGGCGGCCGTGGATCTTTCGCGAGATCGCGCATTTTCTGGCGACCGGCGACACCCTGCCGGCGCCACGGGTCGACGAGGCACGCGACCTGCTTGTCGCCCATCTCGATGATCACTACGCGTTTTACGGCGAGTTCACCGGCCTGCGCACCGCGCGCAAGCACATCATCTGGTACACCCGCGGCATTGCCGGGTCGGCCGCGTTCCGGCAGCACATGAACACCCTTGACAGCACCGCCCTGCAAATGCACGCGGTGGCGTCTTTCTTCGATACGCAGGCAAGGCAGCACGAACGGCTTGTTTACAGTGACCAGTCGGGCGCCGGCCGCGCCGCCAATGACGAACCTACGGAGGCACTTGCCGCATGAGCAAGGGATCGGACAAGCACAGCGAAATAGCCGAGTGTGTGCGCAAGAATCTCGAGAAATACTTTCGCGACCTCGAGGGCGCCAAACCGGGCCCGATCTACGACATGGTGCTGCACGCGGTGGAGCGACCGATGATCGAGATCGTTCTCGAGCAGGCGGCGGGCAATCAGACCGAGGCCGCCGAGGTTCTCGGCATCAACCGCAATACGCTGCGCAAGAAAATCCAGTTTCATAAAATCCGATGATCACCACCCCCACCACCGGTCTGCGATCAGCGTTCGGCCGCGCCGGACCGGTCGCAGGCACCTACCCATGATCAAGCAAGCACTGCTGTCGGTTTCCGACAAGGCCGGAATCGTCGAATTCGCCCGCGCGCTCGCCGCGCGCAAAGTGCACATTCTCTCGACCGGCGGCACCGCCCGCGCGTTGCGCGAAGCCGGGATCGCGGTCACCGAGGTGGGTGATTACACCGGCTTTCCGGAAATGCTCGACGGCCGGGTCAAGACCCTGCATCCGAAGATCCACGGCGGCCTGCTCGGGCGGCGCTCGCTGCCGGCGCATGTGGCGAAGATGAAGGAACACGGCATCGATCACATCGATCTGGTGTGCGTCAACCTCTATCCGTTCGCGCAGACTGTCGCCGACCCGAATTGCTCGCTCGAAGACGCGGTCGAAAACATCGATATCGGCGGGCCCACCATGTTGCGCTCGGCCGCCAAGAACTGGGAGGACGTGACCGTGGTGGTCGACCCGGCAGACTACGCGAAGGTGATCGGCGAGATCGAGGCCAATCATGGCGCCACCACGCGCGATACGCGCTTCGCCCTGGCTGCCAAGGTGTATACCCATACCGCCGCCTACGATGGCGCCATCAGCAACTACCTGACCTCGATCGCCAGTCCGCAGGTGCAACCGCTGCGCAATGCCTATCCCGAGCGCCTCACCGTGCAACTGACCAAGATGCAGGAAATGCGCTACGGCGAGAATCCGCACCAATCAGCGGCGTTTTATCGCGATGCGGAGCCGGCGGCAGGCACGCTGGCCGGCTATGCGCAATTGCAGGGCAAGGAGTTGTCCTACAACAATATCGCCGATGCGGACACCGCCTGGGAATGCGTCAAGACTTTCGCCGGCACAGCGTGCGTGATAGTCAAGCACGCCAATCCGTGCGGGGTGGCGCTCGGCGCAGATGCCCTGGAAGCCTATTCCAAGGCTTTCAAGACCGATCCCGCATCGGCATTCGGCGGCATCATTGCGTTCAACTGCGCCCTCGATGGCGCCGCCGCCGAAGCAGTATCGAGACAGTTTGCCGAGGTTGTCATCGCTACCGCCTTCGATGCAGCCGCACTTGCCATATTCGCGCAGAAGCAGAATGTGCGCCTGCTTTCCGTACCCCTTGCTTCCGGCGGCAATCACTACGACCTGAAGCGCGTCGGCGGCGGCCTCCTGGTCCAGGTGCCGGATGCGCGCAACGTAGCGGTCGAGGAACTCCGTCAGGTGACCACGCGCGCACCCGGCGCGGCCGAACTGCAGGACCTGATGTTCGCCTGGCGCGTCGCCAAGTACGTCAAGTCAAACGCCATCGTCTTCTGTTCCGGCGGCATGACACTGGGGGTCGGCGCCGGCCAGATGAGTCGGGTCGACTCGACCCGGATCGCAGTGCTCAAGGCACAGAACGCGGGTCTCTCGCTGGCCGGTTCGGTAGTGGCCTCCGATGCCTTCTTCCCGTTCCGCGATGGCCTCGACGTGCTGGCGCAGGCGGGTGCCAAAGCGGTGATTCAACCCGGCGGCAGCATGCGCGATGCCGAAGTGATCGCCGCCGCCGACGAGCACGGCATCGCCATGATGTTTACCGGTATCCGGCATTTCCGCCACTGAAACCGGTCGGCGGTGACATGCGCATTCTCGGCATCGACCCCGGACTGCGCGTCACCGGCTACGGCGTCATCGAGCGCAGCGGCGCAAGCCTGACCTACATCGGCAGCGGCACCATCCGGATTCCGTCCGGTGGCGAATTGCCGGAGCGGCTCAAGGCCATCCTTGACGGCCTGCGTGAAGTCATCGACACCTATCGCCCCGACAACGCGGTGGTGGAGAAGGTGTTCGTCAACGCCAATCCGCAGTCGACCCTGCTGCTCGGCCAGGCCCGGGGTGCGGCGATCTGTGCATTGGTGCTCGGCAGGTTGCCGGTCGCCGAATACACTGCACTGCAAATCAAGCAGGCCGTCGCCGGCCATGGCAAGGCGCAGAAAAGCGCGGTCCAGGAAATGGTGCGCCGGATGCTCAAGTTGTCGGGCACTCCCGGCCCGGACTCGGCCGATGCGCTGGCCGCAGCGATCTGTCACACCAACCATCTTGGCGCCCAGGCGGCGCTGGCGGGCCACCCTTCGGCTGGCGGCCGGCTGGCGCAACTGGGCCTGAAAGTGCGCCGCGGCCGACTGGTCGGCTGAAGCCGCAGCGGAATGACGCGGCTTGGGGTGGTCGACATCGCAGACCGCCGTCATCCGTTAAACTGCGTGCATGATTGGTCGGATTGCCGGTACCCTGCTGGAAAAGAATCCGCCGCACATCGTAGTCGATTGCGGCGGCGTCGGCTACGAGATCGATGTGCCGATGAGCACCCTGTACAACCTGCCGGAGCCCGGCCAGCCGGTGGTGTTGTTGACCCATCAGGTGGTGCGCGAAGATGCGCATCTGCTGTACGGCTTCGCCACGGCGGCCGAACGCGAAGCGTTTCGGCAACTTACCAAGATTTCCGGTGTCGGGCCGCGCATTGCGCTTTCGGTACTCTCCGGGCTGTCGGTGGCCGAGTTGGCACAGGCGGTAACGATGCAGGAAAGCGGTCGACTGACCAGGATTCCGGGGATCGGCAAGAAAACCGCCGAACGCCTGTTGCTCGAACTCAAGGGCAAGCTCGGCGCCGACCTGTCGCTGGTGATCGATGTCAACCGGCCGGCGCCCGCCGGCAATGATGTGCTCAACGCCCTGCTGGCGCTCGGCTATAGCGACCGCGAGGCGCTCGCCGCGATCAAACTGCTTGCACCCGGCCTCGGCGTCTCCGAAGGCATCCGTCATGCGTTGCGCTCGTTGTCGAAGGCGTAGCCTCGATGGCCATCGAACCTGACCGCCTGTCCGGCACCCCCGCACCCGAGCGCGTCATCGCGGCCGGCCCCGAGTCAAGGCAGGAAGAAGCGTTCGAGCGGGCGCTGCGGCCCAAGGTTCTTGACGAATATGTCGGTCAGGAGCGGGTGCGCGAAAAGCTGTCGATCTTCATTTCCGCGGCACGCATGCGCAGCGAGTCGCTCGACCATGTGCTGCTGTTCGGTCCGCCAGGCCTGGGCAAGACCACGCTGGCGCACATCATCGCGCGCGAAATGGGAGTCAACCTGCGCCACACTTCCGGTCCGGTGCTCGAGCGCCCGGGCGATCTGGCCGCCCTGCTGACCAATCACGAAGCCAACGACGTGCTGTTCATCGACGAGATCCACCGCCTGTCGCCGGTGGTCGAGGAGATCCTTTATCCGGCGCTCGAGGACTTCCAGATCGACATCATGATCGGCGAAGGCCCTGCCGCCCGCTCGGTCAAGCTCGACCTGCAGCCGTTCACGCTGATCGGCGCGACCACCCGCGCCGGCATGTTGACCAACCCGCTGCGCGATCGTTTCGGCATCGTCGAACGGCTGGAGTTCTATACACCCGAGGAACTGACGCGGATTGTGCAGCGCTCGTCGATGCTGCTGAAGGTGGAAACCAGCAATGATGGCGCGCTCGAAATCGCACGCCGCTCGCGCGGCACGCCGCGCATCGCCAACCGCCTGTTGCGGCGGGTGCGCGACTTCGCCGAAGTCAGGGCCGACGGCAAGGTGTCAAGGACGGTCGCCGATGGCGCACTGAAGATGCTTGACGTCGATGCCATCGGGCTCGATCTGATGGACCGCAAACTGCTGCTGGCGATCATCGACAAATTCGCCGGCGGCCCGGTTGGCCTGGACAATGTCGCCGCCGCCATCGGCGAGGAATCCGAAACCATCGAGGATGTATTGGAGCCGTACCTGATCCAGCAGGGCTACCTGCAACGCACCCCGCGCGGCCGCATCGCCACCGCGAGCGCCTATCGCCATTTCGGCATCGCGGCGCCGCAATCGCATCCGAACCAGGACCTGTTTTGAGTCGGCCCGAAAATCCGTACAGCGGTTTCAGCTGGCAAGTCAGGGTCTACTACGAAGACACCGATTTCTCCGGCCTGGTGTACCACGCCAGCTACCTCAAGTTTCTCGAACGCGCGCGCACCGAATGGCTGCGCTGGCTCGGGCACGAGCAATCCGACCTCAAAGCGCGCGATAATCTGCTTTTCGTGGTGCGCCGCCTCGAAATCGACTACCTCAAGGCAGCGCGAATCGACGACCTGATCGACATCTCGGTCACCCTCACACCGTCGAAACACCATGTGTATTTCATGGTTGACCAGGAGGCGCAGGTGGCGGGCGAGCCGATCGTCCGCGCCAGACTCAAACTCGCCTGCCTCGAAGCCGATACCCTCAAGCCGCGGGTGATTCCCGATCTCAGACCGAAGATGCGTGCATGACAGTCACCCAGGACTTATCGATTCTCAGTCTCGTCGCCAACGCCAGCGTGCTGGTCCAGGCGGTGATGGTGCTGCTCTTGATCGTCTCGCTGATGAGCTGGACCTATATCTTCCGCAAATGGTTCACCTTGCGGCGCGCACGGGCGCAAACCGAAAAGTTCGAGCGCGATTTCTGGTCGGGCGCCGACCTGGGCGCGTTGTACCAGTCGGCCGCCAATGACCGCCATGGCTCCGGCAGCCTGGAGCGGATTTTCGAAGCCGGCATGCGCGAATACACCAAGCTCAAGGCATCGGCGCGCTCGGATGCGGCGGTCCAGCTTGAAGGCGCGCGGCGCGCGATGCGCGCGACTTACCAGCGCGAAATGGATGATCTCGAATCGCACCTGGCGTTTCTCGCCTCGGTCGGTTCGGTGTCGCCGTATGTCGGCCTGTTCGGCACCGTCTGGGGCATCATGAATTCGTTTCGCGGCCTGGCCAATGTGCAACAGGCCACCCTGGCCAATGTCGCACCGGGCATCGCCGAAGCGCTGGTGGCGACCGCGATCGGCCTGTTCGCGGCGATTCCGGCGGTGGTCGCCTACAACCGCTATGCGCACGACATCGATCGCCTGGCCAATCGATTCGAGAGTTTCATCGAGGAATTTTCGAATATCCTGCAGCGGCAAGCCCGCTGACGCAAAGCGATGGATCCGCGCCGACGCTACAACATCATCGTACCTACCTCATACGGCACGATGATCGTCAATCGCAACGACTGGATGGAGTCAAACGGCGAACGATTCGGCGTCGGCTGGGACCTGATGGAAACCGGCCGCTACATGCAGGTCGAACTCGACAATCTGACCCTGTTTCTGGGCAGTTGCAGGCCTGACCCGGTGCTGCTCGATATCGGCGCCAACATCGGTGTCCACAGCCTGCTGTTCTCGTCACTCGCCGGCGAAAGAGGCACCGTCCATGCGTTCGAGGCGCAGCGCATCGTCTACCAGATGCTGCTGGGCAACCTTGCGATCAACAGCATCGAGAATGTCCACGCGCGGCATGTCGCGGTGGGCGCCGCACCCGGTACCTTGCGATTGCCGCCGGTCGATTATTCATGCAATCGGAATTTCGGCGGCGTGCGCCTGGCCGCCGCGGCCGGCGAACCGGGCGCCGCATCGGACCACGGCGGGAATGCCGCTGCCGATCGTCGGGAGGACGTCAGCGTGATCACCATTGACAGTCTGGCGCTGCCGCGCGTCGACTTCATGAAAATCGATGTTGAAGGCATGGAGCGTGACGTGCTGGCGGGGGCGCGCATGACCATCGAGCGCGACCGACCCCTGATGCAGGTCGAATGGCTGGCTGACGACCAGGGCGCCCTGCCCGCGTTCCTGCTCGACGATCTCGGCTACCGGGTTTACCAGTCGACCATGAACCTGCTGTGTGTGCCGATGGAGCGCGAGGACCTTGCAATCGGCGGCGCGACCGAGATCACCATCGACATGCTGCGACCCGGCAACGAGGCGCCGTGAACGCCTCGCGCAATCGCGGCGGCCGGCGTCGCATGATGAATGAAATCAACGTCGTCCCCTATATCGACGTGATGCTGGTGCTGCTGGTGATTTTCATGGTGACCGCGCCGCTGGTGGTGCCCGGCCAGATCGAACTGCCTTCGGTGGCGCGCACCTCCAACGCACCGGCGATGCCGATTGAAATCATCATCGGCGTCGATGGCGCCCTGCGCCTGCGTGAACGTGGCGTGGCGCAGGTCGACAAACCGGTGGATCGCGCCGAAGCGGTGCGCTACGCGCGCGCCAGACAAACCGAGAAGCCCGATACGCCGGTGGTGATTTCCGCCGACAGGAACGTCAAGTACGAGGTGGTGCTGGGCGTGATGGACGAATTGCAGAAAGCCGATGTCAAGCGCATCGGCCTGTCGGTCAAACCGGCTGCAAAGTAATGGCCACCGCCAGCCTGTCGCCCTTCATGCCGCAGCGTCAGGCGCGCGCGGCAGCGGCCTGGTCGCTGACCCTGGCAATTGCCATGCATTGCCTGCTTGGCACCCTGCTTTACTTCGGCGTGCGCTGGCAGACGCGGCCGCCGGCCCCGGTGGAGGCGGAGTTGTGGAGTGAGCCACCGCGTCCGGCAGCGCGCCCGGCGACACCTGTGGCTGCACCGGAACCTGCCAAACCGGTCGCGCGCGAAGAGCCGAAAGCCGAACCGGCGCCGGCCAAGCCGGACATCGCGGTCAAGGACGAGCGCCGGGACCTGAAGAAGCCGGAGCCGAAAAAGCAGGAACCGCCAAAGGTCGAGCCCAAGGCCGAGCCGAAAAAGGCGGAGGCGACCAAGCCGGTTGATGATCCGATCGAGCAGGCGCTCAGAAAAGAGGAACTCAAGCGCCAGATCGCGCGCGACCTGCAGCGTGACGAGATGTCACAGAAGGCCGCCAGCGATGCCGCCGCGCTTGGCCAGAAGGCAGCGCGCGAATGGAATGAGCGGATCGCGGCCAAGGTGCGCAGCCGGGTGCCGTTTCCGATTGCCAATGCGGTTGCCGGCAATCCGGAGGTGGTGTTCGACGTCAGCCTGTTGCCGGGCCTGGAAGTCGGCAGTGTGCGCCTGGTCAAGTCGAGCGGCAATGCCGCCTACGACGAAGCCGTGGAGCGTGCCATCAAGGCCGCATCGCCGTTTCCGCGCCCCGAGCGCGACGGTGTTGCGATTCCGCGGAACTTGAGCCTGAAGGCGCGGCCCAAGGATGAATGAGCCTCGCTTTATAATCACATCTTTCACCTAAGTTCTTCATGTCGCGGATAATTTTTCTCGTCGCGCTCCTGTTGGCTGCGATCGCGCCACCGACGGCGGCGCAGATGACGATCGAGTTGAGCGGTGCCGGTGCGCGCCAGTATTCGATCGCGATCACCGCTTTCCCGGGTGAGGCCGCGCTGCCCGAAAGCATGACCCAGGTGGTGCGTGCCGACCTTGAGCGTAGCGGCTTGTTCAAGCTGGTCGACACCACGGGTATCACACCGGTCCCGACCGAACCGTCGCAGGTGAAGTTTTCCGACTGGAGTGCGAAAAGCGCCGACTTTCTTGCCATCGGCAGCGTCGTCCCGGCGCCCGATGGTCGGCTGACAGTGCGGGTGCGCCTGATCGATATTGTCAAGCAGACTGAACTGGGCAACTTCGCGTTTACCCTCGCGCCGGCCCTGACCCGCGTCACGGCACATCGGGTGGCTGACGAGATCTACGAAAAAGTCACGGGTGAGAAGGGCTTTTTCAACACCAAGATCGCCTACGTCAAGAAAAGCGGCACCCGTTTCGACCTGATCGTGGCCGATTCCGACGGGCAGAATGAACAGTCCGCACTGACCTCGCGCGAACCGATCATCTCGCCCGAATGGTCGCCCGACGGCAACCGGCTGGCCTACGTATCGTTCGAAAATCGCAAACCGCAAATCTGGGTACACGAGATCTACACCAGCAAACGCACCCTGGTGGCCAATTTCAAGGGCAGCAACAGCGCCCCCGCATGGTCGCCCAACGGCCGCGAACTGGCCGTGGTGCTGACCTTGTCCGGCGGCTCGCAGATCTACGTTGTTCCGGCGACCGGCGGCGAACCACGGCGCTTGGCGACCAGCACCGCGATCGATACCGAGCCGTGCTACTCCCCTGACGGCAGCACGATCTATTTCACCTCCGATCGCGGCGGCGGACCGCAGATATACCGGATCGCGGCTGGCGGCGGTGATGCGCGCCGCGTCACTTTCAAGGGCGCCTACAACGTCAGCCCGAAAGTCAGCCCGGACGGCAAGACGCTTGCCTACGTGTCGCGCAACGGCGGCTTGTTCCAGGTTGCGACACTCGATCTGGCAAACGGCCAGGAGCAGCTGCTCACTGATACGGTGAAAGACGAAAGCCCGAGCTTCGCGCCGAATGGCAAGATGATTCTGTACGCCACCGAAATCGGCGGCAAAGGCGTGCTGGCGGCGGTATCCAGCGACGGCCGCATCAAGCAACGATTGTCGGTATCCGCTGCCGATGCGCGGGAGCCCGCATGGGGTCCCTTCACAAAGTAGGCCACCGCCGTAACGGGCACTCATTTCCAGGGAGAAACATCATGGTCCGCTTGGTCGCAATCCTCGCAATTGGCACTCTCGTCGCGGCATGTTCGTCGTCCGGTGACCGGCAGCCGGAGGCGCCGGTGATCGAAAAAGAGGGCAGCACGCCAAGCGTTCCCGGCAGTAGTGCGGGCGCGCAAGATCCGAAGCCACTGACCGGGCGCATCGGCACGGTGACGCCGCCGCCGGTGGATGAATTGACCAGCGGCACCGGTTTGCTGGCCAAGCGCAGCATTTACTTCGACCTCGACAGCTTCGATGTCAAGCCCGAGTTTCGACCGATCGTCGAGGCCCATGCCGCGTATCTGCGCAAGAACCCGGGACGCAAAGTTGTAGTCGAAGGCAATACCGACGAGCGCGGCAGCCGCGAATACAACCTTTCGCTCGGCCAGAAGCGGGCCGAGGCGATCAAGAAGATGCTGCTGCTGCTCGGTGTGCCCGAATCGCAACTCGAGGCCGTGTCGTTCGGCGAAGAAAAGCCTAAGGCTGCCGGCAAGGATGACGCGTCGTATGCGGAAAACCGTCGTGGCGATCTGTCGTACCGTGCGCAATAGGCGACCCATCGGCGGTGCCGTGATGCGCGCCTGGATCGCCGCAATCGCCTTGACATCGGTGTCGGCGGTTCACGCCCAACTGTTCAAGGATGACGAACTGCACAACCGGGTGCGTCAGCTGGAGAGTCAGCGCAGCAATGACGTCAGGCGCGCCGACGGTCTCGAGTCGCGCATCGGCGCGGTCGAGGCCAAAGGCGACTCCCGTGCCGATACCCAGGCACGCCAGCTCCTTGACCTGAACTCGCAAGCGGAAGCACTCAAGCAGGAGATCGCGCGCCTGCGCGGACAGATCGAGGTGCTGACCAACGACCTTGAGAACGCGGCCAAGCGCCAGAAGGATTTCTACGTCGATCTTGACAACCGCATGCGCAAGCTCGAAGCACCGGCGCCAGTTGCCGACAACAAGCCCCGTGCCCCCACACCGGAGGAGCAAAAAGCCTACGAGAATGGACTCAACCTTGTCAAGGCGGCCAACTACAAGGGCGCGGTCGAGGCGTTCACCGGTTTCATGAAGGCCTATCCGGCAAGCAGCCTCGCGCCGTCGGCGCAGTACTGGATCGGCAACTCGCTGTTCGCATTGCGCGACTACAAGGGCGCCATCGCCGCGCAGCAGCAGGTGATCGACAACTGGCCGGATGATCCGAAAGCGCCGGACGCGATGCTCAATATCGCTTCGGCGCAAACCGACCTGAAGGAAGTCAGGGGCGCGCGCACCACGCTTGACACTTTGATCAGGAAATACCCGCAAAGCGACGCCGCCGCGACTGCCAGGCAGCGACTCCTGAAATTGCGCTAGC
>JANPGJ010000419.1:0-34310 GCA_031423955.1 Burkholderiales bacterium
GGCCACGGGTTGGCGTCCGGCGTCGCTGCCGGTATCGCGGGAGTCGTCATGCGGTGCCGGCCGGTGCGGTCGAAGCAGGCGCCGCCGGACTGCTCGACGATTGTGCCGGTGCCTGCCTTGGCGGTGGCGCGTCGCGGCCGCCAGCGCCGTCAGCCGGCATTGGCACCCCGAGCGCGGCGCTGGCGCGGCGCCAGCGTGTGGCCAGGGTCGCGTCGACCGCGCCATCGGCGCTGACCACCCGGCAACCGCCCGGCTCGATGCGCGCATCCTCGGTCAGCCGCCAGGCGTGCACGGCAAGGTCGTCGCCCAGGTGGCGCCGCACGAAATCCACATCGCCCGGATTGAGCAGCAATTGCGGATGGGCGCCGCCACCGGCCAGGTCGAGCGCCTCGCGCACCGCCGGCAGCATCGATTGCGGATGCAGGCTCAATTCAACCCGCAGTATGTGCTGTGCGATATCGACGGCAAGGGTGAGCAGGGCTTGCGCGGTCTCATCGGTCAGCGCCACCCGGGCGCGATCGAGTGCGGCCGCCAGCTCGCGCAGGTGCGCGGCTTCGGCGGCGGCAGCGGTGCTGCCGTCCGCGCGGCCGCTGCCGAAGCCGGCGTTGTAGCCGTCCTTGCGTGCCGTATCCTTCAGGTGCGCCAGTTCCGCTGCCGTGATCATCGGCTCGGTGCGGACGTCGCCCGCAGGATCGTCGATTTCGGTCGACAGGTTGGCGAACTGCCAGCGCTGATAGCCGTCGGCGCTGTCGCCGTTGTGCTTAGACGAAGCCTTCATCACCGCTGCCTCCAAGTACGATTTGCCCTTCGTCGGCCAGGCGCCGCACGATCTTCAGGATTTCCTTCTGCTCGCCTTCGACTTCCGAGATGCGCACCGGACCGCGCGACTCCAGGTCCTCCTTGAGCATTTCGGCGGCGCGTGACGACATGTTGCGCAGGATCTTGTCGCGCAGGTCGGGGGCGGCACCCTTGAGGGCGACCACCAGCGACTCGGACTGCACTTCCTTGAGCAGCGCCTGGATGCCGCGGTCGTCGATGTCCATCAGGTTCTCGAAGACGAACATCTCGTCCATGATTCCCTGGGCGATGCCGTCGTCGACGGTGCGCACCGATTCGAGGATCGAGGCTTCGGAGGTGCTGCCCACGAAGTTGAGGATTTCCGCCGCGGTGCGCACGCCACCGAGGGCGGCCTTGCGGATCTGGTCGGATCCGGCCAGCACCTTGGTGATGGTGTCGTTGAGTTCGCGCAGGGCGTTCGGATGAATGCCGTCGAGCGTTGCCACGCGCATCACCACGTCGCCGCGCAGGCGTTCGCCAAGACCGTTCAGGATCGAGGCGGCGTGGTCGCGCTCCAGGTGCACCAGGATCGAGGCGATGATCTGCGGATGCTCGTTCTTGATCAGTTCGGCAACCGAGGCCGCGTCCATCCATTTCAGGCTCTCGATGCCGGCGGTGTCGCCGCTCTGCAGGATGCGGTCGAGCACCAGCTTGGCCTTGTCTTCACCGAGCGCGCGAATCAGAACGGCGCGGATATAGTCGTCGGAATCATTGCCGATCGAGGTCTGCTCGCCGGCCTCGGCACTGAACTTCTCCAGCACCGTGTCGATCTTTTCGCGCGATACGTTCTTCAGCGCGGCCATCGCCGCACCGAGCTTCTGCGCATCCTTCGGCGACAGGTGCTTGAATACCTCGGCGGCTTCCTCCTCGCCGAGCGACATCAGCAGGATGGCGCCATCGTCAACTCCGGTGTCGCTCATGGGACCACCTTCCTGTCACTGCGTGACATCCTCCCCGCGGGAGGATGAGCGCTCCCTGCGGGCGGCCGTGCGGGAGCGCTCATTGGTTCACCCAGTTGCGCACCACGCTGGCGACGATCTTCGGATCCTGCTTGGCCAGCGCGCGGGCGTTGTCGAGTCGTGACGGCAGGGCGGCCGTTCCGTCCTGGCCGGCCGCGCCGCCGCCTGCCGCGTCATCGTTGGCGTTCTTCTCTTCCGGCGGCGGCGCTGGCGGGCGGTGCGCCAGGATCTGCCGCAGCAGCGGGCGCAGCACGCCGAGGATGATGTAGAGCGCCAGCGCGGCGATCAGCAGTTGCTTGCCGACATCCTTGATCATGGCAATGGTGTCGGGCTGCTTCCACAACGGCACCTCCGGCAGCACTTCGACTTCGCGCGGGCTGAACGGCGCGTTGGCCACATTGATCGAATCGCCGCGATCCTTGGAGAAGCCGATCGCCTCCTTGACCAGCGCCTCGATGCGGGTGATTTCCTCCGCCGGCAGGGCAGCGCTGGCCGGCGGCGCGCCCGGCTTGCCGCCTGGCACCTTGCGGTGATTGAGGATCACCGCCGCCGAAATCCGCTTGATCGACCCGCTGGCATTGCGCACGTGGCGCACGGTCTTGTCGAGTTCATAGTTGGTGACCGAATCACGGCGGCTCGGGCCGCCGCCATTCGCACCCTGCACGCCGGCCGCCGGATTGGTCGGGGAGCCGGCCACCTGCGCCGCCGCCGGCGCCGCCGGCTGGTTCGACAGCGCACCCGGCACGCCACCCGCGGCGCCGGCGCCGTTGCTCGACTCGCTGGTCTGCTGGCTGCGCACCACCGCATCATCCTTGTTCTGGTTCGGCTTGAAATTCTCCGAGGTCTGCTCGGTGTGGTTGAAGTCGATGTCGGCGGTGACCTGGGCGCGCACGTTGTCGGCGCCATACAAGGGGGTGAGGATTTCCATGATCCGCTTGATGCCGGCCTGTTCAACCTGCTGCACATATGACAGCTGGGTCGCGTCAAGGCCGCCGCCGGCGGCGCTGTCGGCCGGTGGCGACAGCAGGGTGCCGTTCTGGTCGACGATGCTGACGTTCCTGGTCGGCAGGTCCGGCAGGCTCGACGACACCAGATGCATGATCCCGGACACCTGGGTGCGGTCGAGCGTCTTGCCGGCGTAGATCGAAAGCAAAACCGAGGCGGTCGGACGCTGCTGTTCACGCATGAAGATCGAGGGCTTTGGAATCGCCAGGTGCACCCGTGCCGATTGCACCGCGGCGAGCGACTGGATCGACCGGGTGAGTTCGCCTTCGAGGGCGCGCTGGTAATTCACCTGCTCCTGAAACTGGGTGGCGCCGAATTTCTGGTTGTCGATCAGGTCGAAGCCGACATTGCCGCCCTTGGGCAGGCCGGCCGAGGCCAGCTTGAGCCGGGTCTCATGCACCAGCGGCGCGGGTACCAGGATGGCGCCGCCGTCAGCCATCTTGTAGGGCACGTTCTGCTGGTTCAGGGCGGCGATGATGGCGCCACCATCCTTGTCGGGTATCTGGCTGAACAGGATCCGGTAGTCCGGCGCCTGGCTCCACATCCAGGCCGCCGTCAGGATGGCGATCGACGCCGCGGCGCCGATCATGCTGGCGATCTTGTTGCCAACCGGAAGCGCGCGCCACCCGGCCACCAGATCAGTGCCGGGCAGGTTGCCGCGTACGAGTGTGAGTGCGTTGTCTGCCATGAAATGCGAATCCCGGGTGAGACTGTGGTTGGCGATGATTATGCGAATCCTTGAGGGTGGATGAAGAGACGAGAAGGCAGGCTTTTGCAGGGCAATTCGCATCCCCGTCCAGAGCCGTGCAGGGCTAGCATTGCGGTGTTTGATCGGGCGCCGCCACCAGCGGTGCGAATGGCCGGTGTCGCGGCAAGCGGTCGCGGCGCCCGGCGCGACAGAAGGAGCCAAGCAATGGATGCGATCAGTTCGATTTCCGCCGCCGGGCGTGCGCTCGCTGCGCCTGCGGCGGGCGCCATCTCAAAGGCCGCGCCGGGCGGCGCCAGCTTTGGCGACGTTCTCCAGGAGGCGCTCGAAGGCGTCAATCGCGCGCAGACCGAAGCGAGCGAACTGGGTCGGCGCTTCCAGGCCGGCGACACCAGCGTCACGCTCGAGGAAACCATGATCGCGATGCAGAAATCGAGCATCTCGTTCCAGGCGGTGGTGCAGGCCCGTAATCGCCTGATGTCCGCCTATCACGACATCATGAATCTGAGTGTTTGATCGGACAAAAGTACAACCCTACTTTTGTCCGGCTGGCAAGTGTCGAATCGCCGGCGGAGCCGGACGATTCGACAGCTGAAAAGCGTTCACCAAAAAGCGCGCGATGCCACGACCTGGCGCGGCCGGGGTTGCCTGGCTATTCATGTGAAAAATCGACCGGCTCCGCCGGCGATTTTTCAGTCGACAGATCCGGACAAAAGTAGGGTTTCACTTTTGTCCGCTCAGCTCAATGCCCGGCGCGCCCGCTCAAGATCGTTGATGTAGCGCTGAATCCGGGTTTCGACCGTGCCGGGCAGGTCGACGAAGCGGCAGCCGAAGCGCAGTTGCTTCGCATTGCGCGCGGCCGGACCCTGGGTGCGCAGTTCAAGCGAGGCCGTGATCACACCGTGCTCCGGCAGATCGATATTGCAGTTGTGAAACGTGGTGCCGGGCGCGAACTGCGCGAAATTTTCGCCGGCCAGCATGGCGATGCCGCCGACGCTCAGGTCGTCGATCGGCAGTCGCGCGACCTCGCCGTCAGGCAACGGTACTTCGCAGATCAGCGGCACTGCCTTGGGGGCGCGCACGCGGAAAAAATTGCGGCGCTGCAGGCGCAGCACCGACTCCGGCATCGAGGTTTGCAGCGCCGGATGGTTTTCAAACACCGTCGGGTTCACACCGACGGTGGCGAACTGCGTCTTGATATGGTCGACGAAGGCGACAAAGGTCAGGCGCGGCGCCGCGATGATCTGGCGGTTGACCGCGCTGTCCTGGGCGCTGTCGAACAGCAGGTTCTGGCGCGCCGGGTCAAGATGCAGAACGCTGGACACCGTGAATCCTTCGAGGCCGCGAAAATAGACCGTGACCAGGGTCCGCTTGCGGATGACTTCATCGAGAATGCCGGCAATTTCGTGTCGGCCGTAGACCTTGTAGTCCTCGTTGGCGCGGTTGTCCGCCTCCGGATACGCGTTGGAAGCTTGGCTCATGATGCGGCCTTGCCGGCTTCCGCCTCAAGCCGATATACCCAGGCCAGAAGCTCCGCGATGGCGGTGTAGAGCATGGGTGGAATGTTGCTGTCGAGATCGACCTGCATCAGCATGCCCACCAGTTCGCGCGATTCATGCACATGCACCCCGGCCTCGCGCGCGCGGCGGATGATCTCCAGGGCGATGTGCCCATCGCCCTTGGCCAGCACGCGCGGCGCACCACGGCCTTCGTGATACGCCAGCGCGACAGCATGCGCCAGAGGCGCGGCGTTTTCAGAGATCGGCTGCATCGACAATCCGCAGACCCGAGAGGCGGATGCCGGCGCCGGCCATCGCATCGGCCAGCGCAGTGGTGCCGCGACCGAGGCAGGCGGCACTGTCCGCATCGGCCTCGACCACCAGCTGCATCTGATTGCCGGTCAGCCCCAGTTCGACATGCAGCCTGCCGAGCCGTGGCAGGTCAAGGGTGAGGCGGGTTGACCACGGAGCGGCGTCGATCGCCGGCGATCGAGCGCGTCCGTCAGGGTCGCCGGGGGCGGGCGCGTCGCGCTGGTCGTGGATCGACAAAGCCATCTGTTGCCCGGGCCACGCCTCCAGCGTTACAGCGATACTGCGATGCTCCAGAACGCCGAGCTGTTCGCGCAAGATCGGCTGCAGTTCGGAGGCCACCAGGGGCTTGGGCGCCGCCTCCGCGCCATTCGACCGATTCGCAGCACCGGTCGCCGTATTGGTGTCCGGCGTGCAGGACAGTTGCACCGGGTGGTCGGGCGCGAACGCAGATGCAGCCGCCGGCGCGGCGCCGGCGCCGGTCGGGTTTGCCTGCGGCTCGACCTGCAACTGCGCAAGCGGATACTGGCCGCGAGTCCAGCGCGCCAGATGTGATTCGTAAAACACGCCGCTGTCGCGCACCAGCGCCGCCAGCGCCGTAGCGAACGCCAGCGGTGTCTCGACCTGTGCGGCAACCGAACCGAGCGCCAGCGGCGGCGCTGCGCGGCTGGCGACCTGACTCAAGGCCTGGGCTACCGGGCCCAGCACAACCCGGGGTGATGGGTTGCCGGCAAGCACTTCGGCCGCAGCTTCGAGCCGGCGCTGGATGGTCGCTGCGACGACTTCCGGTGCCGCGGAGAAGCGCAGCATGACCGGCCGGCCGCTCTCAGGAAGGCGGGCGGCGATGTGCAGCCGTTCGCCGGCGATCTCGACGATTCCTTGTTCCGCGTCGATGCGCGACAACACCAGCGCCGGCACCGTGCGGCCGGCCAACCGTTGTTGCGGATCGGCGAGCTGTGCGCTCAGGCCGTCGGCGGAGATGGCGCCGACAGCCACGATCGCATGCGGCGCGGCCAACCCTGCCGCGGTCTCGGCCAGCAGGCGCCGAACCGACTCCATGGCGGCCTGCGGACCGGATGGGGCGGCGATGAACATCGAAATCAGCCGAAGTCGGCGCGATACGCGTGCCCGAGGCGACGCTCGTGACTGGCGCCGGCCAGCAGCTCTTCAAGGCGTTTCAACCATGGCGTGGTCAATTCGCGAATCTCGGCGTCGTGGGCGAGAATCTCGCCGAGAATGTGGATGCGCTGCTTCTGTTCGGCCTGATCGACGCTGCGACTTTCGAGATGGGCTTCGAGCGCGGCGATCAGGTGTGCGCAGTCTTCCTCGGCGCTGACCAGTGCGTCCCAGTCACTGCTGCGGGCGGCGCTGACCATGCGGCTGCTGGCCCCGGCGATGGAAAGATAGTGATCGATGGTCTTCGTGGGCTGCGTCATCATGCGACTCTTCGGTTTGGTGTCTGGTGTGGCGCGGCGTGCATCGCGATTCGACGGGCGCCGCGACCTTCGTTGCGGGATGAATCCGGCGGCTTGATCATGCGCCGCCACGGGCAATGATCTCATCCCAGGCCGACTTCAGTTCGAGGAGCAGACCGCGGACTTCATCCAACATCGCTGGATCGTTGCGCACGCTGCCCTTCAGCAGGCGGCGCGTCATGTAGTCGTAGAGGTCGGCCAGGTTGGCGGCGATCGGACCGGCGCTCAGGTCGAGCGGTGCGCGCAGGCCTTCGTCGATGATGCGGATGGCGCGAGTGATGGTGCGGTTCTTGGCTTCGATATCACCCTTGCGCATCTCGGTGGCCGCCCGGCCCAGGGCTTCGATCGCGCCTTCGTAGACCATCACCACCAGGTCGATCGGACGCGCACCGGCGACGCCGCTTTCGACCCGCATCTGGTTGTAACTGGAAGCAGCATTGCGATAGGCGGCGAACATTGAATCTCCTCTGGACATGGCGACTGGATAATTCATTTAACGGCCGGCCGGGGAAGATATTGATGTGCGCCGGGGTCCGGCGGCGAAGATCGCCTGCATCAGCGATTGTTGTTCAACTGCGCCAGTTGCTGGGTCAGGAAGTTGCTGGTGGTGCTCATGCTCGACAGCATCGTATCGAGGGCACTGAACTGGCGGCGGTAGGTCGCCTCGAGCGTGGTCATGCGGGCGTTGAAGCTTTCCTGTTGCTTGGTGTTGCGCTTCACGCTCGCATTGAGTCCTTCGGTGCGCGAACTGAGCGGCCCGCCGGTATCGGTGAGCTTGGCCAGGTTGATGCGCAACAGCGCGCCATAGCCGCGGGTGAACGAGACATTGCCGAGCGCGCCGCTGGCGTCGGCCGCCACCTTCAGGCGCAGGCCGTCGGTCGAGACCAGGGTCTGCCCGCTGCCCGCCGCGGCGAGACCATTGATGGTGCCTGCGACGTCGCTGCCGGCAGTGCTAGCCGGGGCCGCGCCAAACAGGGTGGCGGCCGCTGTTCCTGCGGCCCCAGCGACGCTCGAGGTGCCGCTGAAGCGTGCCGAGCGCACCTGCAGTACGCCGGCACTCTGGCTTACGGTGACGCTGCTGCCGAGATTCTTGAGGCCGGCGTCGCCGTTGATTTTCGACTGGATTTCGGCGGCCAGCGCATCGGCACTGGCGTAGGTTGCGGCCGCCAGGGTGACACTGACGGCCTGGCCGTCGACCATCAGGCTCAATCCGTCATTGACGCCGCCGGTGATGGTGAGGCCGGCGGCGCCATCGCCAAGCAGGCGGCCCTGGGTCGCGGCGGTGCTGACCGCGACGCTGAAGGCGCCGGTGGCGAGCGTATCCGGAGCGCCGGAGAACTGCACCCGGCTGTCGGTCGAGGTGCCGCGCACCGTGAACAGGGCTGCCAGGTCGGCACTGTTGCCATCGACCGCTTTCTGGAACTTGACGCTGTCGAAGGCCAATGCGCCGTCGCTCTGGAATGTCAGGCCGATATCGGACAGGCGGGTGATGCTGCCGGTCAGGCCGGACAGCGCCTGGGTGATCTGCGCCTTGACCTGGCCCTGCAGGCCGCGCGCGGTGGCATCCCCCTGCAGGGCGCCGGCGGTCTTGTTGCCGGCGTCGTAGAAGGTCAGTTGGCGGACCTGGCTGTTGAAGCCGTTGTAGGCCTTGACGAAGCCGTCGATGGTGGTCTTCATCGCATCCGCATCGGGCGCGACAGTCAAGGTGATCGGGTTGCCGGTGTTGGTCTTGGCGAGGTTCAGGGACAAACCGCTGATCGCGTCGGCGATGGTGTTGCTGGATTTTCTGACCTGCACGCCATCGATATACAACAGCGCGTCCTGGGCCGCGACGTTCTGGGTCAGGTTCTTGCCGGCGCCGATGGCGGCGGTGGGGTCGAACGCCAGTCGCGACAGGCCGCTTGTGTCGGTGTTGCCAAGGTCATTGTCGGCGACCGCGATCTTCAGGCTGTTGGCGACGCCGCCATCGGTAGGCGAGATCGCCAGACGGAAGCCGCTGCCATCATTGATGATGCTCGCGCGCACACCGCCAGTGGTGCCGCTGGCGGTGTTGATGGCGTCACGCACGCCTTCAAGGGTATTGTTGCTGGCGTCGATCACCACGCTCAAGGCGGGTTTTGCCGGATTGGCGGTGAAGGTGTTGGGGCCGCTGGCATAGGTGCCGAACTGGATGGTCAGGTTGCCGGTGCCTACCACGCTGTCGGCGGCGCCAAACGCCGAGGAAGCCAGCTTTTGCGCCTGTGCAAGGGCTTGTACTTCGATGCTGTAGGTGCCGGCGGCGGCGCCGGCGGAGGCGCTGGCGCCAAGCACGCTTGGGTCTGACACTTTTGCGCTGGCGGCACGGAAGGTGTCGCTTGAGTCGAGCTTTCTGACCGCGTCGGACAGGGTCGACATCGAACTCTGCAGCCGGCCATAGGCCGAGATTTTCGCCTGGAAACCGCTTTGCGTGCGCTGCATGGCCGCCAGCGGCGCGCGCTCGGCCTGCATCAACTGCGTAACCAGCGTGTTGACGTCGAGATTGGTGCCGGAGACGGCGGAGACCATGTTAGGGAACCACTGAATAAGTCCGTAGGTGGAGAAAGCCGCTTATGCAACCAGTTTGAATTGAAACAAGCTTCCGTTCGATAGTCCGCATTCCAGGGACTTATTCAGCGTTTTCGTGGGACATGCGCCCCGGGTCAGACCTTGAGATGGATCATCAGTCCCTTGAGGCGCTCCAGCGCCTTGCCCATGGCGAGCATCTCCTCCGAGGGCATCTGGCGCAGCACCTGCTGGGTGTCGGTGTCGATCACCCGGACCACGACTTTGCCGCTGCTGACATCCTTTTCAAACTGGAGATTGGTGGCGACGTTCTGCATCGACCGGTTGGCAGCCTCGATGGCCGCATCGATCTGCGGCGCGTCGCGTTGCTGGTCGCAGGGGTTGCTGGCCGCTGGTTCGGGTGCAGGCGCCGGCGCTGCTGGCGCCGCGGCGCGACCGGCCTTGCCGAGGCCGCCAAGCGGCGCCGCCGGGCGTTCGCGTTCAATCGATAGTTCGACTTTCATGGCGTTGTTCCTGACTCAAACTGACAGTCGGATGGGCTTTTCATGTCGCGCGAAGCCCATTCGACTGCCCGCTTTGAGGGCGGGACAGTGCGCGCTGCCCGGGAGGGGGACGGGCGGCGCGCGCTGCGCGGGTTTTACCGCAGCAGGGTCAGCACCTGGTTGGGCAACTGATTGGCCTGCGCCAACATCGCCGTTCCAGCTTGTTGCAGTACCTGGGCCCGAGACAGGGCCGCGGTTTCCGTTGCGTAGTCGGCGTCGACGATCCGGCTGCGCGATGCGGCATTGTTCTCGGCCGACACCTGCAACACGCCGATCGCCGATTCGAAGCGGTTTTGCGACGCGCCGTAGCTTGAACGCTCGGTGGTGATCAGGTCGATCGCGGTGTCGAGTGCCGTGATCGAAGCCGTCGCCAGGGTCGCGGTGGTGATGCTGCCGGTACTCACCGCGGTCATCGTCGCATGGTTGTCCAGGCGGGTGGTGGTGATCGCGATGGTGTCGTTGGTGGTGGTGCCGGCGCCGACCTGGAAGGTCAGGGTGCCCGCATTGGCGCCAAGCATGTTGGTGCCGTTGAACGAGGTGCCGGCCAGGGTACGGGTGATCTCCGAGCCGATCTGGTCGTATTCGGCGTCGAGGTTGGTACGGTCGGACGAGCTATTGGTGGCGTTGGCCGACTGCACGGCGAGTTCGCGCATCCGTTGCAGCATGTCGGACACTTTCGACAACGCGCCCTCCGCGGTTTGCGCCAGCGACACTGCGTCATTGGCATTGCGGATCGCCACGTTCATGCCCTTGATCTGCGCATTGAATCGTTCGGCAATTGCCAGACCTGCTGAATCGTCCTTGGCACTGTTGACGCGCAGGCCGGAAGACAGGCGCTGCACCGCCTGGCCGACAGCCATTTGCGAGCCCGAAAGATTGCGCGAGGTATTGAGTGCGGCTAAGTTGGTATTGATGCCTGACATGATGAATCTCCTGTATCGAAAGGGGTTTGGCCCAAAGTTTGTTGCCTGGCAGACCTAAATGGTCGGAACTGCTGTTCATCTAGACCGCGAAGGCTGGGTAACCCTTTAGGTCTGCAACTTCGGTTGGGAACCTGTGAGGATTCGACCGCCGTTGCATCTGATATCGACCCCTGCTATCCAAAACTTTAGGTTTTCTCGAAATCCCTGTGGTGCATCGTTCGCGGGAACCACCTTGCGTCGCACGCACCGGGCTTAGGCCTCGGCACGCGCGCCAAATCCGGTTAACGGCGCGCCGGCGCCAATCCTTGAATCGGCGCCGGCCGCAGCAACCGGTGCCGCCTTTGTCCGTGGAGTTCCTGCATGCCGTACTACCGCACGTCAATCCGTGCAATCGTCACTGGCGCAGCAGCGAGAGCACGTTGTTGGGCAACTGGTTGGCCTGCGCCAGCATCGCGGTGCCGGCCTGCTGCAGGATCTGCGCACGCGACAACGCCGCTGTTTCAGAGGCGTAGTCGGCGTCCATGATGCGGCTGCGCGCCGCGGTGTTGTTCTCGGCCGACACCTGCAGCACGCTGATCGCCGACTCGAAGCGGTTTTGCGCCGCGCCATAGGTCGCGCGTTCGGTGGTGATCTTGTCGATCGCCAGATCGATGTTGGTCATCGAAGTGGTCGACAAGGCCGCGGTGGTGATGTTGCCGGCGGTCACCGCGGTGATCGTGGCGTTGTTGTCGAGCCGCGTGGTGGTGATCGCGATGCTGTCGTTCGAGGTAGTGCCGGCACCGACCTGAAAGGTCAGGGTACCGGCATTGAGGCCCAGTATGTTCTGGCCGTTGAACTGGGTGCCGGCCAGGGTGCGCGTGATCTCGGCCGACAGTTGCTGGTACTCCTGATCGAGATTGGCGCGATCCTGCACGCCGTTGGTGGCGTTCGCCGATTGCACCGCCAGTTCGCGCATCCGCTGCAGCATGTCGGATACTTTCGACAGCGCGCCCTCGGCGGTCTGCGACAGCGAGACGGCGTCGTTGGCATTACGGATGGCGACATTCATGCCCTTGACCTGCGCATTCATGCGCTCGGCGATCGCCAGGCCGGCGGCGTCGTCCTTGGCGCTGTTGACCCGCATGCCAGAGGACAGTCGCTGCACCGCCTGATTGACCGAGCCCTGTGAGCTGGCGAGATTGCGCTGCGTATTGAGCGACGCAAGATTGGTGTTGATCATCGAAGACATCGTGTTCTCCCGAATCTGTAAATGTTTGCACCCGAAGATGAATCCGGGCAGACCTAAATGGTCGCTACTGCGAACCACTCCGATCTTGAGGAATGCGAAACCCCTTAGGTCTGCTGCTTCGGTACTCGGTACTGGTCCAAGCCTCGCTGCCGGTCGCCTGTTGCAATGCGGCCCTTTATCAAGACATGTCGCCAAGCATATTTGCAAGTCGCGCAATCAAAGGCCTAAACAAATGCGCAGCGACGCCGTTATTCAAGCGATGAGGGTGCTTGTGCGATCCGATACTCGTGCCCGATTGCCGGTAGTCGGTGCCGTTCGCCCATTAAACGACGCCGTCCTGCTGCTGTCGCGGGGCTTTGCAGGGGCTGGCAAGCCAGTGCGCGATGAATAAAAAAACGTTTACAAATCATCATGATGCAGATCTAAATTTAGTCGAAATATGAACTCTTTTAACCCCTTGTAGGGCGTGCGCTGACAGGCTTGGGACCATCGCCTCGCAGGCTCCGAAGGGATGCCGGCAGCACCTTCGGCGACACCCCGATTCCAACCAAACGACAGCGTTGAACGAGCACCTCCGGTGCGCACCTTTTCCCACGCAAACGCCGGCGCATTTCCGCACCGCATCCAGCCGCCTATTCCCACGCCACGCAGATGCTTGATTCGCACGCATGAATGCGGCGTGCATCCAATTCAGAAAAAACGACCCGCGGCAGAAGATGACGTCACTGCATCACGACCTGCGTGACGCATCTTCAAACCGAACCGGAGGGCATCAAAATGAAAGTCGAAAACCTGTTGACCGAGATCCGCGAAGCCAATCTTTCGTACCTGATACTGGCGCAGAACATGATTCGCGCCGACCGCGCGGAGGCGCTGGTGCGCCTTGGATTGTCCGATGAAGTCGCCGCCATCATCGATCAGCTGACGGCCGGGCAGTTGCTCAAGATCGCCGCCTCCAACATGTTGATGTGCCGCTTCCGTTTTGATGACAGTCTGGTGTGGAACCTGCTCCTGTCGCATACCCGCGGCAGCGAGAACTCGCAGGCGGCCGGCATGCACGCGGCGATCCTGATGGCCGGCAACGCAGTCGAAGCGGTGGTCTGATCATGAAAAAAGCCAAGACCATCCTCGGTGAGGCGCGCCAGATCGCGCTGGCCTCGGACCTGATCCGCCTCGGCGCGCGCCTGCAGGTGCTGGAATCGGAAACCAGCCTGTCGCGCGAGCGCCTGCTCAAGCTGTACAAGGAGATCGTCGGCAAGTCGCCGCCCAAGGGAATGCTGCCGTTCTCGACCGACTGGTTCATGACCTGGCAGCCGAACATCCATTCCTCGCTCTACATGAACTTGTACCAGTCGCTCAATCGCAGCTCCGAACTCGACGAGATCGAGGTGGTGGTCCATGCCTATCGCCTGTATCGCGAATACATCGGCCGGCTCGGCATGCCCGAGGTATTGTCGATCACCCGCGCATGGCGCCTGACCAAGTTCTTCGATGCCGGCATGTTGACCACCACCGGATGCGGTGATTGCCACGGCCAGTACGTCGTGCATACGTTCGAACTTACCGGCGACTATGTATGCGGCCTGTGCGACATGCCGTCGCGCGCCGGCAAGACCCGCGCGAACCGGATGGCGGCGTATGCCGATGCCGAGAACGGCGAGTCGCTCGAAGAAGTGACTGCGTGAGCGCGCCGCGGTGGCGCCGGCCGGAACGCGGCGATCCGCGCCTGCCGACGGTCGCCATCGATCGTTGCCAGGAGAATAACCGCCTTGCCAAGAGCATCTCTTTTTCGTCAGTCATGCAAGCCTCACTAAAGTAACTCGGCACCGACGCTGCCGCCGGCAGCGATCAGTCGACCAGCAAGCCCGCTACGGCGGGGCATTGACCGGCGCGCTGCCTGGTCCGAACTGAGGGCGAATGCGGTCGCTAATTGAGCGATCGGCAAGTCCGGTTGATTGTTAACTTGTGCATCCATGAAAGCCGGTTCGCTTGTGCCGGCGCCGGCGCCGCTTCGCGCCCGGCGTCGCCCGCGCGGGAAGCCGGCATTCCCGAGTCAACTCTCACGCGGATGCAAGCATGTTCGTCATCATCGGTTATGTCGTATCGCTCGGCTGCATCTTCGGTGTCTACATCGTGCACGGCGGCAACATTCAGGTGATCCTGAAAGCGCTGCCGTTCGAGATGATCACCATCATGGGCGCGGCGATCGGCGCGTTCATCGCCAATAACCAGATGAAGGTGCTGAAGGCCTCGATGAAAGGCCTTGCCGGCTGCTTCAAGGGCAGCAAGTACACCAAGGCGCGCTTCCTGGAACTGCTGGCCCTGCTGTTCGAGATCCTGCAGAAGGTGCGCAAGGAAGGGCTGATGTCGATCGAAAAAGACGTCGAGGACCCGCACAGCTCTGCGATGTTCCAGAAATACCCGAATGTCGGCACCGATCATCACGTGACCGAATTCGTCACCGACTACCTGCGCATGATGGTATCGGGCAATCTCAACGCGCACGAAATCGAATCGCTGATGGACAGCGAGATCGACACCCACCACGCGGAAGCGCACGCGCCGGCCGCGGCGATCACCCGGCTGGCAGGCGGCTTGCCGGCGTTCGGCATCGTTGCTGCGGTGCTCGGCGTGGTCAACACCATGGGTTCGGTGGGGCAGCCGCCGGCGGTGCTGGGCGGGATGATCGGCTCCGCACTGGTCGGCACCTTCCTTGGAATCCTGCTGGCCTACGGCATCTTTGAACCACTGGCCGGCCTGATGGAACAGAAGATCGAGGAAGCCGGCAAGGAATTGCAGTGCATCAAGACCACGCTGCTGGCCAGCATGCAGGGCTACGCGCCGCAAGTGGCGATCGAATTCGGGCGCAAGGTCCTGTTCTCCACCGAGCGCCCGAATTTCAGCGAACTCGAATCGCATGTCAAAGGCAAGAAGTAGACCGCTTCGGCTGACGCACACGCACCGGGCGCAAGGAAAACATGGCAGGCGACGCGAAAAAGCTGCAACCGATCATCGTCAAGAAGATCAAGAAGGGTGGCCATTCGGCCCACGGCGGCGCATGGAAAATCGCCTACGCCGACTTCGTGACGGCGATGATGGCGTTTTTCCTGCTGATGTGGTTGCTCGGTTCCACCGCGCAGGGTGACCTGAAGGGCATTGCGGAGTATTTCAATTCACCGCTCAAGGTGGCGATGGCCGGCGGTTCCGGCAGCGGCGACAGTTCGAGCATCCTCAAGGGCGGCGGTCAGGATTTGACGCGGCAGACCGGCCAGGTCAAGCACGGCGAGAACACGCCGGAGAAAAAGACCTACAACCTGCAGGCGGCGAAGGCGGAAGCCAAACGCCAGGAACGTGCGCGGCTGCAGGAAATCAAGCTCAAGGTCGACGCCTTGCTCGAAGCCAATGGCGTGCTGGCACAGTTCAAGAACCAGATCCGCCTTGACATCACCGCTGAAGGGCTGCGGATCCAGATTGTCGATGAGCAAAACCGCCCGATGTTCGACTCCGGGCGTGCGGTGCTCAAGGACCACACGCGCATGATCATGCGCGAGATCGGCCGGGCCCTCGCCGACGTCGAGAACAAGATCGGGATTTCCGGCCATACCGACGCCGCGCCGTTCCAGGGCGGCGAGGGCGGATACGGCAACTGGGATCTGTCGGCCGACTGCGCCAACGCGGCGCGGCGCGAACTGATGGCTGCCGGCCTTGGCGAGGGAAAAATACTTCGTGTGGTCGGCCTGGCGTCGTCGGTGCCGGTCAAGCCGGAAGATCCGCTCGACGCGACCAATCGGCGCATCAGCATCATGGTGCTCAACCGCGAGGCCGAGGAGGCGATCACCAAGGATGGCCCGGCGATCGATGTCAGCAGCACCACCGACGCCAGCGAGGCATTGGCGCCGGCGGCATTGGCGGCGCAGGCACCGGTAGCGGCGCCACCTGCGCCGGTAACGGAATCAAAACCTGGTTCAACCTCACTGCTGCGCGCTCCGATTCGTTGAAAACCTGCCGTAAACACGATCAGCATTTTGAACAATTTATCCAACCCAAGCTTGAACTGACGGAGCATCCGATGGGCCACAGCGACTATCAACTGATGAACATGATCGACCAGAAAGCCAGGCTGGCCGGGTCGAACAAGATGGAATTGCTGCTTTTTTCCCTGGGCGGCCGCGAGACCTTCGGCATCAACGTATTCAAGGTGCGCGAGGTGTGCGAAACGATGGCGATCACCAAGACGCCGAACATGCCGAACGGAGTCGAGGGCATCATCTCGCTGCGCGGCAGCATCATCCCGGTGATCGACCTTGCGGCCTGCCTGTCGATGCCGTTCGACGGCGACCGCACCAAACTGATCATCACCGAGTTCTCCAGCCATACCCAGGCGTTCCTGGTGGCCGATGTCGATCGCATTGTGCGGGTCGACTGGGACCAGGTGAAAACGCCGCAAAGCGTGGGCGCCAATGCACAAAGCCTGATCACCGCGATCACCGAATTGTCCGAGGGCAAGCTGGTGTCGATTCTCGATGTCGAGCAGATCCTCGCCAACGTGATCGGCGAGGACCTGGTGCCGGAACTCGAAGCCTTCGAATCAACACGACCGGTGTCGGTGTTTTTTGCCGACGATTCAGGCATCGCGCGCAAGAAAATCATCGAAGTGCTGGAAAAAATGAAGCTGCCTTACCAGTACGCGGTCAATGGCCTGGAGGCCTGGGAAAAGCTGAAGGCGATCGCCGGTCGCGCCGACCAGGAACACAAGTCTGTGCGCGACACCATTGGCCTGGTGCTGACCGACGCCGAAATGCCCGAGATGGACGGCTATGTGCTGACCCGCCACATTCGTGACGACAAGCGCTTCGAGGGTATCCCGATCCTGATGCATTCGTCACTGTCTTCGGTGGCCAACCAGAAACTCGGGCAACAGGTCGGGGTGGACGCCTATGTTCCGAAATTCAACCCGGAGGACCTTGCGCGCATGGTGTCCGGCATGTTGCAGAAAGCCTGAGGAAGGAAGCCATGAGCGCTGACATGAAAATTCTGATCGTCGACGATTTTTCGACGATGCGCCGGATCGTGCGCAACCTGCTGAAGGAAATCGGCTACACCAATGCCGATGAGGCCGAGGACGGCCAGGCCGCCCTGGCCAAGCTGAAGAACGGCAATTTCGAGTTCGTCGTGTCCGACATCAACATGCCGAACATGAACGGCTTCGAGTTGCTGACCCAGATCAAGGCGGACGCCGCGTTGAAGCATCTGCCGGTGCTGATGGTGACCGCCGAGGCGAAGAAGGAAGACATCGTGACCGCCGCCCAGGCCGGCGCATCCGGCTATATCGTCAAGCCATTCACCAAGGCCACGCTGGAGGACAAGGTCAACAAGATCGTCGCGAAAATGAAAGGGCAGGGTTGAAGCCATGAGCGCCGTTGCAGAGAATGAAACCGAGGATTTGGAAGCGTTGTTTGAGCAGATCGCCGCCGGACGAAGCGCCGCGCAGGCGCCGGACGCCGCCGCTCCGGGCGTCGCTGCCGCGACCCTGGACGATGGGGCGGGAAAGGCTGGCGATGCGGCGCCGCCGGAAGAGCCGTACGACATCTTTCATCGGGTCGGACTGCTGACCCGCAATCTGCACGATGCGCTGCGCGAGTTGGGCTATGACAAGGGGATCGACTCCGCGGTCGGCAAGCTGCCGGATGCGCGCGCGCGGCTCAACTACATTGCCAGCCTGACCGGGCAGGCGGCCGAAAAAGCATTGTCGAAGGCCGAGGCCGGCACCGTGATTCAGCAAAACATCGAGGCGGACGCCGCGGCGCTCGGTGCGAAATGGAACGATGTGTTCGCCGGCCGCACCAGTGTCGACGAATTTCGCCTGCATGCCGAGGCAACCCGTGCGTTCCTGGACTCGTTGCCGGCGCGCACCGGGGAAGCATCCGGATTGTTCACCGACATCATGCTGGCGCAGGATTTTCACGACCTGACCGGCCAGGTGATCAACAAGATCGTCGGCATCGCGCAGGACATTGAAAGCCAGTTGGTCAAGTTGCTGCTCGACACCACACCGCCGGAGAAGCGCGCCGAAGCCGATGTCGGGTTCCTCAATGGCCCGGTGATCAATACCAAGCGCGATGACGTGGTCAATAACCAGGGGCAGGTTGACGACCTGCTGGCGTCGCTGGGATTCTAGAGATCAGCCAAAAGTAAAAATCTACTTTTGGCTGGTTGATGTGTCCTTGAAATCGCCGGCGGAGCCGGACGATTTCAAGAGGAAAGATCAATAGAAAAGCGTGGACGCTCCGGGAGATCGAGCGCGCGCTCACAGGGAACCGAGGGTGCGATGAGCGAATTCATGGACATGCAGGACCTGCTGCCGGACTTCCTGGCGGAGGCCGGTGAAATGCTGGACGACGTTGACCAGAAGCTGGTCGAGCTTGAGCACAACGCCAGCGACAAGACGCTGCTCAACACCATTTTCCGCGGCTTCCACACCATCAAGGGCGGCGCTGGCTTCCTTGACGCGGGAGCGATGGTGGAACTGTGCCATCGCACCGAGAACCTGTTCGATCAGTTGCGCTCCGACAAACTTGCTTTGAGTCCGGAAATGCTCGACGTGATCCTGGCGGCGACCGGCGAAGTCAAGCGCATGATGAACGAAATGGCCGGCAAAGTGGCGCTCAAGGCGGCACCGGTCGAATTGCTCGATGCGCTCGATGCTTGCCTGAAGGGGGAACTCCCGCGCGGCTCCGTAAAGCCGGCGCCGGGAGCGGTGGCGGGTGGTCCGGATTGGGTTGCGTTGCACCGTGCCGTTTCCGGCGCAGGCGCAGGCTCTGCGGCTGCCGTGGCGGTGCCGACCGGAAGCAAGGTGGTGGCGGCGGCCCTGTCGGCGGCCCTGTCAGCCGCACAGACACAGCGCTTGCCGGTAGCCGATACGACGTTCGCGTTATCGCCCGCCGCGACGCAACGGCTGGCAGTGCCGGGAACCGAGTCCGGCAGACCGGCCAAGCCGGCGGGTGATGCCAGGCCCACCGTCACCAAGGACGGCACGCTGCGCGTTGACACGGCGCGCTTCGACGAGATTCTCAATCTGTCGGGCGAGATCGGCCTGACCAAGAACCGCCTGAACTGCCTGCGCGGTGACCTGGTCCGCGGTGACCGCAATGTGGAAACCCTGAAGACCCTTGAACAGGTACTCGGGCAACTCGACAGCCTGGTGTCGGACCTGCAGTCGTCGGTGATGAAGGCGCGGATGCAGCCGGTGGGCCGGGTGTTCCAGAAATACAATCGGCTCGCGCGCGACGTCGCGCGTACCCTGGGCAAGGATGTCGACCTGGTCATCGAAGGTGGCGACACCGAGGTCGACAAGACCATTCTCGAGGAACTCAACGATCCGCTGGTGCACCTGGTCCGCAACTCGGTTGACCACGGTCTGGAAACGCCGGACGAGCGTGTCGCTGCCGGCAAGCCCGCGCGTGGCACGATCCGCCTGTCGGCGCGCCAGGCCGGCGACAGCATCATCATCGAGATCATCGACGACGGCCGCGGCATGCGCGCCGAATTCATTCGCGAAAAAGCGGTGCAGAAGGGATTGATCACCGCCGACGAGGCCAACACGCTGGACGAGCGCGCCAGCCTGAACCTGATTTTCCTGCCCGGATTTTCGACCAAGACCGAGATCAGTTCGGTCTCCGGGCGCGGTGTCGGGATGGACGTGGTGCGCACCAACATCCTGCGGCTCAAAGGCCGGATCGAACTCAGTTCGACCCCGGGAGAAGGCTCGCGGGTGACGATTTTCCTGCCGCTGACGCTTGCCATCCTGCCGGTGCTGATGATGAAGCAGGGCGGGCAGACCTTCGCGATGCCGCTCAACTCAGTGCGCGAGATCATCAACATTCGTCCTGAAAATCTGCAAAGCGTGGCCGGCAAGCCGAATCTGGTGGTGCGCGGCGATGTGCTGCCGGTGTTCGACCTGGTGACCCTGCTGGACCGGCCGAAGACCTCCGAGCCGATGGTCGGGGTGGTCGCCACGCTGGGTGATCGAGGCTATGTGCTGGCGGTCGACAGTTTCGTCGGCCAGGACGAAGTGATGATCAAGCCGCTCGAGGGAATCAAGCCCAACGGCGTGGCAGGCGCGACGCTGTCCGGAGAAGGGGTCCTGGTCCTGGTGCTTGAGATGCACGAGTTGTTGAACGGGCAGGTATAGGCCAATTCGGCCGGCGCAGTTCCTGAACGACGAGTTCTTTCAGGACCGGCACGGCAAGCAGGAGTCCTGCAGGAGATCCATCATGTTCAACACCAGTGTGCGGGCGAAATCAGGCATCCTGATTGCGGCCATTGCAATCTTGCTCGGTGCCATTGCCGCTGCGGCCATGACTGCCAATCATCAACTCAAGAGCGCCATGGCCGACGCGTTGGATGCGCGCAGTCTTGAAGTCCAGGCGATTCTCGCCGCAACCTCGACGCGTGCGGCGGCACGCCAGAGCGCCAATACCTTCAAGACCGTATTGCTGCGCGGTACCGACGACAAGCTTTACAAGGAGGCGCTTGCCGATTACCGCAAGGCCGACACCGCAGTGCGCGATGGCCTGGCCAGGCTGGAAGCGATCGCACCAAGAATCGACCTTGATCTCAGGGCCGACGCGCAGGCTTTCCTCCGGCAGCATGGCGAAGTCGTTGCCAGGCTCAACGAAGGCCTCAAGTTGTACGACCCGGTGAACGTGACAACCGCATTCCTCGCCGACCAGGCGGTCGCCGGGGTCGACGCGCCGTTGGTGGCTGCTGCCGCCAGGCTTGCCGATCGGGTGCGCGATCACTCCCTGAAAAGATCGGCTGCCGCGCGCGAGGCCGCAGAACGGATCGCGCAATGGTGGGCCGTGGCGATCGGCATCGCCCTGGTGCTCGGTATCGGCCTGGCCCTGTGGGCGACCGTCTGGATGACCCGCGCCGTGCTCGGGAGCCTGGGTGGCGAGCCTGCCGCCGCGGTAGCGGTGGCACGGCGTATCGCCGACGGTGACTTGTCCGTTGCGGTGCCGCTCAGGGCTGGCGACGAGACCAGCTTGATGGCGTCGCTTGAACGCATGCAGGAGTCCTTGCGCAACACCATCGTTCATGTCAGCGGCAGCGGCGAATTGATTGCCAGTGCCTCGACCGAGTTATCGGCGACCGCACTGCGCATTTCGCAGGCGACCGGACAGCAGAGCGACGCCTCGTCTTCGATGGCCGCCGCGGTGGAGCAGATGACGACTTCGATCGAGCAGGTGGCGGCGCATTCCGGGTCCGCGCTGTGCCTGTCAAACCAGTCCGGTTCGATGTGCGAAGAAGGCAGCCAGACGGTTGCAGCGGTAGCCGCCGAGATGAATGCGATCGCCGATTCGGCGCATCGTATGGCCGACATCATGCTCGAGCTTGACGGCCGCTCGACCAGTATTTCGAAGATTGTTCATGTGATCTCCGAAATCGCAGGGCAGACCAATCTGCTGGCCTTGAACGCGGCGATCGAAGCCGCACGCGCCGGTGAGCAAGGGCGCGGCTTCGCCGTGGTGGCTGATGAAGTCAGGAAACTGGCCGAACGCACCAGCTGTTCCACCGGTGAAATCGGCGCCATGGTGCAGGCGATCCAGTCCGGCACCGCACAAGCCGTGCAGCACATGGAAGGCTGGTCCGGGCGCGTGACCGAAGGTGTGGCGCGCGCCAGGGGCGCGGGTGAGCGGATGGTGGAAGTGCGTGCCAGTACTGGGCAAGTGGCCGCGGCGGTGAGCGGAATCAACGCGGCATTGAACGAGCAATCAAGCACCAGCACCCTGCTGGCACAGAACGTGGAGCGCGTTTCCAGCATGTCGGAAGAGAACGCCCGCGCGGTCGAGGCGATGTCCGACCAGGCCGGGCAACTCGACTCGCTGGCGCGTTCTCTGCAGGGCATCATCGGTCGCTTCCGTCTCATTCCACAAGCAGTCCGTAGATAACGAACCGCGTGTCGAACCCATGTGTTTGCACGGTTGTGCAGCACACGATCCTCAACAAGAACTGGAAACCGAATGACCTGGAACATCGATTCATGGAAAGTCTCGCAACGCCTTGGCGTTCTTGGTCTGATCGGTATCGTACTTTGCGCGGTGCCGACCTGGCTGTATGTGGCCAAAACCGTCGAAACAATCGGCGTGTCGCGTCTCGAGGCAGACGGCCCGGCAGCGGTCAATTCACTGCTGCGCTTGATGCAAGTCACCCAGCAGCATCGCGGCTTGAGCGCGGCGATGCTGGGCGGAAATGCGGGGCTGGCGGCGCAGCGCGACGCCAAACAGATGGAGGTCGAGCAGGTGTTGCGGGCCGTTCGTGACGGCTTGCCGGGTGACGTTGCAAAGGTGAAGAAGGCAATCGATGCGGTGGAACGCGATTGGCAGTCGCTCGCCGCCGCGGTGAGCGGCAAGAGTCTGGCGGTCGCGGCCAGTTATGAGCGCCATACACGCCTCGTCGCCGGCCAACTGGAGGTGCTCGACCTGACGCTTGACCACTATCAGTTGAGCCTCGATCCGGCTGCGGAATCCTATTTTTTGATCATGGCGGCCTACGTTCATATGCCGTACTTGACCGAGGTGCTGGGCCAGGCGCGCGCCAAGGGCACTGGATTGCTGGCGGCCAGGGCTGCGCGGCCGGAAGACCGGGTGGCGCTGGCGGCGATCGTTGAGCGCGTCAAGGAACGCCTGCGCTTCGCCAAAGTCGCGATCGAAAAGGCCGGCGACGCCAATTCGCAGGTGCGGGCGTTGCTTGCGCAAACGCTTGCCGACGCCGAGACCCTGGCCGTCACCGCGATTGAAACGGCCGAGCGCGAGATCATTCGACCGGAGACGCTAGCCTTCGACTCCACCGAGTATGTGGCGTTGACCACGCGGGCGATCGATGCGCAATTCAAGCTGATCGGCGTCGCCAGCGACCTGCTCAAGAGCATGCTCGTGGCCCGCCTGGCACAGGAATCGCGCGACCTCCAACTGCTGTTCGCCTTGCTCGGCTTGTTGACGCTGGCAGGTCTGGGCTTCGGGGTGCGGATCACCCGCGGCCTGTTGCGAACCCTGGGCGGGGAACCGGCACTTGCGGTCGCGGTTGCCGATCGCATTGCCAGCGGCGACATTTCGGTCGCGGTGGCGCTACGCGGCGGTGACCAGGATAGCCTGATGGCTTCGCTGGCACGCATGCAGGAGGCCCTGCGCGACACGCTCGCGAATGTCAACGTCGGCAGTGCGCAGATTGCCGGCGCCGCGGCGGCGCTCACGGTCGCCAGCGCAAGCATCAAGAGCGCCACCGAGCAGCAAAGCGATGCCTCGGGTTCGATGGCCGCCTCGGTCGAGCAAATGACAACTTCCATCGAACAGGTGGCGGCGCATTCCGGCGAAGCCCTGCGGATGGCGAACATGTCCGGCGAATTGTCCGATCAGGGCAATTCGGTGGTGCAGGCCGCCGCTGCCGAGATGAACGCGATCGCCGAGTCGGCGCACGGGATGGCCGACATCATGCACGTTCTTGAGGGGCATTCGACGAAGATCTCCAAGGTGGTGCAGGTGATCTCCGAAATCGCCGGTCAGACCAATCTTCTGGCCTTGAATGCCGCGATCGAGGCCGCGCGTGCCGGTGAGCAGGGACGGGGCTTCGCGGTGGTCGCCGACGAGGTCCGCAAGCTGGCCGAGCGCACCAGCACTTCGACCCAGGAGATCGGCGGCATGGTGCAGGCGATCCAGAGCGGCACCGCGCAGGCGGTCGCCCACATGGAGGGCTGGTCCGGGCGAGTGGGCGAGGGCGTCGCGCGCGCCCGCAGCGCCGGTGAGCGCATGGGCGAAGTACGCGACAGCGCCGGCCAGGTCGCCACCACGGTCAGTGAAATCAACATGGCCCTGGCCGAGCAGACCAGCGCCAGCACGCAATTGGCTCACAACGTCGAACGGGTCGCCCGCATGGCCGAAGAGAACAGTTGTGCGGTGCTGGCGATGGCGACGCAATCGGCGCAGCTCGATGCGCTGGCGCAGTCCATGCAGGGCATCATCGCGCGCTTTCGCCTGGCGCCGGCGTGAATCGGAATTCTTTGCAGGATCGCTTGTGCGAGCCAGGATCACCACGCATGGTGACCTGAACGAGTTTTGCCCGCAGGGCCGGCGCCTGGCCGGCTAAGCGCGCGGGTAAGCGCGCGCCCGGCGGCTCGGCCGCTGCGCGATCAACGACAGCAGGTCATCGTCGCTCACGTCCTGGTCGCCATCAACGGCATCGAAGCCGTCATCCAGATCGTCGCTGATGTCGGCGTTGTCGAACGCCGCCGACCAGGCTTCCGCGGCCACGACGTCATTGTCCATCGCGTCGATGCCGAATCCCGCATTCGCAAATCGTCCCATTGTTTTCTCCTTGCGTGAAGTCAATGCCGGGCGAGTCTTGGGTGTTCGGCCCGGACCAGGGGGGGCCGGCGTGGTGTGGCCGGTCAGGCTGCCAATCTAGGCGCGCTGACGGCCACCGCAGGTGTCGAACAGGCGGCCCTTTGGGCGTTTGTTTGAGCCATCGGGCGGCCTTGCCTGCTTGAATAATTGGACCGTTATCGAATCCCAGCGAGGCGCCGCCCATGGCGGAACAGCAAGACACCGAACGCGAACTACCTGCGTCGCAAAAGCGGCTTGATGAAGCACGCGAGCGCGGCCAGACGCCAAGGTCCCGTGAGCTCACCACTTCCGCGCTATTGCTGGCGGGTGCCGCCATGCTGTTGGCCACCGGCCCCGAGTTGGCGCGCGCGTCGATGACCTATCTGCGCGGTGCGCTTTCAATCTCGCGGGCGGTCGCATTCGATCCGGCGCTGGCGCTGGAGAGCGCGGCCCACCTCGCCTGGCAAGGCTTGCTGCCGGCGCTGCCGATTCTGGCCGTGCTGTTTTTCGCCGCTCTGCTGGCGCCGCTGGCGATCGGCGGCTGGTTGTTCAGTACCGAACCCCTGACGCCGGACTTCAATCGCCTGAACCCTCTCACCGGCCTGGCGAAATTGGTGTCGCTCAACAGCCTGGCCGAACTCGGCAAGGCGATCGGCAAGGTATTGCTGATCGGCGGCGTGGTCGGCACCCTGATCTGGCGCGATCAGGAGGCGTTCATCTTTCCATTGAGTCAGGCGCCGGCCGAGGCGGCAGCGTTCGCCGGCAGGCTGATCACCCGCGACTTCGTCTGGATGGCGGCGGTGCTGATCGCGATCGCCGCGGCTGACGTGCCCCTGCAATTGTGGCAGCACGCCAAGGGGTTGCGGATGTCGGCCGACGAGGTCAAGCGCGAATCGCGCGAGGCCGAGGGTGACCCCAAGATCAAGGCCAAGATGCGCGGCTTGCAACGGGCGGCGGCGCGGCGTCGCATGATGTCGGCGGTGCCGATGGCCGATGTGGTGGTCACCAACCCGACCCACTACGCGGTGGCCTTGTCTTATCAGGGCGCCAGCATGCGTGCACCGAAGGTGGTTGCCAAGGGCGCGGACGTGGTGGCGGCGCGTATCCGGGAACTGGCCGGCGAACATGGCGTGCCGCTGCTCGAAGCGCCGGCGCTGGCGCGTGCCCTGTACACCCATGCCGAGCTGGAGGCCGACATCCCGGCCGCGCTGTACAACGCGGTGGCCCAGGTGCTGGCCTGGGTCTATCAATTGAAGACCATGCGTGCCGGGCCACCGCCGGCGCCGCCGGTGCAGATCGCGGTGCCCGCCGAGCTTGACCCGGCCAACCTGGTGGCGACTTCATGAGCGCGCCCGCCCGGCCGTCCGCAGGGAGCGCTCGTCCTCCCTCAGGGAAGATGTCACGCAGTGACAGGGGGGTAGTGCAATGACAACCCTCGCGCTCGCAGGCGGTGGTTGGCGCAATGTGTCGCTGCGCGGCCTGGCCGCGCCGCTGTTCATCGTCATGGTGCTGGCGATGATGATCCTGCCGCTGCCGCCGTTCCTGCTTGACCTGCTGTTCACCTTCAACATCGCGCTCGGCCTGATCGTGCTGCTGGCGTCGGTCTACGCCAACCGGCCGATGGACTTCGCCGCCTTTCCCACCGTGCTGTTGCTGACCACGTTGTTGCGCCTGTCGCTCAACGTTGCCTCGACGCGGGTGGTGCTGCTCAACGGTCACACCGGGCCGGATGCCGCCGGCAAGGTGATCGAAGCGTTCGGCCACTTCCTGGTCGGCGGCAACTTCGCCGTCGGCATCGTGGTGTTCATGATTCTGGTGGTGATCAATTTCGTGGTGATCACCAAGGGCGCGGGCCGGATCGCCGAGGTCGCCGCGCGCTTCACCCTGGACGCGATGCCGGGCAAGCAGATGGCGATCGATGCCGACATGAATGCCGGCCTGATCACTGAACAGGAGGCGCGCACGCGGCGCAGCGAGATCGCGCGTGAAGCCGACTTCTACGGCGCGATGGACGGCGCGTCGAAGTTCGTGCGCGGCGATGCGGTGGCCGGCATGCTGATCCTGTTCATCAATATCGTCGGCGGCCTTGCGGTCGGCTTGCTGCAGCACGACCTGACGCTGGCCACCGCCACCAACAACTACGTATTGCTGGCGATCGGCGATGGCCTGGTGGCACAGATTCCGGCACTGGTGATCTCGGTGGCGGCCGGCCTGGTGGTGAGCCGGGTTGGCGCCGAGGAAAACGTCAAGGAAGATATCGGCACCCAGGTGGTGCGGCAACTGGTGCGCAACCCGCAAACCCTGATGGTGACCGGTGGGGTGCTGGGTGCGCTCGGCCTGATACCGGGCATGCCGCATTTCGCCTTCATCCTGTTTGGCGGCGCCGCCGCCTGGACCGGCTGGTGGCAATCGCAGGCCGCGACCCGCGCGGCGAAGGCCGCTGCGGTGGTGGCGCCGACGACCGCGGCCGATAGCGGCGAGGCCAGCTGGGACGATTTGACGCCGGTGGATGTGCTCGGGCTGGAGGTCGGCTATCGCCTGATTCCGTTGGTCGACCGCAACCAGGACGGCGACCTGCTCAAGCGAATCAAGGCGATTCGCCGCAAATTCGCCCAGGAAGTCGGGTTCCTGCCGCCGCAGGTGCACATCCGCGACAACCTCGAATTGAAGCCGAACGGTTATCGGATCAGCTTGAAGGGTGTGGTGATCGGCGAGGGCGAAGTGTTCGCCGGCATGTACATGGCGATCAATCCGGGCAACGCGGTCGGCCAATTGCCGGGCACACCCGCGCGTGATCCGGCGTTCGGCCTGCCGGCGACCTGGATCGAGGGGGCGTTCCGCGACCAGGCCCTGTCGACCGGTTTCACCGTGGTCGACGCCGGTACGGTGGTCGCGACCCATCTCAACCATCTGATGCAGTCGCATGCCGGCCCCCTGCTGGGACGGCAGGAAACCCAGGCACTGATCGAGCATTTCAACAAGCAGGTGCCGAAGCTGATCGACGATCTGGTGCCCAAGCTGATCCCGGTCTCGACCTTTACCCGGGTGCTGCAGGGCTTGCTCGATGAGGGCGTGCATATCCGCGACCTGCGCACCATCGTCGAGACGCTCACCGAGCACGCCGCGAAGAGCACCGATGCGGCCGAACTGGTCGCGCAGACGCGCATCGCGCTCGGTCGCGCGATCATCCAGATGCTGTTCGGGCCGGCCAATGAAGTGGAGATGCTGGTGCTGGAGCCCGAACTCGAGCGGGTGCTGGCGCAGGCTGCCGGCACCGCCGGCAACGAACCGCTTGGAATTGAACCGGGGCTGGCCGAGAACCTGCTGCGCGATCTCGCGGCCTCTGTGCAGCGGCTCGAAAACCTGGGCCAGCCGGCCGCACTCCTGGTGCCTGACAAATTGCGCCCCGGCCTGTCGCGCATGGCGCGCCGCGGCCTGCCGCGCCTGAAGGTGATCGCCCATGCCGAGATTCCCGAGGCTTGCACCATCCGCGTCGCCGGGGTGGTCGGTGCGCGCGGCTCGCTGCCGGGAAATTCCTGATGTTCGCCGAACCCTTGACCACTTTGCCATTGTGACGAGACCACTGCCATGCTGATGAAAAAATTTCTGGGTGCGACCGCGCGCGAGGCGATGCAGAAAATGAAGGCCGAGTTGGGGCCCGACGCGCTGGTGATCTCGAATCGCAAGACCAGCGGCGGGGTCGAGATCCTGGCGATGGTCGAAGCCGAGCAGGAACTCGCGTCGCATGAACCGCAGGCAAGCGTCGAAGCACCGGTGCAGGCGCCACCACCGCGCCGGACCGGCACGACGGCAGCGCCGGTGCATGCGGCGCAGGCGCCGGCGCGAACCGGGCGGTTCACCAGCCTGCTTGACTTTGCAGCCCGCATCGATGCCCCTGTTTCACGTTCAGCGCGACCGTCGGCGACCCATGACGCCGGCCAGGCGCCGCAACGTCCCGACTGGCAGGTCGCCAACACATATGCCGCGCATGAAGCGCCGAGTGCATGGCCGGCAGCCCGTAGCCGCGGCGCCCAGGGCAATGCAGGCCTGCCGATTGGCGACCAGCCGGTCGCCACAAGGGCCGCCGCATCGCCCGCGGCCGTAGCCCCGGTCGCAGCGGACGGCGGCCATGACAACCCGTTCGCAGTCCTTGGCACGGCCGGCCGCATGCCTGGCGCGCCCCTGGCGGCGGCAGCGGCGCCCGAGGTCAGTTCACGAAACAGCGGGCCTACGCCAAGTGAGCAGCGCATGTTCGACGAACTGGCGGCGATGAAATCGATGCTGCAAAGCCAGATCGCGGGCCTGGCCTGGCGCGACATGGCAGAGCGCCGCCCGCTGGCGGTCAGGCTGTGGCGGGAAATGGTGGAGGCCGGCTTTTCGGCCAGTCTGGCGCGCACGGTCGCCGACAAGCTGCCGGATGATCACAACGAAGCGCAGGCGCGCAAATGGCTGGCCGACGTATTGGCGCGCAACATCCGCTGCGCCGATCCGGCGCGTGACATGGTCGAAACCGGCGGCGTATTCGCACTGGTGGGGCCGACCGGGGTCGGCAAGACCACCACCACGGCAAAACTGGCGGCGCGCTGCGTGGTCAAGTACGGCGCGCAGTCGCTCGGCCTGGTCACCACCGACAGCTACCGCATCGGCGCCTTCGACCAGTTGGCCATCTACGGCAAGATTCTCGGTGTGCCGGTCCATTCGGCGCAGTCCTACGGTGAACTCGAGGCCACCATCGCCACCATGGCGTCGAAGCGCCTGGTGCTGATCGACACCACCGGCATGGGCCAGCGCGACAACCGGGTCGCCGAGCAGATCAATCTGCTCAACAACCCGCGCATCAAGCGGGTGCTGTTGCTCAACGCCGCGGTGCAGGCGGAAACCCTGGATGACGTGGCGCGCGCCTACCAGGGCAAGAGCGCCGGCGCGCGGCCGCTGGCCGGTGCGATCCTGACCAAGATCGACGAAGCGGCCAAGCTGGCGCCGGTGCTCGACGTGGTGGCCCGGCACAGCCTGGAACTGTTGCATGTGACCAACGGCCAGCGCGTGCCGGAGGATCTGCATGCGCCGACCAGTCCGGCGCTGGTGCACCGCGCGCTCAAGGCGGTGGTCGATCCGGCTTTCGCCCTGCGCGACAACGAGGTGGCGGCACGCGCGATGCGTGCGTTGCCGCCGCTGGCGGGCACGGACGCGGGATCCGGTCGCGGCGAGTTCGCGGCATAGGACGCCCACCATGAGCATTCGATCCACACCAGCCGCGGCGGCACCGGCCGCAGCGGCGATCGCCGATCAGGCGGCCGGCCTGCGCAGCCTTCTGAAACGACGTGCCCTGCGCGTGTTGCCGGTGTTCGGCGATCACGACCCGGCAGCGCACGGCGCCTGCAGTGCGCAACTCGCCCTGGCGCTGGCACGCGCAGGGCACAAGGTGGTCCTGCTCGACGCCAGCGGCACCGCGCTCGATGCCCTGGGCTTGCGTGCCGACGCCGACCTGCTTGAAATGATCGAGGGGCGCCGTGATTTCGCCGCGGTGGCGCTACGCGCCGCCGCCGGCCTGCGGGTGATCAGCGCACGCGCCGGGTTGCCGATGCTGATTGCCGCCAATGCCGCGGGAAGTGAATTTTTCGGCGGTTTCCTGAACCTCGCCGAGCCGGTGGAAATCCTGCTGCTCAACCTGCCTGCGCTGGCGACGCCGGAAGGCCGGCTTTGGCTGCCGATGGCGCGCGATGCCTGCGAGTCGCTGCTGGTGACGATGCCCGGTGAACGTGCCCTGACGGCCGCCTACGCGCTGATCAAGCAGGCTGCGACCCCGGCGTCGAACGATGCACTGGCGGCGCCGGCGTTCCGGATCCTGGTCAATGGCGCGGAGGGCGAGCGCGCGGCACGCGCCATCTGTCGCCAGTTGTCCGATACCGCGCGCCGCTTTCTGGGGGTCGCCGTCGGCTATGCCGGCAACCTGCCTTCCAACACGCGCGGCCGCGGCCATGCCGGGGCCGGTGCCCCGCATGCCGAGGCGGCGCGCGCCTTCGCCCGCATCGCCGGCGAGGCCCCGGGCTGGCGCCTGGCGCAATGCATGCACGACCAATCCATCGCAACGCAAACGCACTAGCAAGGACCCACGCATATGTATAACGCCACCGGTGTCGTCGAACGCAAACTCAATGTCGAGCAATTCGTGCCGCTGGTCAAACGAATGGCGCACCACCTGCTCGCGCGACTGCCGGCCTCGGTCCAAGTCGACGACCTGGTGCAAGCCGGCATGCTCGGCCTGATGGACGCCGCCGGACGCTTCGAGGAAGGCCAGGGTGCGCAGTTCGAAACCTATGCATCGCAGCGCATCAAGGGGGCGATGCTTGACGAGTTGCGCGCCAATGACTGGATGCCGCGCGGCGTGCGAAGGGCCCAGCGCGATATAGAAAAGGCGATCGGCAAGCTGTTGCACCGCTTCGGTCGTTCGCCGACCGAGCCGGAGGTTGCGAAGGAAATGGGCTTGTCGCTGGGCGACTACCAGACCATGCTGGCCGACGCGCGGGGCGCGCAACTGATCCATTTCGACAGCCAGGACGATGGCGAAGACAGTGATCCGTTCCTCGACCGCCATCTGGCCGATGCCTCCGGTGATCCGCTGGAGCAGGTACGCGATGCGCATTTTCGTCGCGCCCTGATCGGCGCCATCGACGTATTGCCGGAACGGGAAAAACTGCTGATGGGCATGTACTACGAGCAGGAGCTCAACTTTCGCGAGATCGCCGCCGTGATGGGGGTCACCGAATCGCGGGTCTGCCAGTTGCATACCCAGGCCGTGGCGCGCATACGTTCGCGCCTGAAGGATTGGGCCTGACATAACACTGGCAATCGGCGGCGGCGAACGACGGTGCGGGCTGGAGTCGGCCCGCAGGTTATGATGCCGGGTTGACAGACGCAGCCGGTCCGAAGACCGATTTTTCCATGCAGCAGTTCCCCGCCGGCGGCGCCCGGCGACCCGCGCCGCCTGGGCGCAGCTTTCCCAGGCTTGAAATCAAGTTCGCGCTTGTGGTCCTGCTGGCGGCGTTGCCGTTCCTGGTCGCACTCGGCGTGACCCTGCTGGCGCCGGCGGCTGCGGCGGCGCTGCGCGCGTATTGGCCGTTGCCATTGGCGGCACTGGCAATCGCGGTGGTCGGGATCCGGATCATGCGCCGCGACCTGCATGCGCGGGTGCGTGAATTGCACGCCGCCACCAATGCGCTGGCCGCCGGCGATACCAGCTACCGCGTTCCGGACGCCCCCGGGGCGCCCGGCTTGCCGGCGCTGGCCAGCGATTTCAACCGCATGGTCGAGCAGGTCGAGGCGGAGCGGTCCGCACTGATCGCGGCCACCGAGCGATTCCGCCAATTCGTCGATCTCGCTGCCGACTGGACCTGGGAAACCGGGCCGGACCATCGGTTCAGCGAAATCACCGGCCGTGATCCGCGCCATCGCGCCGCCTTGCTGGGCCAGTGCGCCTGGGACATCGCGCGCCTCACGCCGCGTTCAACGTCCTGGGCGGCGCATCGCGCGGTGCTGGCGCGGCATGAAGCGTTTCGGGAATTGCTGCTTGAGGTGGCTGAAGATGATGGCGCGAGTCGTTTCATCGAATCCAACGGGGCGCCGCGTTTTGATGCCGCCGGCGTCTTTGCCGGTTATCACGGCACGGTCAGCGATGTCACGCGACGCATCCGTGCCGAGGACCGTGCGCGCCATTTCGAGGCGCGCTTTCAAAGCCTGATCGAAGATGCGCCCGAGGCGATCGTGGTGGCCGAATTCCATTCGGGCAGGCTGATCGAGGCCAACCTCGCCGCGGCACTGTTGTTCGGCAGTCCGCGCGAGCAATTGATCGGCGCCTCGACAATCGAGTTGTGCATGGTGCCTGGCCGGTCTGAAGAGCTGTCGCGCGTCACGCTGACGGCGATCGCACGGCGCGTTCTGGCGGGTGAAAACGTGGTGTTCGACTGGTCGATCCGGGCCGCCGACGGGCGCGAAGTGCCGGTCGAATCGCGCTGGATGCGGCTGCCCGGCGCCGACAAGCTGTTGCGCGCGGTATTGGTCGACATCAGCCTGCGCCAGCGGGCCGAGGCCGAGCGCGAACGCCTGCGGGTCGAATCGGCCGATCGGCTGGCGCAATTGCGACAGAGCGAGGCGCGGTTTCGCCAGCTCACGCAATTGTCTTCGGACTGGTACTGGGAGCAGGACGCGCAGTATCGTTTCGTGCGCACCGATACCCATGGCTATCGCGATCAACGCAAGCCGCTGGGTGAATCGACCGGCTTGACACGTTGGGAGCGGCCCGGCACGCGCCCGATCGGCATCACCTGGGAGGCCCACCGGCGCGACCTCGAGGCGCGGCGCCCGTTCGCCCATCTGGTGCTGGAAGTGGTGCCGAAAGATGGCCTGCGCAGCTATGTGGCGGTACGCGGTGAGCCGATGTTCGACGCCGCCGGGGTGTTCACCGGCTATCGCGGTGTCGGCGCGGACATCAGCGGGCGCTACCGCGCCGACCTGATGCGTGCCGGCGAGCGCCGCGTGTACGAAATGCTTGCCGTCGACGCGCCGTTCGATGCCCTGATGACAACCCTATGCGCGAACATCGAAGAGGCGCTGGTGCGGCCCGGTATGGCGTCGCTGATGATGCTCGAAGACGGTGTGTTGCGCCTGGTCGCCGCGCCTGGCGCCACGGCGGCGTTCCGGGCCGCGCTCGCCGAGGGTATTTTGTCCGGCCCGAACGCCGGCTCATGCGGTGCCGCCGCGCATCTCGGCGAACTGGTCATCAGCGCCGATATCGCCAACGATCCGCGCTGGGACGCCTGGCGCGCGCTTGCGCGCGACTGCGATCTGGGCGCCTGCTGGTCGACGCCGGTGCGTGATACCGCAGGCCAGGTGGTGGCGGTGTTCGCGGTGTATCGGCGGCAAGCGACGCCACCCGAGGCCGCCGACCTCGAGCTGACCGCCGCGGCGGCAGCCCTGGCGGCGGTGCTGATCGAGCGGTTTCGTGCCCGCGCGGCGCAGCAGGAAAGCGATGCGCGCTACAAGAGCCTGGTCGAACTGTCGCAGGAAGCGGTGCTGATCCATGACGAGCGGATCATCCGTTATGCCAACCCGGCGGCCGCGCGCATGTTCAAGGCGCCCGACGTGCAGGCGATGATCGGGATTGACCTGTATGAACATCTTCTGCCGGCATCGCGCGATGTCGCCTTGCGTCGCCGGCGCCGGGTGCTTGAACTCGGGCGCACGGTCGGCCATGTCGAATTGCGCCTGCGTTGCTTCGATGACAGCCTGATCGACGTCGAAGCCGCCGCCGGCCCGGTCGAATTCGACGGGCGGCGCATGGTGCAAAGCTCGGTGCGCGACATCAGCGCGCGCAAATGGGCGGAACGTGAAATGCATCACCTCAACGAGGCACTTGAGCAAAAAGTGGCCGAGCGCACCAGCGAACTGACTGCCGCCGTGCATGAACTCGAGGCATTTTCCTACACCGTGGCGCACGACCTGCGCGCGCCCTTGCGCGCGATCGACGGCTTCGCACAGTTGCTGCGCCTGGAGGCCGGGCTCGATGCCGACGGTGGCGCCATGCGCGATCTGGACATGATCGCCGCCAGCGCCAGGCGGATGTCCGAACTGATCGACGGATTGCTCGAATTCTCCCGTCTCGGGCGTGGCACCGTCAGTTTTCAGCGGGTGGCGACGATGGCATTGGTGACGGCGGTGGTCGACGAGGCGAAGAGCGCGTTTGCCCATCGTCCGATCGTCGAGATCGGGCCCCTGCCGGATTTGTTTGGCGATCCGGCCATGCTGCGCCAGGTATGGGTCAACCTGATCTTCAATGCGTTCAAGTTCAGCGCGCAGGCAGCGGCGCCGCGCATTGTGATCGGCTGCCGTGTTGCCGCAGGCGAGATGGATTTC
>JANPGJ010000420.1:0-2926 GCA_031423955.1 Burkholderiales bacterium
CCGGCCCGCTGACCGGGCGCCGCGCGGCCATGGTCGCCGGCAAGCGCGTGCGGGTCGTCGACGTGCACGCGCATTGCGCGGTGCCGGAGGCGATGTCCGTTCCGGGCCTAAAGATGGATGGCCCGCCGTTGCTGGCCGACCTGCACATGGGCACCGGCGTGCAACAGCGCCTGGCCACCATGGACGCGCAAGGCATCGACATGCAGGCCTTGTCGATCAACCCTTTCTGGTACTCGGCCGAGCGTGAGGTGGCCGAGGAGGTGATCCGGATCCAGAACGAAAAGCTGGCGGAAGCCTGCGCCGCGCACCCCGACCGCTTTGTCGCCTTCGCCTCGGTGGCGCTGCAACATCCCGACATGGCGGCGCGGCAACTCGAGGATGGCGTCAAGAAGTACGGCCTGCGCGGCGCGGCTATCGGCGCCTCGGTCAACGACATGGAGCTTTCCGATCCCAGACTCCATCCGTTCTGGGCCAAGGTCGAAGAATTGGGCGTGCTGGTGTTCATTCATCCGCAGGCCACCGGCGTCACCACCGAACTGGCGCGTCGATTGAAGGGCAACGGCTATCTTTCCAACATCATCGGCTTTCCGGTTGAAACCTCGATCGCGTTGTCGCACCTGATCTTCGAAGGCACACTGGACCGGTTTCCCGGCCTCAAGATCTGCAGCGCACACGGCGGCGGCTTCCTGCCCTCGTATGCCGGCCGTTCCGACCACGGCTGCCTGACCCTGCCTGCGGCCTGCGAGGGCGGCACCTACGGCGGCATCAAGAAGAAGCCCACTGATTACCTGAAGCAGATGTATTACGACACCATGGTGTTTTCAACCGAAGCGATCCGCCATCTGGCGGCCGAAATGGGCGCCAGCCAGTTGATGGTGGGCACCGACTATCCGTATCCCTGGACCAAGACCATGGTCGACGAGGTGCTGGCGACGCCGGGCTTGTCCGACGCCGACCGGGTCGCGATTCTTGGCGGAACTGCGGAGATGTTGCTGAAGATCAAATGAGGATCAGCGCCAACCGCGCGCGACTTGGGTAGCGCCGCGCGCGCCAAATCGAAACACCCGAATGGAGAATCAATGAAACCGCAACCCTTCGCCTACCGGCGAGCCGCCAGCCTGGCAGATGCCTGCGCGATGCTCGACGCACACGCCGGCAACGCGCGCATCCTGGCCGGTGGCCAGAGCCTGATTCCGTCCCTCGCGTTGCGCCTGTCGCAGCCCGAACTGCTGATCGACATTTCGCAATTGGCCGACTTGCGCGGCATTCGCGTGACAGCAACCGAAATGGTGATCGGTGCCCTGACCCGGCATGCCGATATCGAGCGCTCGCCTGAGGTGCAGCGCTTGTTTCCCACCCTTGCCGAAGCAGCGCGCCACATCGCGCACCCGGCGATTCGCAACCGCGGCACCATCGGTGGCTCGCTCGCGCTGGCCGACCCGGCGGCCGAGTGGCCGGCGGCAGCGCTGGCCTTCGACATGCGCTTCACCGCCGTATCGAGCCAGGGCGAGCGCGTGCTTGCCGCGACCGATTTCTTCAAAGGGCTGTACGAGACCGCGCTCGAACCCGGTGAAGTGCTCAAGTGCATTCACGTGCCTCTGCCTGGCGCGAACCAGCGCGCGGCGTTCGGCGAACTGACGCGGCGCAGCGGCGACTATGCGATCGTCGGCGCCTTCGTCAATGCCGGCATGTCCGGGAGCAAACTGAGCGCGCCGCGCGTGGCGTTTTTCGCCGTTGCCTCGCAGGCGCTGCTGGCCAGGGGCGCGATGCGCGCCCTGGATGGCAGCAACGGTGACGCCGCAGCCCTGACCGCCGCGCGCGCCTGCCTCGAAGCCGACCTCGACCCGATCGCCGATCTGTACAACGGCCGCGCCACCAAGCTCCACTTGTGCGGCGTATTGCTCGGCCGCCTGGTGGCCAAGCTCACCGCTTGAAGGAAACCTCATGGAAAACCTGATCACCGTCAATCTCAAGGTCAACGGCGTGGCCGTGACCAAGGCAGTCGAACCACGCACCCACCTGGTCGATTTCCTGCGCAACGAACTCTCGCTGACGGGTTCGCACGCCGGTTGCGAGCACGGCGTGTGCGGCGCCTGCACCGTGCTGGTCAATGGCGAGATCGTGCGCGGCTGCCTGACGCTGGCCTGCCAGCTTGAAGGCGCGGCCGTCGAAACCATCGAAGGCCTGACCGAATCGGGCGCGATCGCCGACCTGCAGACGGCCTTCCATCAGCGCAACGCCCTGCAGTGCGGCTACTGCACGCCGGGCATGCTGGTCTGCGCCTCGGCCCTGATCAACGAGCAACCGCACGCCTCGCGCGAGGAGATCCGCGAATACATGTCCGGCAACTACTGCCGCTGTACCGGCTATGAAGCGATTGTCGACGCCATCGAACTGACCGCGAAGAATCGCGCCGCCGGCCAACAACTGGCGAAGGTGGGCACATGAACGCGCCGACCCCGGGCCTGAAGCCGACCACCTATATCGGCCAGGACACGCCGCGGCCAAACGCCAGACGCCTGCTCGCCGGCCGCGGCCAGTATGTCGATGACCTGCGCCTGCCGCGCGAACTGCATGCCGCCTTCGTGCGCAGCCCGCACGCACATGCGCGCATCGTCTCCATCAATCTCGCCGAAGCGCGCAAGGCCAAGGGCGTGTTCTGGTGCGGCACCGGCATCGATGTGGCGCGCGCCGTGTCGCCCTGGGTCGGCACGCTGACGCATTTCAAGGGCATGAAGTCGGCGCCGCAGTACGCGGTGGCGGTCGAGCGCGCCACCTGGCAGGGCGAGGCGGTCGCCGTCGTCGTAGCGCAGACCCGTGCGCAGGCCGAAGATGCGGCGCAACTGATCGAAGTTGAGTACGAAACCCTGGCCGCGGTCACCAACATGGAGACCGCACTCGACGCCGGCACCCCGGTGATCCATCC
>JANPGJ010000421.1:0-41700 GCA_031423955.1 Burkholderiales bacterium
CTCTCCGATGAGCACCCGCGTCTGGTCTATGCGTCGCACAAGGGTTTTCTGCCCGGCCCGTACGAGAACCGCGCCGCGCTCGACGAAGTGGTGCAGATGATGGGCGGGCTGGCCTACATGACCGGGCCGGAAGGTCGGCCCTTGCGTGCCGGGTCGAGCGTCAACGACATCATGGGCGGCATGTTCGGCGCCATCGGCGCGATGGGGGCGCTGGCGCAACGCGCCATCACCGGGCGTGGGCAGGAAGTGCAGTCGGCCCTGTTCGAAAACAACATCTTCCTGGTGGCGCAACACATGATGCAGTTCGCCGTCACCGGCAAGCCGGCGGCACCGATGCCCAGCCGCATCTCGGCCTGGGCGGTGTATGACGTGTTCGAGGTCAAGGATGGCGAGCAGATTTTCCTCGCGGTGGTGTCGGATACCCAGTGGGAGATTTTCTGCCGCGTGTTCGGCTTCGCCGACCTCAAGGCTGACCCGCTGCTGACCAGCAACAACGACCGGGTGCGCGCGCGCCAGTCGCTGATCCCGCAACTGCGGCAGCGGCTGGCCAACTTCAGCGCGGCTGAATTGAGCCGCATGTTCGAAGATCATGGCCTGCCGTTCGCACCGATCACCCGCCCGCACGACTTGTTCGACGACCCGCATCTCACGGCTACCGGCGGGCTCGCGCCGGTAACGCTGCCGGACGGTCGCACCACGCACACCCCGCTGTTGCCGCTCACCATGAACGGCGAGCGCCTGCACGCACGCTCCGGCCCGCCGCGACTGGGCGAGCACACGGTGGAGTTGTTGCAGGCGCTTGGCTACGGCAATGCCGACATCGCGACATTGCACAGCGAGGGGATCGTCGCAGCCAGTGCCGGATGATCATGCGCCCGGTTTGGCTGGTTGCCCCGGTCCTGGCAGCCGGTCGGAACTGGCAATCACCGGCTGGCCGCCGGCGCGCCAAGATATCCACAGATTCAGTGGATTCAAGCGCTGTCGGATGCGCCTGAAGCGTTGGTACAGGCCGATGTCAATAGGTTGCACAAGGAATGCGCAAGTCACGACAAATGGCGTGAGCACCTGACGCCAAAAGAGGCAGGCACGCACCCGCAGGCGTCCTGCCCGGCTCTGGCCAACCACCCAGGTTTACCGTCTATTGTGCGACGCGCAATCGAATGTGATTGACGGTACGTACTAGTTCGTACATACTTCGCGCCGTACCGGAAATCCCGTCCCGAGATTCCGGCACAGCATGCCAACAAGAGGCTCGCCACGGCCCGGGACGCCTCCGCCAAACGCGGAGAGCGAAACCAGAGGAGACCTATCTTGGACCGCGCTCTTGCCTCGTATTGCCGCCTGCTCGAATACCTGATCGCCGCCTGCCTGGCGGTGATGGTGGTGCTGGTGTTCGGCAACGTGGTGCTGCGTTACGGCTTCAACTCCGGCATCACCATGTCGGAGGAAGTCTCGCGCTGGCTGTTCGTGTGGCTCACCTTCCTGGGCGCCGTCGTCGCCCTCAAGGAACACGCCCACCTCGGTTCCGACATGCTGGTGTCGCGTCTGCCGCGCGCAGGCAAGCTCGCATGCCTGGTGACCGGCCAGGTGCTGATGCTCTACATCACCTGGCTCCTGTTCCAGGGCAGTGTGCAGCAGGCGAAGATCAACTGGGACGTCGAGGCGCCGGTCAGCGGCGCTTCGGTGGCCATCTTCTACAGTGCGGGCGTGGTGTTCGCGGTCTCGGCAGGGGTGATCCTGTTGCGCGAACTCTGGCGCGCCGTTTCCGGGCAACTCGACGAGTCCGACCTGGTGATGGTCAAGGAGTCCGAGGAGCAGGGCGAACTCGAGGCGCTCAAGGCCGAACTGGCGCGCGAGCATGCCGATGTGCCTGCCACCATGCAGAAAACGGGGGCACCGAAATGACGGTCGCCATCTTCCTGGGCGCCTTGATCGGCGCCATGGCTCTCGGCATCCCGATCGCGTTCGCGCTGCTCGCCACCGGCGTCGCACTGATGTGGCACCTCGACATGTTCGACGCGCAGATCCTGGCGCAGAACGTGATCAACGGCTCGGACAGCTTCCCGCTCCTGGCAGTGCCGTTTTTCATGCTGGCTGGCGAGATCATGAACGTCGGCGGCCTGTCGCAGCGCATTGTCAACCTCGCGCTGGTGGCAGTGGGCCACGTGAAGGGCGGCCTGGGCTACGTGACCATCGTCGCGGCCTGCCTGCTCTCTGCCCTCTCCGGCTCGGCGGTGGCGGATGCCGCGGCGCTGACCGCCCTGTTGCTGCCGATGATGGTCAAGGCGGGGCATGACCGCGGCCGCGCCGGCGGCTTGATCGCGGCCTGCGGCATCATCGGGCCGGTGATTCCGCCTTCGATCGGCTTCGTGATTTTCGGCGTCACCGCCAACGTGTCGATCTCCAAACTGTTCCTGGCCGGCATCGTGCCGGGCCTGTGGATCGGCGCAGCGCTGTGGATCACCTGGTGGTGGCTGGGCCGCAAGGAGCAACTGGTGGTGCCGCCCCGCAAATCCGCCGCCGAGGTGTGGAAAGCGGCGCGCGAATCGACCTGGGCGCTGATGCTGCCGCTGATCATCCTGTTCGGTCTGCGCTTCGGCATCTTCACGCCGACCGAAGCCGCGGTGGTGGCCGCCGTCTATGCTCTCTTCGTGGCCACGGTGGTGTACCGCGAACTGAAGTTCTCGCAGTTGACCTCGATCTTCATCGCCGCGGCCAAGACCACCTCGGTGGTGATGCTGCTGGTGGCCGCGGCCATGGTGTCGGCCTGGCTGATCACGGTGGCCAACCTGCCGGGCCAGGTGATCGAACTGCTGAAGCCGTTCATGGGCAACCAGACCATGCTGCTGATCGCCATCATGATCCTGGTGATGATCGTCGGCACCGCCATGGACATGACGCCGACCATCCTGATTCTCACGCCGGTGTTGATGCCGGTGGTCAAGGCGGCCGGCATCGACCCGGTCTACTTCGGCGTGCTGTTCATCATCAACAACTCGATCGGCCTGGTCACCCCGCCGGTGGGCACGGTGCTGAACGTGGTGGCCGGTGTCGGCCGCATGAAGATCGATGAAGTCACCAAAGGCGTGCTGCCCTTCATGGCCGCCGAATTCGCCGTCATGTTCCTGATGGTGCTGTTTCCGCCACTGGTCACGGTGCCGGCCAAGTGGTTCACCGGTTGAGCGCTCGCGAATCTTTCTGCCGCGCACTCCGATCCGGAGCCCGTGCAGCTCGCCGTACGGCAGTACGGCTGCGCCGCCCGACCCGACCTCGAAGCGCTCGCGACGAAGTCTTCACAAGCTCTGACCTGGTCTTGCTTCCCAACGATTTTGCTTCACTTCACGCGCTTTTCCCAAAGGAGACTCTGATGCAACGATTCACCCGCCGCACCCTGCTGGTCGCCCTCGCGTCCGCCCTATCCGCCACCACCATCGCTCCCGCCGCGATCGCGCAGGACATCAAGCCGCGCACCTTCAAGCTGGCCAACAACAACCCGAAGACCCACCCGATGACCATCGGCGGCGAGAAGTTCGCCGAGATCGTCGCCGCCAAGTCCGGCGGCAAGATCAAGGTCACGGTGTACCCGGGCGGCGCGCTCGGCGGCGATGCGCCGATCGTCTCCGCCCTGCAGGGTGGCACCATCGAGATCGCCACCATGAACTCCGGCATCCTCGCCTCGCAGGTCAAGGACTTCGAGGTGTATGACTTCCCGTTCATGTTCGCCAGCGGCAAGGAAGCCGATGCGGTGGTCGACGGCCCGTTCGGCAAGATGATGCACGCCAAACTGGCCGACAAGGGCATCGTCGGCCTCGCCTATTTCGAACTCGGCTTCCGCAACATCACCAACAGCCGCCGCCCGATCAAGACTGTCGAGGACATCGCAGGCCTGAAGCTGCGCGTGATCCCGAACGCCATCAACGTCGACTGGGTCAAGGCGGTGGGCGCCAACCCCACGCCGCTGGCCTTCCCCGAGGTGTATGCCGCGCTTGAGCAAAAGGCCATCGATGGCCAGGAGAACCCGCTGTCGGTGATTCTCGCCAACAAGTTCGCCGAAGTGCAGAAGCACCTGGCGATCACCAACCACCAGTACAACCCGCAATCGATGATCTTCAGCAAGAAGGTCTGGGACACGCTGTCGAACGACGAGAAAAAGATCCTGCAGGACGCCGCCGTCGAAGCCGCGGTATTCGAACGCAAGTTGACGCGCGACGCCGCCGACCAGAACCTGGCCGACCTGAAGAAGGCCGGCATGGAAGTCACCGAGTTGACGCCCGCCGAGCAGGCCAAGCTGCGCGAGAAATTCAAGCCGGTGATCGAGAAGCACGGCGCGGCGATCGCCGCCACCGTGTCGGCCCTGCAGGCGGAACTGGCCAAGCTGCGCAAGTGACATGATCCGGAGCCGGCAATCGCCGGCTCCATCCCGAAGAGCCCCGTCATGATCACCGGCAACACCAGTCTCATCGCGCACATCGGCTACCCGACGCACAGCTTCAAGGCGCCGATGATCTACAACCCGTATTTCGAGAACAACGGCATCGACACCGTGGTCGTGCCGATGGGTTGCCGGCCGGAGCACTTTGCGGCCTTCCTGCGCCCGCTGTTCACGCTCACCAACATCGCCGGTGCGCTGATCACGATGCCGCACAAGATCGCCACCGTCGCGCTGCTTGACGAGATGTCGCCGGCGGTGCGCATCGCCGGCTCGTGCAATGCGGTACGCCGCAGTGCCGACGGCCGCCTGATCGGCGACATGTTCGACGGCGAAGGCTTCGTGCGCGGCATGCTGCGCAAGGGCTGCAGGCTCGATGGTGCGCGCCTCCTGGTGGTGGGCGCAGGCGGTGTCGGCTCGGCGATCGCCGCTTCGCTGGCCGCTGCCGGCAGCGCCGAGATCCGCTTGTTCGATGTCAACGCCGCGTCGGCCGACGGCCTCGCCCAACGCCTTTGCGACCACTATCCGGCGCTACGGGTGACGGTTGGCTCGAACGATCCAGAGGGTTGCGACCTTGTCGTCAACTGCACGCCGATGGGCATGAACGAAGGCGATCCCCTGCCGGTGGACGTTTCGCGCATCGCCCCTGAAGCCTTTGTCGGTGAAGTCGTGATGAAAAAAGAGACCACCGCGTTCCTCGCCGCGGCAGCCGCGCGCGGCTGCCGGGTACAGGTCGGGACCGACATGCTGTTCGAGCAGATACCTGCCTATCTCGAGTTTTTCGGCATTCCCACCACCACGCCGGACATCCTGCGTTCGCTCGCGCGCATCCAGTATTGACCGGCACCTGCGTCACAATGGCGGCCAGAAGAAAGCCCCTTGACCAAAACGATGCCTGCCCTCCGAACCTCCGTCCGCCGCAAGACCGTAGCGCGCGCAGCGCCCCCCGGCGCCGACGCGCCGATCCGTACCAACGACACCGAACGCACCAAGCAGGACATCATCGCGGTGGCCACCGAGGAGTTCGCCCGCAAGGGCTTAAGCGGTGCGCGGGTCGACGAGATCGCCGAACGCATGGCCACCTCCAAGCGCACCATCTATTACCACTTCGGCGGCAAGGAAGGCCTGTATCTCGCCGTGCTCGAGGAGGCCTACCGGCGCATCCGCTCGCTCGAGACCGGCCTTGACATCGAACACCTCGATCCCGAAGACGCGCTGCGCCGGCTGACCGCCTTCACCTTCGACTACCAGAACGCCAACCCTGACTTTGTGCGCCTGGTGATGAACGAGAACATCCACAATGGCGCGTTTCTGCGCCAGTCGAAGGAGATCCAGCGCCTCAACGTACCGGCGATCAATGCGGTGCGCCGCATCTACGAGCGTGGCGTCGAGACAGGCACCTTCCGCCCCGGGCTCGACCCGGTGGACCTGCACATGTCGATCTCCGCGCTGAGTTTTTTCAATGTCTCCAACCGCCACACGTTCTCGCTGATCTTCAAGCGCGATCTCGATTCAGCCGCAGCCTTGGCTGCACGCCGCGCCAGCGTGGTCGACATGGTGGTGCGCTTCGTGCGCCGTTGAACCCCGCGCGCACCGGCTCGCGAACGTCAGGACGAAAAGTGCCGCCACCGTGGCGGCCAGGACTTCATGCCCAACGGCGAGTCAGACGCCCCAACTGCGCGACAGCGGCCAATTTGCAGTATCTTTGGGGGTTTCCCCGATTCCATCCTTCAGGAGATTCGCATGGACCGCATCGACCCCAAACTGCTGGCTTCGGCCGACGTCGCCTATTCCAACACCTATCTGTTCATCGACGGCGCCTGGGTCGCAGGCAGCGGCGGCCGCAGCCTGCCGGTGATGAACCCCGCCACCGGCGAGCAGATCGCCACCGTCGCCCGCGCCGAGATCGCCGACCTCGACCGCGCGCTGGCCGCAGCCGACCGCGGCTTCAAGGTGTGGCGCAAGGTGTCGGCCTACGATCGTTGCAAGATGATGCGCCGCGCCGCCGACCTGATGCGGGAACGTGCCGACGGCATCGCGCGCCTGATGACCATGGAGCAGGGCAAGCCGATTGGCGAAGCCAAGCTGGAAATCATGGCCGGCGCCGACACCATCGACTGGTTCGCCGAAGAAGGCCGCCGCGCCTATGGCCGCGTGGTGCCATCGCGCGCCGAAGGCATCCAGCAGATCCTGGTCAAGGAACCGATCGGCCCGGTGGCGGCATTCACGCCGTGGAACTTCCCGATCAACCAGGTGGTGCGCAAGCTGTCGGCCGCGCTGACCACCGGCTGCTCGATCATCGTCAAGGCGCCGGAGGAAACCCCGGCCTCGCCGGCGCAATTGATCCAGGCCTTCGTCGACGCCGGCGTGCCGGCTGGTGTGATCGGCCTGGTGTACGGCGTGCCGGCCGAGATTTCCGAATACCTGATCGCCAGCCCGATCATTCGCAAGGTCACCTTCACCGGCTCGACCCCGGTCGGCAAACACCTGGCCTCGCTCGCCGGCACCCACATGAAGCGCGCCACCATGGAACTGGGCGGCCACGCGCCGGCCATCGTGTTCGAGGATGCCGATATCGAGCGCGCCGCCAAGCTGCTGGCCGGCGCCAAGTTCCGCAACGCCGGTCAGGTCTGTGTCTCGCCGACCCGCTTTCTGGTGCAGGAACAGGTCTACGACAAGTTCCTCGAAGCCTTTGTGCAGGCCACCAAGAGCATCAAGGTCGGCAGCGGTCTGGAGTCCGGTATCCAGATGGGTCCGCTGGCCAATGTGCGGCGCGTCGCGGCGATGGAGCGCATCATCGAGGACGCCGTCGCCCGTGGCGCGAAGATCGCCACCGGCGGCAAGCGCATCGGCAGCAGCGGCAATTTCTTCGAGCCCACCGTGCTGACCCATGTGTCGCAGGACGCACGCATCATGAACGACGAGCCGTTCGGGCCGATCGCCCCGGTGCTTTCATTCAAGGATTTCGACTCGGTGGTAGCCGAAGCCAATCGCCTGCCCTGGGGTCTGGCGGCCTACGCCTACACATCCAGCCTGAAAACCGCCAACGCCATCGGCGCGGCCTTCGAGTCGGGCATGGTGTCGATCAACCACCACGGCCTGGGCCTGACCGAGATTCACTTCGGCGGCGTCAAGGATTCGGGCTATGGTTCCGAGGGCGGGGCCGATGCGACCGAGGCTTACCTCAATAGCAAGCTGATCACCCAGGTCGGACTTTAAGCGCCGCTGGCCGCCAGTCGGCGGCCGCCTGCCGGGCCTGACGTGCCGGTTAATTGTCGATGGGCCCCAGCGGGGGGCCAGAGACATTCAGCACGGGCAATATAAGCGCAACAGGATCGGCGCAGTCACCTCGGCCGCGCCAGGCCCTTCTGCAGCAACTCGGCAACCAGGTCATTGACCGCGATACCGCGTTCGATCGCCAGTATGCGCAACTGCTCGACCAGCGCACTATTGAGCTTGCAGGCGAACGGCACCAGGCCCTGCGCCTGGTCGAGCCGGCGTTGCTCACGGCGATCAGGGGCCGGCGCTGCGCCGCCGGGAACGCTGACGACGCCGAACGGCTTGATCCGGCCGGCGATTTTGAGGCCCTGGTTCTTGGCCAGCTCTGTGCGTTTCATGGCATCGGTTCATTAAGGTCGGACTGCGCATTCTACGCAGTGCCGACCGCTCGGCGTCAAACGGACGGTCCGCGCCGCGCCGCCGTGGCAACGCTACAAGGTCGGGGTATTGACCACCCCGCCGAGCGTCACCAGCCCCCAGGCGGTGCTGTGGGCATCGAGGCTGAAATTGATGTGCGCCGCCGCCGCATGCTGGTCACGGTAAATGCGCTCCATCGGCCCGCGGCTGTACAGCCCATTGGCGCCGGCCAGGGCATACAGGGTATCGACCGCGTCGGTCGCCAGTTTCATCGAGTAGGCGCAATTGCGTTTTTGCTTGAGCCGCAAGGCCTGGTCGGGAATCTCGCCGGCCTCGGCCATGCGCTGTGCTTCGAGGCCGTCGCTGCGCGCCAGCAAGCGCGCCGTGTCCAACTGCGCGCCGGCCAGGCCGACGCGCGCCTGAACGGTACCGAGGTCGCGCATCTTGAGGGTCGTGTAACTGGTGCTGCGCTCCCTGACCATCTCGGTCACCGCATCGAACATGGCCTGCGCATTGCCGATCATCGCGCCCAGGATGCAATGGGCTGCAACGCCGCCAAACGGAATCCGGAACAGCGGCGCCGGATTGAGCGTACAGCCAGGAAAAACGCCGGCCCCGGCGCCGCGCAACATCGACAGCGCGCGGTGCTCGGGAACAAACAGCTTGTCACACTTGACCGACATGCTGCCGGTACCCGAAAGCCCCATCACCTGCCAGTCATCGATGACTTCATACTGACCTTCCGGCACCACGCACATGCGGTAGTCGACAATCTTGTTGTCGGCGTCACGCACCACGCAGGCCAGCATGTTCCAGGTCGAGGAACGCACACCGGACGAGAAATTCCAGTGGCCGGAGAGCAGGATGCCTCCCTCGACCACCTGCCCGCGCCCCTGCGGATAGGCGATGCCGGAGGCGATGTAGGCATCCGGATTGGCGCCCCAGATTTCCTGTTGCGCCACTTCTTCATACAGCGCCAGCATCCAGTGGTGAATCGAGATGTTGGCCAGGGTCCACGCGGTGGAAGCACAGCCGCGCCCGATGATGTCGGTGATGTCGAGAATCGACACGAAATCAAGCTCCATCCCGCCCCAGCGCCGCGGCTGCACGATGCGCATCAGCCCGGTGCGGTCGAGGTCGGCAATGGTCTCGGGCAACAGGCAGCGCGCGGCTTCTGCGCGCGCTGCGCGCTCCTTGAGTACAGGGATCAGGCTGTGCGCGCGTTCAATCGCTTCGGCATACGAAACGCCGGCGAAATCGAGCCGCTGCATCATGGGTGCATTCATTCGATCAACTCCTGAATGGGAAACCAGGGGTGCGCTGCTTCGGTGAATCAGTTCACGCGCGGCATTTCAGCGTAGCTCTCGCCCCATTCCGGCATGGTGGCGAGATTGAAGAAATTGAGTTCAAGGGTCAGCCCGTCGGGGTCGCGCACAAAAATCTGGAACAGGTTGAATTCCGGAAACCCGCGCGCCCACCATTCGCACTTGAGCCGCGTGAAGCGCTCGCGGAACTCGTCCGGATCGGCGGCGGCGAACGCGACATGATCGAGCACGCCGGTATTGTCGCGCCCGGCATGCTTGGGCGTGCCCTTGTAGTAGAGCTCGGCGTTCGGCACATCACGCGGCGCCATGTGCACCCAGATCTTGTCTTCGCGCCCCAGCCAGGCGCCGGGAAACGGGAAATCCGGGCGCGGCATTTCTGTCAGGCCGAGCATGTCGCAATAAAAGCGCTTGGTCGTTTCCAGATTGTTGGCGAGCACCAGATAGTGGTTGAGGTCGACTAAGGGCACTTCATTCTCCTAGAACAGGTTCGATGTGAGACAGACATTGATCGGGCGCGGTTGCGCCATTTCGACACCACTCCATTGTGCCGGACTTTTCAGGCTTGTGTGAGTCGATGCCATCGCGGACGCGGCACTGCCTCACTCATGCAGCCCGGGCAATCCGCTCCGCCGTGATCGGCAAATCGCGCACCCGCACGCCGAGCGCATCACGCACCGCATTGGCGATCGCCGCCGCGGTCGGGCCATGCGCCGCTTCGCCCGCGCCAACCGAGGCATGTTCCGGATCCGCAAGAATTTGCACCTCGACGCGCGGCACTTCGGAGAAACGCAGGATCGGGTAGGTTTCCCAGGAGTCGCTCAACACCCGGGTGCGGTCGAAGCGCACCGCCTCTTTCAGGGTCCAGCTGACAGCCTGGATCGCACCGCCTTCGATCTGATTGGCAATCCCGTCGGGATTGACGGCCCGCCCGCAATCGACCGCGATCCACAACTGGCGCACCAGGATTTCGCGTGCCGCCTCGACTTCAGCGACGACCGCGCAATAGGCGCCGGTGTTCTTGTATTTCGCGAAGCCAAGCCCGAATCCGACATTGTCGCGCGCCTTGCGTGCCCGCCAGCCGACGCGCTCGCCGACCGCTTCGAGCACCGCGCGGGCGCGCGGATCGCGCAAGCGGGCGAGGCGCCAATCGAGCGGATCCATCGCCGCCGCACGCGCCAGATCGTCAATAAAGCTTTCAATCGCGAACACATTGCCGAACGCGCCGAGCGAGCGCAGCGCCGAGGCCCGCAACGGCATCGACAGTACCCGGTGATTGTTCACCCGCCACGCCGGAAACTCGTAGGCCGGCACCGCATTGCGTTCGGCGCCACCGCCGGCCGCCAGCGCGGCGTTGGTCGCCAGCAAGCGCTCGAATGGCTGCTCGAGATGCCAGGCGGCCAGCAACGCCGGCGTTTTGGCGCGCCCCGGACGGGTGCCGTGGCCGTTGCTCCACACGTCATGCCGCCAATGCAGCACCTCGCCGCTGGCGTCAAGATCGGCTTCCAGTTCGATCGCCATCGCCGGCCCGAACGGCGACCAGGCGAGTTCATCGGCGCGCGACCATTGCACCCGAACCGCGCGGCCGGGTACGGCGCGCGCCAGCAGCACTGCATCGAACGCCACGTCATCGGCGCCGTTGTGGCCATAGCAACCGGCACCCTCGACATGGCGGACCACGATGGCTTCGGCCGGCATCGTCAGCGCCAGCGCGAGGTCGGTACGCAGGTTGTAAATGCCCTGGCTCTGGCTCCAGACTTCGACACCGATGCTGTCACCGTCCCCATTCCAGCGCGCCAGCGCGCACACCGTGGCGATCGAGGCATGGGCAAGATATGGCTTGGTGAAGCAAGCGCGCACGGTGGTCGCCGGTATCACGCCGTGCGCCGCGACCCGCTCATCGGTGAGCTTGCTGTCAAGCGCTTGCGCCTTGAGCCAGTCGGCCAGTGCTTCCGAGTCCGGTAACGAAGCCTCTTCATGCCAACTTGCAGTGTCGCGCAGTAGTTGCAGCGCCCGGTTCACGGTGTCCACACAATCGCCGACCACACCGACAAAGCTGCCGTCCCTGACGATGGTCACCAAACCCGGCAGAACCCGGGCAGCAGCCTGGTCGAGGGATTGCAGCCGCGCTGCCGGCGAAGGCGGGCGCAACACCGCGCCATACAGCATCGCAGGCAACTGCAAGTCATGGATGAAGCGCGGCCGGCCGAACACCTTGTCCGGAATATCGATTCGTGCCGTCGATTCGCCGACCACCTTGATCGCCGTCGCCGCCTTCGGCGGCACCGCCGCGGTGGCCTCGCGTTCGAGCAGGCCGGCAGCGGCCAGCGTCCAGTAGCTCATTGCGGTCGCATGGCCGGCGACCAGCACTTCGCCATCGACGATCGACAACTCCGCCACATCGAAACCGCCGCGCCGCGCTGCCTCCGCCAGAAACAGGCTGCGCGCCTCGGCGGCGGCAAAACGCAGCGCGGTCCCGGATTCCTGGATCGACAGGCTGCCCGAGGTCACCGCCTCGTCCGGGCTGCTGCCGGTGGCCGCCGCGATCATGCGGATGCGGCCCACCGCGACATCGAGTTCACAGGCAACGACTTGCGCCAGGCTGGTCAGGATCCCCTGCCCGATCTCGACCTTGCCGGAGCGCACTTCGACCGTGCCGTCGGCGCACATCGTCAGCCACTGCGACAGGCGTCGATTGACCTGCAGGCTGCCCGGCAGGCGCGGCGCGCCGTCATCCTGCATCGACGCCATGCGGAACGCGAGGTTCATGACGAACTCCCGGCGGCACGCATCGCCTTGGCCGCGCGCAGCACCGCGCGGACGATGCGATTGTGGCTGCCGCAGCGACACAGATGCGGATCAAGCGCCGCCCGCACCTCCGCCTCGGTCGGGTCCGGCTTTTCGGTCAGCAGCGCCGCCGCCGACATCTGGATACCCGACAGGCAATAGCCGCATTGCGCCGCCTGCTCGACGATCAGGGCTGCCTGCAGGGCATGCGGTTGGTCCCGATTGCCCAGCCCCTCCACCGTGGTCACCCTGCGGCCGGCGAGCGACCAGAGGGGCGTGTCGCACGCCGGCAACGAGCGGCCATCGATCAGCACGTGGCAGGCACCGCACTGGTTCTGCCCGCAGCCGAAGCGCGTGCCCTTCAATCCTAGGTGATCGCGCAGCACATCGAGCAGCGACATGTTGTCTGCGGCGTCGACCGCGACCGCGCGGCCATTGACATTGAAATCAGTCGTCATCGCCTTCATCCACGGGCGGCACGCCGCCTGATGGCTTTCATTGATCGGCGCGGGCGCCGGAAATCCTGACGATGCGCGCCCATTTTTCAATATCGTCACGCAGGTATTGGCTGAATTCGTCCTGCCCCATCGCCAGTGGCGCGGCGCCCTGCCTGGCCCACTCGGCCCTGACATCGGCGCGCGACACGATCTTGCCGACTTCGGCGTTGAGCTTCTGCAGCACCGGCCGCGGCGTGCCGGTCGGCGCCATCAGTCCGAGCCAGATGGTCGACTCATAGCCGGGCACGCCGGCTTCGGCCAGGGTCGGCACCTCGGGCAACACGGCCGAGCGCACCCGTCCGGAGGTCGCCAGCGCCTTCAGCTTGCCGGTCGCAATGTTCTGTTGCATGGTCGGCACGGCATCGAACATCATCTCGACCTGGCCGCCCAGGACATCGGTGCGCGCGCCGGAACTGCCCTTGTATGGCACGTGGGTGATGTCGATCCCGGCCATCGCCTTGAACAACTCGCCGGCCATGTGATACGGCGTCCCGGGCCCCGAAGACGCGTAATTCATGCCCCTTGGCCGGGCCTTGGCCGCGGCTATCAGTTCCCTGAGGCTCGAAAATCCGGTTTTCGGATGCACCACCAGCACCAGATCCGACGAATTCACCGGCGCCACCGCAACAAAATCGCGCATCAATGCGTAGGGCTTGGCGGGAATCAGCGACTCGTTGACCGTGTGCGTGTTGGACATCATCAACAGTGTGTAGCCGTCAGGCGCCGCCTTGGCGGTAGCGTCGGTACCGATCACCGAGCCGCCACCCGGGCGGTTGTCGACGGTAAACGGCTGCGCCAGCGTGTCGGATAGCCGTTGCGCGACAAAGCGCGCGTACAGATCGGCCGGACCACCGGCTGCGAAAGGCACGATGATGCGCACCGGGCGCAGCGGGTACTCCTGCGCCAAGGCGCCAGTCAGTGGGAACAGCGCCAGGCCAAGCGCTACGATTGATCGCAACATGTGCTGTCTCCAACGAATGACCATCTACCATGTACGGTAGCAAAAAAGCCGCCCGCGGGCGGCTTCTTCCACCATCGCCTCCGAAACCTAGACCCGGCGGCGGTATTCACCGGTGCGGGTGTCGATCTCGATCTTGTCGCCCTGCGCCACGAACAGCGGCACACCGACTGAAAATCCGGTGGCCAGCTTGGCAGGTTTGAGCACCTTGCCCGACGTATCGCCGCGAATCGCCGGTTCGGTGTAGACGATGACGCGCTCGACCGAGGTCGGCAGTTCAACCGAAATGGCGCGGTCGTTGTAGATGGTCAACTCGCACGGCATGCCGTCTTCAAGGTAATTCAGGGCATCACCCAGGCTTTCGCCCTCGACCTCGAACTGGTTGTAGTCGGCATCCATGAACACATACAGCGGATCGGCGAAGTAGGAATAGGTCACATCCTTCTTCTCCAGCTGTACGGTATCGAACTTGTCGTCGGCCTTGTAGACCGATTCGGTGCCGGTGCCGGTCAGAAGGTTCTTGAGTTTCATCTTCACAACCGACGCGTTGCGACCGGACTTGCTGTATTCGGCCTTGAGCACAACCATGGCATCGCTGCCGATCATGACCACATTGCCTGCGCGCAGCTCCTGTGCGATTTTCATGACTGAACTTTCGAAAACTGGTAGTGGGATCCGGGCGCCAGAGTTGCCCCGTACAGGCCTGCAGCGATCTTTCTGGCGACCCTTTTTGTAAAAAAGCCCTCTATTTTAACTCGTTTTCGTCCACTTTTCCAGAAAATTCAACCAGTTGCGCTGCCAAATCAGGGTTTTCGGCGAGCTTCCAGGCCCATTCCTCGGCGTGCAGGCGAAGTGCCGACTGGTTCGCGGCAAAGCCGCGCCAAACCTCAGCAAACGACCAGTCGCCGGCAGACACGGCATGCGCGCCCGGCGTGCCTTCGTCACGATGGGCCACCCCGTTCCACTGCGCCATGAAGCGCTCCACCGACTGGCGCCGCGGTTCGTGCAGCCCGTGGCAGTAGCGACGCAGGAACTCGCCCAGCTTGGCCTCATGCGCCAGTTCGTTCTGCGGGTATATCTGCCACACCAGCGGACGACCCGCCCATTGCGCGCGCACGAACGAGTCTTCGCCACGCACGAAGTTCAGGTCACATCCCCAGAGCAGCCGGTCGTAATCGGGTTGCTCGACAAACGGCACGATCGATGCGGCGACATTGCCCAGGGAGCCGTGTGCGCCGGGCGCATCCGGCATGCCGAACCATTCCGCCACCATCATCGAAGACGGTCCCTTGGGCACGATCAGGCGCACCGGATGCGGATGCGCCGAAAGCCCGGTGAGCAGTTCATGCGCCGGCGCCTTGGGATAGGAAAACAGCGATACCCGCCATTCGTTGCGCGCCTTGGGCGGCACCCCGATGCGCTGCCAGAATGCGGCCTGCGCGGCCGGATTGCCCTGGTAGGCGTCGCGCGCCTCAAGCAAGCCGCGCTCGCGCAGAAGCCCGCCAGTGTCGGCACTGAATCCCGGGAAATAGAAGTAGCGCGTAAGCCCGAGCTGCGGATGCGGCGATGGCAGGCCATGGCATCCAGCCACCCATTCTTCGGCACTGAGGTATTCGAGATTGATCCAGACCGGCACCCGGCCGGCATTTGCATCCGCCACCATCGATGCGCAATAGCCTGGCGGCAATTCGCAGCCGAAGCCTTCGATCACCACATTGGCAGGTCGCGCCGCCGCCGCCGCATGATGGTCCCAGCGCCGCACTTCCACGCCATGCGCGGTCTGGCTGTCGACTTGCGCATCGACGCCCGGGCACAGCCGCTCCAGGCTCTCGAGATCATCGACCCAGAGCCGGACCGCGCGGCCGTGTTCGGCCGCCAGTTGCCGCGCCAGGCGCCAGGTGACACCGACATCACCGTAGTTGTCGATCACTTTGCAAAAGATGTCCCAACGCTGGTTTGGCACTGCTGTCTCCACAAATGACTCGTGGTTAAATGATGCATGGCTTTGGCATCGCAATCCGGAACACTCCGCGCCCGAATCTTCGCGCGTCGTACCAACCTGCGGGAATGGCTGCTGTTTCTGGTGCCGACCATCGTCCTCATCGCGGCCGCCTTCTGGCTGACTTTCCGCTTTGTGCAACCGGCGCCACCGGGCAGCCTGATGATGAGCACCGGCGCCGCCGACGGCGCCTATCATCGCTTCGCCCTCAGGTATCAGGAGATTCTCGCACGTGACGGCGTTCGGCTCGACCTGAAGCCCTCGGCCGGCTCGGTGGAAAACCTGGCCCGGCTGAAGGATGACAACGCCGGCGTCGATGTCGGCTTCGTCCAGGGCGGCCTCGGATTGCTCACCCTGACACCCCTGGCGCAGCCGCCCGAAGAGACCCGGCTGGTCTCGCTGGCCAACCTGTTTCACGAGCCGGTCTGGGTGTTTTACCGCGCCAGGACCGACCTCACCCGACTCGGTGATCTGGCGCCCTTGACCGTTGCCGTGGGCCAACCCGGCTCGGGCACGCGCAAGGTGGCGCTGGACATGCTGCGCGCGCACGGCATCAGCGAAACCGGCGGCAAACTTTCAGATCTCGGCGGCGGCGCCGCGGTCGACGCCCTGCTGGCCGAAAAGATCGACGCCGTCCTCATCATCGCGGCACCCGAAGCGCCGGTGGTCAAGCGCCTGCTCGAGGCGCCAGGCCTGAAGCTGCTCGGCCTGGACAATTCGCTGGCCTTGTCGCGCCGGTTTCCGTATCTGAAACAGGTGACGCTCGCGCAGGGCGTGTTCGATCTCAAGGCGAACCTGCCGCAACAGAATGTGCCATTGGTGGCCACCCAGGCCAACCTGGTGATTCGCGAAGACCTGCATCCTGCGCTGGCCTACCTGCTGCTCGAAGCCGCCGTCGAGGTGCACGGCACGCCGGGCCTGTTCCACCTGCCCGGGGAGTTTCCGACGCCGGCGTCCACCGACTGGCCGCTGGCCGACGAGGCGAAACGCTATTTCAAGACCGGCCGCCCGTTCCTGCAACGCTACCTGCCGTTCTGGCTGGCAAACTTCGTCGAACGCATGCTGGTGCTGCTGGTCCCGATCATCGCGGTGGTGGTGCCGCTGGTAAAATGGTTGCCATCGCTTTTTTCCTGGCGCCAGAATTCGCGCGTCAACCGCTGGTACGGCGAGCTCAAGTTCCTCGAGCGCGATGTCGGCATCCGCGACATCGTCGGCGATGAACTGGCGAAGATTCTCGATCGCCTCGACCGCATCGAACATGATGCCGCGCAACTGCCGGTGCCACTGGCATTCGCCGACCGCGTCTACACATTGCGACAACATGTGCAGTATGTGCGCGAGCGGCTGACTTCCCCGAATCCGGCCCTCGCCAGCGCGGGCGCTGCGAACAAGCCCGCGCAGTACGCGGCCTGATTGGCGGCAAGCTGCCGCCAACAGGAGGAGCGCGCCGGTCGCCGTCGCATCCGGCGACTCGGTCCGGATCGCTCCTTTCTGTTATTTTCCCCCTCTCGCGATTCAATCAGGCACCCCCATGGATCACCCTGCACCACAAGCCATTCTCCTGAAGAACTACACGCCGCCGGCCTATCTGGTGGACAGCGTGGATCTGCGGTTCGAACTCGATCCAGACGCCACGCTGGTGACCGCACGGATGGCGGTGCGCCGGAATCCGCTGCACCCGGGCGCAGCGTCGATGCCGCTGGATGGCCGCGAAGTCGAACTTGTGTCAGTCAAGGTCAATGGCGGCACCCTCGGCCCGGCGGACTATGCGCTCGACGATCAGTCGCTCACCCTGCGCGAGCTTGGCGGCGGCGCTTCAATCGAGATCGTCACCCGCATCCAGCCGTCGAAGAATCTGTCGTTCATGGGGCTCTACTGCTCCAATGGCAATTTCTTCACCCAGTGCGAAGCCGAGGGGTTTCGCAAGATCACCTATTTTCCCGACCGTCCGGATGTGATGGCCAAATACAGCGTCACCATCGTCGGCGATCGCGCCAGCATGCCGATGCTGCTGTCGAACGGCAACTGCGTGGCACGGCGCGATCTGGACGGCGGCCGCCACGAGGCCACCTGGGTCGATCCGTTCGCCAAGCCCGCCTACCTGTTCGCGCTGGTGGCCGGCCGCTTCGCCTGCCTGGAAGACAGCATCGTGACGCGCTCGGGTCAAAAGAAGCTGCTGCAGATCTATGTCGAGCCAAAAGACGCCGACAAGACCGCGCACGCGATGGAATCACTGAAGAAGTCGATACGCTGGGATGAAAAGCGCTTCGGCCTCGAACTCGATCTTGACCAGTACATGATCGTCGCGGTCGGCGATTTCAACATGGGCGCAATGGAAAACAAGGGCCTCAACGTCTTCAACACCAAGTATGTGCTGGCCAACCAGGCCACCGCGACCGACGCCGATTACGACGGCATCGAATCGGTGATCGCCCACGAGTACTTTCACAACTGGACCGGCAACCGCGTCACCTGCCGCGACTGGTTCCAGCTATCGCTCAAGGAAGGCCTCACTGTATTCCGCGACCAGGAATTCTCGATGGACATGACCGGTAGCGCCGCCGGCCGCGCCGTCAAGCGCATTGGCGACGTGCGCCTGTTGCGCAGCGCCCAGTTTCCGGAGGATGCGGGTCCGATGGCCCATGCCGTGCGGCCCGATGCCTACATCGAAATCAACAATTTCTACACCGTCACGATTTACGAAAAGGGTGCGGAAGTCGTGCGCATGTACCAGACCATGTTCGGCCGCAGCGGTTTCCGCAAGGGCATGGATCTCTATTTCAGCCGGCACGATGGCCAGGCCGTGACCTGCGACGATTTTTTCGCCGCGATGGCCGATGCCAACGCCGGCGTGCTGTCGCCGGCAGAGCGTGCGCAATGGTTCAACTGGTATGGCCAGGCCGGCACGCCGCGCCTGACAGTGACCGATGAATACGATGCCAGGACCCGTACCTATACATTGCGGGCCCGGCAGAGTTGTCCGCCCTCCGCCGGTCAGGCCGACAAGAAACCCTTTGCGATCCCGCTGACCCTGGGTCTGCTCGGAACCGGCGGCGCCTCCATTACGTTGCAACTCGCAGGCGAGGCCCGCAGCCGCGGAAATGAGACCACGGTGCTGGCATCCGGATCGGACAACGTGTTCGTCTTCACCGGGGTCCCGGTACGCCCGGTGCCGTCGCTGCTGCGCGGCTTCTCCGCACCGGTGATCCTCGACTACCACTACAGCGACGCGGCGCTTGCCTTGCTGCTGGCGCACGATGTTGATGCCTTCAATCGCTGGGAAGCCGGGCAGCGCCTCTTTCTGCGCCTGTTGATCGCGCTCAGCCGCAAGGCCGCCACTGGGGAGGCGCTGCAGATCCCGGGTGCCGTGACTTCCGCATTCAAACGCATCCTCGCCGACGACAGCCTCGAACCCGCCTTCAAGGCCGAGGCCCTGGCGCTGCCGAGCGAAACCTATATCGCCGAGCAGTTCGCCGAAGTCGACCCGGGCGCGATCCATGTCGCGCGGGTGTTCCTGCGCCGCACCCTGGCACGCAGCGCTGCGACCGAACTGCGCCGTGCCTGGCACGACAACGCGGTGCGCGGAAAGTATTCGCCCGACCCCGAATCAACCGGCCGGCGCAGCCTGCAGGGCCTGGCCCTGGGTTACCTGCTTGAGCAGGACGATCCGGCGCTGCGACGCGCGGCCATCGCCGCCTTCCACGCCGCCACCAACATGACCGACCGCATCAACACCCTGGGCGCCCTGATGCTGCATGACACGCCCGAGCGTGCCGCTGCGCTGGCAAGTTTCCACGACTTGTTCCGCGATGACGCGCTGGTGATGGACAAGTGGCTGGCGCTGCAGTCCGGCGCACGCAGCGGCCAGGGCGGCGCCTCGACCCTGGAAACCGTGCGCGGCCTGATGACCCACCCGACGTTTTCGATCAAGAATCCGAACAAGGCGCGCGCGCTGATCGGCACATTCTGCCAGGGCAATCCCGCGTGCTTTCATGCCGCTGACGGCAGCGGCTACAACTTCTGGATGGAGCGGGTGCTCGAAATCGATGCCTTCAACCCGCAAGTCGCCGCCCGCCTGGCGCGCGCGGCGTCGGCCTGGCGCAAGCTGGAGCCGAATCGTCGCACCCTGCTGCAAGCCAGGCTCGAGAACATCGCCGCGCATGCGACGCTGTCGAAAGACACTCGCGAGGTTGTGCAGAAAACCCTGGGCTGAACAAAAGGCGACCACGCAGCCAATGCCGCCGGCTATGGCTGCGACCGCGAGTCTGCGGTGCCCCCACCACGCCAACATCATGTCAATCAGGGAAAAGGTTCTCGCCAATGGCAGCGTGCAGAGGGTACAGGCCGCGTTGCAAGCCGCCGGCCTCGGCACCGACATCATCATCACCGAGGAGGCCACACCCTCCTCGCAGGCTGCGGCCGCAAAGCACGGCTGCGACGTCGCGCAAATCGCCAAATCCGTGATTTTTCGCGCCCTGCACTCCGACCGGGTCGTACTGGTCATCACCAGCGGTGCCAACCGGGTCGATGAACGCCTCGTGGTCGAAGCCATCGGCGAGGCGATCGGCCGCGCCGATGCCGCGTTCGTCAAGGCGCGCACCGGCTTTTCGATCGGCGGCGTGGCGCCGCTCGGCCACCTGACGCCGCCGCTCGCATTGTTCGACCAGACCCTGCTTGCGTTCGACCTGATCTATCCCGCGGCCGGCCATCCGAACACCGGGTTCGCGGTTGCGCCGCACGCACTCGCCGCGGCAGCGCAGGCGCGCATCCTGCGGGTTTCCCGACCGCCCTGACCGTGGACGATTGGTAATGCTCGACAACTAACCCGGTCCTTCGCTGATCGCCGGTGCACCGCAGGCACCTTGATGCCAGTCCTCGAAGATGCAGACAAAGTACTATCACGCTCTTTTCAATTTCACGATAAGTCATGCCCTTGAAACTCCTGGTTCTCGGCGCCGGTGCGACCGGCGGCTATTTCGGCGGCCGGCTCGCGCAGGCGGCGCATTTGGGCAAGTCCGACGTCGAGGTCACGTTCCTTGTCCGCCCGCAACGTGCAGCGATGCTGGCCGCACGCGGCCTCAATGTTGAAAGCCCGCAGGGCAGCTTCGGCATCCCGGTGCGCACGGTGCTGCATACAGACCTCAAGCCGGCATACGACCTGGTGCTGCTGTCATGCAAGGCCTACGACCTCGAATCGTCGATCCTGTCGATCTACCCCGGCATGCGGCCGGACACCTGCGTGTTGCCGGTGTTGAACGGGCTGGCGCATTTCGATCGCCTCGACCGCGAGTTCGGCGCGCACCGGGTGCTGGGCGGTTGCTGCCACATCGCCGGTAATCTGAGCCCGGAGGGTCTGGTGCGCCAGATGAACGACCTGCAGCGCATCACCTTCGGGTTGCGGCCGCAGAATGGCGCCGGCGGCAAATCCTTGCTCGACGCGCTCGCCGACGCGTACCGGCAAACGCCGGTCGAGGTGCGCTACAGCGACAACGTGCTGCTCGAAATATGGGAGAAATTCGTGCTGCTGGCGACCCTGGCCGGCATGACCTGCCTGATGCGCGGCGCGGTTGGCGACATCGCTGCCGCCAGTGATGGCCCCGCCCTGATGCTGCGCATGCTCGCCGAATGCGAGGCGGCGGCGCGGCATGCCGGCCATGCTTCGCGTCCAGAGGTGCTGGAGGCGACCGGCAGGATGCTGACCACCCGCGGCTCCACCTTCACCGCATCGATGCTGCGCGACCTCGAGTCCGGCGGGCGCACCGAGGGCGCGCATATCGTCGGCGACATGTTGTCGCGCGCGCGCGCCGCCGGCAGCGACGCGGCGCTGCTCGGCATTGCATGGGCGCACCTGCAGGCGCGCGAGGTGCGCCTGGCACGCGAACGGGCGAATACCTGAAATGGCGAACATCGCGGCGCTGCACATCTATCCTGTCAAGAGTTGTCGCGGCGTCGACCTGGTAGCCGCCAGGCTTGGGCGGGCCGGGCTCGAAGCCGACGGCGTCGGCGACCGTGAGTGGATGGTGGTCGACGCCGGCAGCGGGCAGTTTCTGACCCAGCGCGAAGCACCGCGCATGGCCCTGATCGTGCCGGCGATCGAGGCTGGTCAACTGGTGTTGCGCGCGCCCGGGATGCCGGCGCAGGCCATCGCCCTGGGGGAATTCGCGCTGCGCCAACCGGGCCTTGCGGTGCGGGTCTGGAACCACGCCTGCATGGCGTTTGATGAAGGTGACGCGGTCGCTGCCTGGTTGTCGGATTTCCTCGGGCGTAAGCTGCGCCTTGCGCGCTTCGATCCGGCGCACAAGCGACAATCGAACCGCGAGCGCACCGCAAACGTCGAAGCCCTGAACCGTTTCTCCGACGGCTATCCGCTCCTGATCATCGCCGAGGCTTCCCTGGCGGACCTCAATGACCGCTTGCAGGAGGCCGGGCGTGAGCCATTGCCGATGAACCGGTTCCGGCCCAACATCGTGCTGGGCCAAGTCGGACCATTTGACGAGGATCGCCTTGTTTCCCTGTCGACCGCCGGCTTCGCCTTGACCCCGGTCAAGCCTTGTCCGCGCTGCACGATCCCGTCGGTCGATCAGGCAAGCGGCATGCGCGGTCCGGACCCGCTCGACATCCTCGGTCAATACCGCGACGACCCGGATCTCGGTGTGGTGTTCGGCCAGAACGTGATCGTCGCGCGCGGCTACGGCAGCATCATCGAGGTCGGGCAGACGCTTGATCCGGAGTGGAACTTTTGAAGGCTGCGGGCCATTCCGCCGAACGCCGCGGACTGGCGTACGGCTTTCTCGGTGTGCTGATGTTCAGCCTGAGCTTGCCGGCGACGCGGCTGGCGATCGCCCATCTCGACCCGATCTTCGTCGGTCTGGGCCGCTCGCTGGTCGCCGCGGTACCGGCGGCCGCGTTCCTGCTGTTGATCCGGGCACCGGTCCCGTCGCGCAACCAGTTCATGCAACTTGCGCTGATCGCAGGCGGCGTGATCTTCGGCTTTCCTGCCCTCACCTCGTGGGCGATGCTGCATGTGCCCTCGGCCCATGGCGCGATCGTGGTCGGCCTGATGCCGCTGGTGACCGCGATGATGGGTGCATGGCTGCATCACGAGCGCCCGTCACCCGGCTTCTGGATCGCCGCCGTTGCCGGCAGTGCGCTGGTGACCTGCTTCGCCATTTTCAACGGTGGTGGCGCACTCCACCTGGCAGACCTCGCGCTGTTCGCCGCGGTGGTGCTCGGCGCCTATGGCTATGCCCAGGGCGCGCTGCTTACCCGCGATCTCGGCGGTCGCGAAACCATCAGCTGGTCGTTGGTCATCAGCGTACCCGTGCTGCTGCCGCCGGTGCTGCTGGCCGCCGCGCGCAGCGACTTCGGCGCCGCCACCTTCAGTGAATGGGCGGCCTTCATCTACGTCGCGATCTTCAGCCAGTACATCGGCTTTTTCGCCTGGTACAAGGGCCTTGACCTCGGCGGCGTCGCGCGCGTCTCGCAGGTGCAGTTGTCGCAGGTGTTCCTGACCATGCTGTTCGCAGCCTTGCTGCTGGGCGAAAGAGTCACGCCGCTGATGCTGGGCTTCGCCGTCGCGGTGGTGGTGACCGTTGCCATCGGCCGCAACATGCCGGTGTCGCGCGCCTGAAAGGTCGCCGGCGAGCCGGGCTCCAAGCCGGCCTATGGCCGCGTGTTGCGAATCAGGTCGGCCGCCTTCTCGGCGATCATGATGGTCGGCGCATTGGTATTGCCCGACACCAGAGCGGGCATCACCGATGCGTCAACCACCCGCAGCCCGGCGACGCCGCGCACCCGCAATTCCGCATCGACCACCGAAGCCTCGTCGCCGCCCATGCGGCAGGTGCCGACCGGGTGATAAATGGTGTCGGCGCGCTCGCGGATCGCATGTTCGATTCCGGCATCGTCGTCATCGCGCAGCTTCGCGGTATACAGTTCGCGCCCCCTCGCGTTGGCGAAGGCCGGCGCGTCGAGCACCTTGCGCATCAGCCGGAACCCGCGCACCAGGGTCGCCATGTCCCGCGCATCGCCCAGGAAGTCGGGGTCGATCAACGGCGCCTCGCGCATGTCGGCAGAAGCCAGCCGCAAGCTGCCGCGTGAATGCGGGTTGAGCACGCAGGCATGCAGCGAGTAACCATGGCCGAAGTGCAGCGTCCGGTTATGGTTGTCAACCATGCCGATGACGAAATGAAACTGCAGGTCCGGTTCGGCAAGCACGGGCAAGGTCTTGACGAAGCCGCCGACCTCGGCGAAGTTGGAGGTCAACATGCCGCGCCGCTCGCGACGATAGCGACCGATCTCTGCCAGGATGCGCAGGCCACCGGTGATCGAGACGCCAAACAGGTCGAGCGAAAAGAACTTGCGGTTGACGATGTAGTCGACATGGTCGTGGAGATTGGCGCCGACATCCGGCGCATCGACGACCGGCGCGATGCCGTGCTCCAGCAAATGCGATTTCGGGCCGATGCCGGAACACATCAACAGCTGCGGCGACTGCAGCGCGCCGGCTGCCACGATCACTTCGCGCGTCGCCGTCACCATCTGGCGTGTCCCACCGCGCTCGATTTCAACACCGGTGGCCAATTTGCCGCGCAGAACGATGCGCAGCACCGTGGCCCCGGTCAGCACCGTGAGATTGAGGCGGCGCATCGCCGGATGCAGAAAGGCCCGCGCCGCACTGCAGCGCTCACCGCCTTTTTGCGTCACCTGGTAGCGCCCGACACCTTCCTGGTCGCCACCATTGAAGTCATCGACTTCGTGAAACCCGCTTTGCACGGCGGCATCAAGAAAAATGCGCCCGAACGGATTCGGTGAGCGCAGGTCGGCCACATTGAGCGGCCCGCCCTGCGCATGCGTTGAATTGCTGAGGCGCTCGTTGTGTTCGGATTTGCGGAAGTAGGGCAACACCTCATCCCAACTCCAGCCGGCGCAGCCGTGTCCGCCGGCGGCTTGCGGCGCAGCCCAGCGATCGTAGTCCGAGGCCCGGCCGCGAATGTAGATCATGGCGTTGGTTGACGACGAACCGCCAAGCGTCTTGCCGCGCGGCTGGTAACCGCGACGGCCATGAAAGCCGGCCTGCGGCACGGTCTCGAAGCCCCAGTTGCGCAGCTTGAACGGCACCATCAACGCGGCACCGGCCGGTGCATGAATGAGCACCGAATCATCGGGCTTGCCGGCCTCCAGCAGGCATACCCGGATCGCCGGATCCTCCGACAGGCGCGCGGCGAGCACACATCCGGCCGACCCGGCACCGACGATCACGTAGTCAAAATCCATCTGATGCGAGTCCCTTCATGTCGATTTTGCATAGTGCTTCACGCGGCTTGTCGCATTCACGCGCGGCGCCGGGTGCAATGGCAGCGTGCGCTGCAACCCGATCTGCAGAGTCTACGTCCATGTCACCACAACCCGATACGCGCGGACTGGAGACATGTCTCTACATTGAAGGGTTGACCGCGGGATCGCGGGAACCCGGCAAAGCGGGGGCGGACAGCGGCCGAATGGTAGCGCGTGCCAGGAGGTACCCCGGATTCACAGCGCCCGGCAAACCTGCTAGTGTTTCCGACTGATCGCGCCGCCCCGCCTGCTGATTGATCCGTTCCGCAGTCGGGTACACGCCCGGGCCTGGCTGGCCCGGTGTCGCGCGACCAAGGGCCGCAAATCGGAAATTTCCAAAAGGAGAGACAAACGTGAAAAAGAGAGTGTCGAAAGGCGTGACAAGACGCGACTTCGTTACCGCCGCAGTGGCGCTGTCAGCGGGGCTTTCCACCCGGGCGATGGCGCAGGCGGCACCGATCAAGATCGGTTTTTCGATTGCACAGACCGGCCCGCTGGGCGCCGGCGGCAAGGCCGGCCTGATCGCGCTGCAGATGTGGCGTGACGATGTCAACGCCAAGGGCGGCATTCTCGGACGCAAGGTCGAGATGATCATTTACGATGATCAGGGCAATCCGGCGATGACCCCGGGCATTTATTCGAAACTGCTCGATGTCGACAAGGTCGACATCCTGTTCGCGCCTTACGGCACCAACCCGACCGCGCCGCTGATGCCGATGGTCAAGCAACGCGGCCTGCTCCTGATGGGCAATTATTCGTTCGAGGTCAACGACAAGATCCAGCACGATATGTGGTTCAACAACTCGCCGCTGACCGATTCGGTGATTTTTTCGTCCGGCTATTTCGAACTGGGCAAGAAGATCGGCGCCAAGACGGTGGCGTTTCTGGCCGCCGACGCGGAATTTGCGCAAAACCTGGCGACCGGTGCACGCAATCTGGCCCTGCACTCGGGGCTCAAGGTGGTCTACGACCAGAAGTACCCGCCCAATACGGCCGACTTTTCCTCGATGATCCGCGCCATCAAGGCGACCAAGCCGGATCTGGTGTATGTCGCCTCGTACCCCGGTGAGTCGGTAGCGATCGTCCGCGCCGCCAACGAAATCGGCGTTGGCGAGAGTGTCAAGATGTTCGGCGGCGGCATGGTCGGCCTGCAGTTCGCGCCGATCATGGAAAGCCTCGGGTCGCAATTGAACGGCTTGGTCAACTACAACCCGTATGTGCCCGAGAAGTCGCTCGACTTCCCCGGCCTGAAGGACTTCCTGGCGCGCTATACCGTGCGCGCCAAGGCCGAGAAAGTCGATCCGCTCGGCTTTTACCTGCCGCCGTTCAACTACGCCATGGGCCAGGTGCTGGAGAACGCGATTGTCGGCACCAAGGGGCTGGACCAGAAAGCGCTGGCCAAGTTCATCCGTGAAAACGAGCACAAGACCATTGTCGGCAATGTGAAATACAACCGCATTGGTGAGTGGGCCGAGGGCCGCGTGTTGCTGGTGCAGTTCAACGGCGTCAAGGACAAGGATGTCGAGCAATTCCGCCAGCCGGGCAAGCAGGTCATCGTGGCGCCGGAAAAGTACAAGACCGGGCAGTTGAAGTATCCGTACGAAAAGGCGCGTAAATAGGATTTGCCGGGCACCCGCGGGACGCGCCGGGCCCACACGGGGCACGGCGCGCAACGCTGTGCCCGATACAACGAGTCGCCACCACAACCCCGACCCCCGACGAATAGCGCGCGATCGCGCAAGCCGCCCGATCGCGCGCGCCGCGCCTGGCGCGGTTGCCGCGTCGTCACCGTTCCTACAACACCGGGCTGCCGTTCTCGCCGCCGAGCGCGACCAGGCCCCAGGCACTGGTCGCCGCATCGATCGAAAAACTGATGTGACAGGCCGCCGCGTGCTGGTCGCGGAAGATGCGCTCCATCGGCCCGCGCGTGTACAGGCCGTTGGCACCGGCCAGGGCGTACAGCGTATCGACCGCATCGACGGTGAGTTTGGCCCCGAACGCGCAGTTGCGCTTCTGCTTGAGTTTCAGTTCGATGCTGGCCTCGATCCCCTCCTCGGCCATGCGCTGCCCTTCGGCGCAGTCGGCGCGCGCCATCGTGCGCGCGGCGTCGATCTGGGCGCCGGCCAGGCCGATGCGCGCCTGCACGGTGCCCAGATCGCGCATCTTGAGCGTGGTGTAACTGGTGCTGCGCTCGCGCACCATGCCGCTGATGGCGTCGAACATCGCCTGCGCGTTGCCAACCAGGCAGCCCAGCAGGCAGTGCCCCGAAAGACCGCCAAACGGCACCCGGAACACCGCCTGCGGATTGGTGCGCCAGCCCGGAAACGGTTCGCCCCGGCGATGATGAGTCATCGACAGCGCGCGATGCTGTGGCACGAAAACCTTGTCGCACCTGACCGAGCGGCTGCCGGTTCCCTTCAGGCCCATGACCTGCCAGTCGTCCAGCACTTCGTAATCGGACATCGGCACCAGGCACATCCGGTAGTCGACGACCTTTTCGCCGTCGCGCACCACGCAGGCCAGCATGTTCCAGGTCGAGGGCGTCACCGCCGACGAAAAATTCCACAAGCCCGAGATCTCGATGCCGCCATCGACCATGCGGCCACGCCCTTGCGGAAACGCGATGCCCGAAGCGATCATCGCGTCCGGATCTGCATTCCAGATTTCCGCCTGCGCCTGTTCTTCGTAGAGCGCCAGCATCCAGTGATGCGCCAGCAGGTTTGACAGGTTCCATGCAGTGGAAACGCAGCCGCGCCCGACGATCTCGGGAATCTCGAAAATCGCCTGATAGGGCAATTCCATTCCGCCCCAACGCTTGGGCTGCAGAATGCGCGCCAGGCCGGTACGGTTCAGGTCGGCGGCATTTTCCGGCAACAACTCGCCGGCCTCGTCGCAGCGCGCTGCGCGCTCGCGCAACACCGGAATCAGCGCCTGGGCGCGTTCAATCGCCTCGGCGTAGGAAACACCGGAAAAATCAGTTCGTGCAGCCACTCGTTCGGGAGCGTTCATGGCGGAATCCTCAAACAGTCTGGTGAGAAATTGTCTCGAGAAACCTGCGAAATTCAACTAACGCTTGTGCGTGCCCTGTGCTTCAACGGTGCATCGACTTCCAGGGTGCAGTTCAGTCAACGGAATCGCGAGACACTGCGATCTCTTGCGCGATTCGAAGATACCCGTATTTCCACGCCTCGACAATGCTGCGCCGCAACCGCACATGCCGATCCGCCGCCACCGAACCGAAGTCGACCCCGGTGTTACTGGCGCATGGCCAGCGGCAAGGTCTCGCCATGTTTGACCACCTTGAACGTATCGCCTGCCACACCGCTGCGCGCAAGTTCGCGCACCAGTCGTTTGGGCGGCTCATCCAATGGTTCATCGGTCAGCTCAAATGTGCCCCAATGGATCCCGAGGGTTAGGCGCGCCTTCAAATCCTGGTGAATGCGGATAGCCTCCGCCGGATCCACATGCTGCGCCGCCATGAACCAGCGCGGCTCGTAGGCGCCCACCGGCACCATCGCAAAATCGACCGGCCCCAGGCGCGCGGCGATATCGGCGAAATCCCTGGAGTAGCCGGTGTCACCGGTGAAAAACGCATTGAAGCGCGGCGCTTTCAGGTACCAGCCTCCCCACAAGGTGTGGAAGCGGTCATTCAAACCGCGCGCGGACCAATGCTGCACCGGCGTGAAGTGCACCTCGAGCCCCTTGAAATCGCGCCGATCCCACCAATCCATCTCGACCACATCGACGATTCCGAGTTCGGCAAACCATGCCTTGTTGCCCAAGGGCACGAAGAAGCGCGGACCGCCGCCGGTCTGCCTTGCCAGCCGCACCACCGTTTTGGCGTCGAGATGATCGTAGTGGTTGTGCGAGATCACCACCATGTCGATATGCGGCAGTTCGTCAAAGTCCAGCGCCGGCGGCACCCGGCGTTGCGGCCCGGCGAACGACACCGGCGACGCCCGTTCTGTCAGGTGGGGATCGGTCAGGATGTTGACTCCGGCCACCTGCAGCAACACCGTGGCATGGCCGATCCAGGTCGCCGCAGTCTGGCTGCGGTTGGCCTTGATCCAGGCCACATCAGGCTTGACCTGTTCAAATCGGTAAGCGTTCGCCGGTGGTTTGGGCAGTCCGTCACGCGTGCGCTCCCATTGCCACTTCCAGAAGCTGCCTCCGCTGTTGCCCAGGCCATCGATGTAGTTGTTGCGAAAGCCCTCCGGCGTATGGTGCGACCGTGCCTGATCGTAGTAGGGATTGCCGGGCGCCGCGCAGCCGCTGAGCGAGAGCACCAGAAACGTGGCGCGCCGCACGACGCGCAGCCAGATACCTGCCTGCCGGCGCAGCCAGTGGGCGGCGCCAGAAAGCGGCGTGCTGATCAAATCCATGAGTGAGGTCATCCGGATGAAGGTCTGGTTGCGGTGACACGCGGCGGCTGGACCGGAAATATTACGTGAACCGGCGACCCGGCAAACAATTCAACTTCCGCGCTCTTCGGCCGATAAACCGGAATCACCGAGCCAGCTTGCCGCCATCACGCCGCACGCCGGCATTTCCGGAGGGAAGCATGTCGAAAACCACCATTTTCAGGCTGGCCGTCGCCGCGACCGCCTGCGCCATCGCCAGCGCACCGTCCAGCGCCGCCTGGCAAGTCGTCCATACCAACGCCGGCGTCCAGACCGAGGTCGACCCCAGTTCGGCAATCCGCAAGGACGGCACCGTGACCGGCTGGGTGCAGCATACCTATTCGAAGAAAACCACCACCCAGACCGGGGCCTATTTCGTGTATCGCACGATGAAGGAACAGGTGCGGATGAACTGCGGCCAGCAGACCGCCACGGTGTTGATGCGCGGCTATTTTGACGACGACGGCAGCGAAATCGCCTCGATCAAGGGCAACGGCGAAACCCGTACCGTGATGCCGGAAAGCGGTGAGCAACGGGTGCTGTCGCGCCTTTGCAATCCGGTCACCGAAACGCGTGCGCCGCGCGCGCGCGCCGGCACGCAGGCGGCGGCCGACAGCCCGCCTGGCGACGGGCGTTACATGGATGGTCCGCCGCCAACCGCACTCAAAGCCGGCATCGTACGCGCCAAGGCAGACGCCCATGATGCACCGGCGCCGGCTGCACCGACGATCGTCAAGCCGACCGAAAAGGCCGCGCCAGCGGCGGCGGAAAAGCCGGATTCAAAAGCGGCCGAGAAAGCGGCGCCGAAAGCCGCTGAACGTGCGCCAGCCAAGCCGGAACCGGCCGCCACCGCGACCCAGGCCGCCAAAGCACCTGCGCCCGCCGCGGCCCAGACAGCCAAAGCACCAGCCCCCGTTGCAGCCGCGGTCGCACATGGAAGTGCGGCGCACGGCCCGGCAGTTGCAAAGCCCGCGCCATCGAACGCAGGTCGCGACCACGAAACACGCGCCATGACAGTCGCCCGCGTCATGAAGGCGCGCGTCGGCGCACCGATGCCCGCCGAGCACGCGCCGCGCGTGCGCACCACACACGGCGCCGCGAGCGCTGCCGGCGCTGCGCTTGCGCATCAGGCACATGACGCGCATTGGGACTACGAAGGTGAGAATGCGCCGTTTCGCTGGGGCGACATTAAGACCGAGTTTTCAACCTGCAAGACCGGTGCGCGGCAGTCGCCGATCGATATCCGCAATCCGGTGATTTCGGAAGTCGAACCAATCCAGTTCCACTATGAAGATGTGGCGCTCAAGGTCAGCAACAACGGTCACACCATACAGGTTGACTATGCGCCGGGCAGCTTCATCCTCTACGCCGGTGCGCGCTATGAGCTGGTGCAATTCCATTTCCACTCACCTTCCGAGGAACGTGTCAATGGCCGCGCCTTCGACATGGTGGCGCACCTGGTGCACCGCAGCGCGCAAGGCCGGCTGGCGGTGGTCGCCGTGCTGCTCACCGCCGGACGCGAACAGCCGTTGTTGCAAGCGGTATGGGCCGCGATGCCCGGAACCCGCGACCGCACCCGTGAACGCCTGGATGTTGCGATCAACATGAAGCAACTGCTGCCGGCTGACCCGACCTACTACAGCTACATGGGCTCGCTGACCACGCCGCCCTGCACCGAAGGCGTGCAATGGCTGGTGATGAAAACACCGGTTGAAATGTCGCGCGACCAGATCGCCCATTTCACCGCGCTCTACCCGATGAATGCGCGGCCGCTGCAGGCCAGCAACGACCGCGTGATCAAAACCGGCAAGTAGGCCGCGGAGCGGGCCGCCGACGAGTGCCGGTGCGGCGCGCTGCACGCCGGCATCGGGGCAAGCACCGCCGCACGCCAGACACGTCGTCCTATTGACCGTTACCAAAAACATGACAGCCTCGGCGCAGGCATGTTTTTGTCATGAGTCATGCAATTCTCAATAAGGTTCTTGCGAATCCGGCCGATAACGATACTGAAGGCCGTCCAGACCGTTTTGTCTCCTCTGGCAACACTTGCGGCAGGGCGCATCGCGCCCTGCCGCCTTTCTTTGCGCCAGGCCGGCGCGATTTCCTGCGGATCGCCGCTTCGCTGATCGAAGAAACCAGGACGCTGCGGCCAAGCCACCGCAGGCGCCCGGAATGCTGTACATTTATACACATTCCAGCGTGATGCGGTACCGACCGAGATGCTCGCCTGCCTGCAGGACAAACCCGACCTGTTCGCCACGCTCAACGAGCGGCAGCGCGAAGCGGTTGCGCACGGCATCGACGAGGATTGCGTTGACCATCGCCCGCTGTTGCTGGTCGCCGGCGCCGGCTCCGGCAAAACCAATACCCTGGCCTATCGGGTCGCCAACCTGATTCTCAAGGGAGCCGATCCGCAGCGCATCCTCCTGCTCACCTTTTCGCGCCGCGCCGCCGCCGAGATGGAACGTCGTGCCGGACAGGTGATCAATCGCGTTCTCGGCCTGCGCGCCTCGCAACCCGCGCCGGCGCTGCCATGGGCCGGCACCTTCCACGGCATCGGCGCGCGCCTGCTGCGCGAATCAGCCACCCAGATCGGACTCGATCCGGCATTCACGATTCACGATCGTGGCGATGCCGAAGACCTGATCGGGCTGGTACGCCATGATCTCGGCTTGTCGTCAAAGGCCAAACGCTTCCCGCTCAAAGGCACCTGCCTGTCGATTTATTCGCGGGTGGTCAACAGCAGCGAGGCGCTGATTGCGGTGCTGCGCACGACCTTTCCATGGTGTGCCGAATGGGAGGCCGAACTGAAGCGTTTGTTTGGCGCCTACGTCGAAGCCAAGGCCGCGCAGAATGTGCTCGACTTCGATGACCTGCTGCAGTTCTGGGCCGGCATGCTGGCAGATGCCGCGCTGGCGCGCGAGATTGGCGGGCGCTTCGATCATGTGCTGGTTGACGAGTACCAGGACACCAACCTGTTGCAGGCCTCGATCCTGGTCGCCATGAAGCCCGACGGCCGCGGCGTCACCGTGGTCGGCGACGACGCGCAGTCGATCTATTCGTTCCGCGGCGCCACGGTGCGCAACATTCTCGACTTTCCCGCGCAGTTCAGCCAGCCGGCGCGGATCGTCACCCTCGATCGAAACTACCGCTCGACGCAGGCGATTCTCGATGTGTCAAACGCAGTCATCGCCGCCAGTCCCGAACGCCATGCCAAGACCCTGTGGACCGAGCGTGCCGCCAGCCGCAAGCCGCAACTGGTGCTGGTGCCGGACGAAGCGCAGCAGGCGCGCTGGGTGGCCGGGCGCGTGCTGGAGCAGCGCGAAGCCGGCCTGCCACTGAAGTCGCAGGCGGTGCTGTTCCGCACCTCCAGCCACAGCGCCGCGCTGGAACTTGAACTGGCACGACGCAATATTCCGTTCGTGAAATACGGCGGGCTGAAGTTTCTGGAGGCCGCGCACATCAAGGACATGCTCGCGGTTCTGCGCTTCGCGCAAAACCCGCGCGGCCGCATGGCCGGCTTCCGCGCCGCGCAACTGATTCCCGGCATCGGCCCGGCCATCGCCACCCGCCTGCTCGACGCGATGGATCAGGCGGCCGACCCGCTGGCGGCGCTGGCGAACTTCCAGCCGCCGGCCGCGGTGGATGCGGGCGAATGGCTGGCCTTCGTAGCCCTGTATGAAGCCCTGCGACAGGGCGCGGCCACCTGGCCGGCCGACCTCGATCTGGCGATCCGCTGGTACCTGCCGCACCTGGAGCGCCTGCACGACGACGCCCATGTGCGACGCGGCGACCTCGAGCAACTGGCGGCCTTGGCCAGCGGCCACGGGTCGCGCGAACGCTTCATCGCCGACCTGACGCTCGACCCGCCGGAACTCACCAGCGACCGTGCCAACGGCACCGCGCTGGACGAGGACTACCTGATTCTCTCCACCATCCATTCGGCCAAGGGCCAGGAATGGACCGCCGTGCATGTGTTGAACGTCGTCGACGGCTGCATTCCCTCCGACATGGCCGCCGGCAGCAGCGCGGAAATCGAGGAAGAGCGGCGCCTCCTGTATGTCGCGATGACGCGTGCGAAAGAACACCTGCACCTGCTGGTGCCGCATCGCTTCTACGTCACCCAGCAGGCAGCGCGCGGCGATCGCCATGTGTATGCCTCGCGCAGCCGCTTCATCTCAAGTGCCGATGCGGCCCGGTTCGACATCGTGGTGTGGCCGCAGGCGCCGGCATTTTCGACACCGCAGTCGAGCCAACCCCAGGGACCGCGCATCAACATCCGCGAGCAGGCGCGCGCCGCCTGGCGCTAGCCGACGCCAGCACATTCGCCGGCCGCGCTGCGCGGCGCCTTGCCCGGTAAAAAACAACGATACCGGTTAACATCATCGTCCGAATCACCAACCATCGGCGCGCGCGGCGCGCCAGTCCATGGAAATCGCAATACTTTTCGCCCTCATCCTGCTCAACGGGTTGTTCGCGATCTCTGAAATGGCCCTGGTCGCGTCCCGCAAGACGCGCCTGCAAAAGCTGATCGACGAAGGCGATCGCGGCGCGATCGCCGCTGCCAAGCTGAGCGAAGACCCGACCCGTTTTCTGTCGACCATCCAGATCGGCATCACCTCGATCGGCGTGCTCAACGGCATCGTCGGCGAAGCAGCCCTTGCCCAGCCGTTTGCCGAATGGCTGACCCGCCTTGGCCTGCGGCAACACTACGCCGGCTATGCCGCAACCGGCCTGGTGGTGATGGTGATCACCTATTTCTCCATCGTGCTGGGTGAACTGGTGCCCAAGCGCATCGGGCAGAGCCATCCCGAGGCGATTGCCCGCCTGGTGGCACAGCCGATCGGCTGGCTGGCCACCGCCACCAAGCCCTTCGTGCGGCTGCTGTCGATCTCGACCAATGCCCTGCTGCGACTGGTCGGGGTCGCCGCGCGCCCGGGCTTTTCGGTGACCGAGGAAGAGATTCATGCGGTGCTGGCCGAGGGCACCAGCGCCGGGGTGATCGAGAAGCACGAACACACGATGGTGCGCAACGTGTTTCGCCTGGACGACCGGCAGATCGGCTCACTGATGGTGCCGCGCGGCGATGTGGTGTTGCTCGATGCCGACGCCCCGTTCGAGGAAAGCCTGAAGCGGATTGAAGAGTCCGACCACGCGCGCTTCCCGGTGGTGCGCGGCGGCCTCGCAACCATTCTCGGCGTGGTCAATGCGCGCAAACTGCTGTCGCGCGCCGCGCGCGGCAGCAACACCGACCTGACCCAGGACCTGCAGGCGCCGCTCTACGTGCCCGAAACCCTGACCGGCATGGAACTGCTCGACAACTTCCGCGCCTCCGGTACGCAGATGGCCTTCATCATCGACGAGTACGGCGAGGTGCAGGGCATTGTCACCCTGCAGGACCTGATCGAAGCGATCACCGGCGAATTCCAGCCACGCGACCCGGAAACCGCCTGGGCATTCCAGCGCGAAGACGGCTCATGGCTGATCGACGGCCTGATTCCGCTGCATGAACTCAAGGACCGGCTCGACCTCGATGCAGTGCCGGACGAAGAGCGCGGCCGCTACCACACCCTGGGCGGCATGCTGATGTTCCTCACCGGCCGCCTGCCGCGCACCGGCGACAGCGTCGACTGGGAGGGCTGGCGTTTCGAGATTGTCGATATGGATGGCAAGAAGATCGACAAGGTGCTGGCGCAGCGGGCGCCGGTGCCGGTGGCGTCTTGAAGTAGCCGGCAAGAGGTTCTCGTGGCGATCATGAATGCGGCACCGCGCAAGGCGGCATGCCAGAGGCGCAAGTAACGGTACGCCAGGCGCCAGTTCATCACTCCAGCTTTCGCACCGGCTGCCGTAAACCCACAGGTGCCGGTTGAACTGCGCCCCTGCGGCCGCCGCCTTGCAGGCTTCGGCACCCGTGTCCTGAACCCCGGAAGGAAGCGATCCATGAGCCCCCAAAAATACCGCCTCATCACCCGCAGCGATTTTGACGGCCTGGTCTGCGCCGTGCTGCTCAACGAAATGAACCTGATCGACGACATCAAGTTCGTGCACCCCAAGGACATGCAGGACGGAAAGATCGAAGTAAGCGATCGCGACATCACCACGAACCTTCCCTATGTTCCCGGCGCACACCTTGCGTTCGACCACCACAGTTCGGAGGGCATTCGCAACGCCGGCAAGCACAGCAACCACATCATCGAAGTCGAGGCGCCCTCGGCGGCACGGGTGGTCTACAACCACTACGGCGCCAAAGCGGCGTTTCCGCGCATTACCAACGACATGATGCAGGCCGTCGACAAGGCCGACTCGGCCCAGTATTCGCGCGAGGAGATTCTCGACCCGAGCGGCTGGGTGCTGCTCAATTACCTGATGGACGCGCGCACAGGCCTGGGCCGCTTCCGCGACTTCCGCATCAGCAACTACGCGCTGATGATGGACCTGATCGCGTACTGCAGGGACCATGAGATCGACCAGATCCTCGCGCTGCCGGACGTACAGGAGCGCGTCACGCTGTATTTCGAGCATGCCGAACGCGCAAAGGCGCAAATCCGGCGCTGCGCCACCGTGCACGGAAACCTCGTCGTTCTCGACCTGCGCAACGAAGACACGATCTGGGCCACCAACCGCTTCATGATCTACGCGCTGTTCCCGCAGGCCAATATCTCGATCCATGTCATGTGGGGCGTGCAGAAGCAGAACACCGTGCTGGCCACCGGCAAGTCCATCCTCGACCGCAGCAGCAACACGAACGTCGGCGAGCTGATGCTGGAGTACGGCGGCGGCGGACACCTGGCCGCGGGAACCTGTCAGGTCGACAACGACCGGGCCCTGGCCACGCTGCATGAGTTGATCGCGCGAATCAACGCCGATGGCTGAGTGAGGGCGGCGCGCGCAAGCCTGGCAGAAACGGCCAGGATCAAGCCGCGTGCCTGATAGCGCGATGCGGGAGAGAGTGACCCGCTTCGGTTTTCAGGACCATTTGCAAGTTGCGAGAATGGCTCCCGTGAATGCGGGAGCACATTTGCGCCACCGCTGATTCAGTTCCCCCAAATACGCCCGGCTGTCAATGGACTTTCCTGGGCCGCCTGGAACCAAAAAGCCCGTGACTCGGAGGAGAGTAGCGGGCAATTTTCTGCTTCTTCGGTTCTCTAGGAGTGTGCTTTGGTGCCCGGGGCCGGAATCGAACCGGCATGGCCTTGCGGCCGGCAGATTTTGAGTCTGCTGCGTCTACCTATTTCGCCACCCGGGCTGCAGGTTTTCGCCTCTGTCCCAGAGCGAAAACGAGGTCGGATTATAGCGCGAAGCTACAATGTTGGTCGATGCCAAACCGCTCCTACACGATCGACGATTTCGACTTCGCGCTGCCGCCGGAATTGATCGCGCAGTTCCCCGCCGCCGAGCGCACGGCAAGCCGGCTGTTGCTGCCGGGCATCGGTCAATGCCGTGATCTTTCGTTTCACGAGTTGCCTGGCCTCTTGTCTCCCGGTGACCTGTTGGTGCTCAACGAAACCCGGGTGGTCAAGGCGCGATTGAAGGGCGTCAAGGCGAGCGGTGGCCGGGTCGAATTGTTGATCGAGCGGGTGCTCGAACCGCTGCTGGCGCTGGCGCATGTGCGGGCCAGCCATGCGCCGCAGTTGGGCGGCGTGATCGAACTGGCCGGCGGCAGTCGGGCTGTGGTCGAGGCAAGGCGCGACGGCTTGAGCCTGCTGCGATTTTCCGGCTGTGACACGGTGCTCGATCTGATGGCGCGGCATGGCGCCCTGCCCTTGCCGCCATACATCGAGCATGCCGCTTCGGACGATGACCAGGCGCGCTACCAGACGGTCTACGCGCGCACGCCGGGCGCGGTGGCGGCGCCGACCGCAGGCCTGCACTTCGATGCCGCGCTACTGGCGCGCCTGGCCGCGGGCGGCATCAAGCACGTGGCACTGACCCTGCATGTCGGCGCCGGCACTTTTCAGCCGGTGCGCGTGAAGAACATCGCGGAACACGTGATGCATAGCGAGTGGTACGAGATTCCGCAGGCCACCATCGAGGCCATCGAACGCACCCGCGCTGCCGGCGGGAAGGTGATCGCGGTCGGCACCACCAGCCTGCGTGCGCTGGAATCGGCCGCCTTGCGTGCCGGCCCGGGACAACTGCTTGCCGGCGGCGCTGACGACACACGGATTTTCATCACCCCGGGTTTCCGGTTTCGCGTGGTCGATCGCCTGCTCACCAACTTCCATCTGCCGAAATCGACCCTGATGATGCTGGTATCGGCGTTCGCCGGGCATGCGCTGATCCGTACCGCCTATGCCCATTCGATCGCGCAGCGCTACCGGTTCTTCAGCTACGGTGATGCGATGCTGCTCGAGCGCGAGCAAACGTCTTCGCTGGCTACTTGCTGAGGCCTTCCTTGCCGACGTGAAACGCGTTGGCCGGCGGATAGTTGGCCGCCAGCCACGCCGGCCCGCCGTGGGCCACCCAGGCGCCGGTGGCCACCCTTGACAGCGCCACGATCACCTCAAGGTCGCTGTCACGCATGGTGTGCCTCGCCTGTGCCGCCATGATCAGTTGGCCCATGAACTCGCCCTTCCAGATGATCGGCGCGAAGATTGCCGAGCCCATGCGCGACGATTTCAGGTACTGCTTGAACTCGCCATGGTCATCGGTGTTTTTCAGGATCAGCTTGGCGCGGTTCGCATGCACCCAGCCCGGGTGACCGCCATCGATCGGCACCAGCAGGCGCTCCTGCTCGGGCGGGAAGCCGGTATGGCCCACCAGCATGTGGTAGCGCTGATCGGGTGTGACGAAGAAGCACCCGGCGACGAAAAACTGGCGCTCGCCGGGCAGCAGCGCGCTGGGTTTCAGGTGCGCCTGGCGGTCGCCCAGTGAATCGAAGCAGGCGCGCCCGAGGATGCGCATGGCTTCCTCGGGGCCTTGCGCGTCGAGCGCGGCCTGGCCGGCCGCCTCGAGCGTCGCCCAGTGGTTGGTCACTACCGTGTTGAGCGCGTCGGCCATCACATCTTCGCTTTCAGGTCCTGGATTTTCTTCACCAGGGCGCGACCGTCGGTCCCGGACTTCTCGTTGAGCTTGTACCAGTTCTCGAACACGCTGTTGACGTTGTCCTGGGCGAACATCTTCGCGCTCTCCGCCGGCGGTGGCGTATACAGAGTCATGCCGGCCTTGACCAGTCGATCGATGCTGTCCTTCGAAAATGCCGCGTGGCGCGCGAAGTGCTCGTTCTCGATGCGGCGAAATTCCGCCTCGACGATCGGCTTGAGATCGGCCGGCAGCTTGGCCCAGACCGCTTCATTGACCACCAGCGACCACGGCACCACGGTGCCGATTTTCCAGATCGACAACTGCTTGGCCACCGCCGGAAAACCGAAGCCGTTGGCGGTTCCCGCCGAGGTCATGACGATGTCGACGATGCCACGCTGCAGCGCCGGCGTGATCTCGCCGAACGGCACCGGGGTCGGTACAGCGCCGATCTTGCTCATCAAGGCAGCGGCCTCGGTGTTGTGCACCCGCACTTTCTTGCCGGCGAAATCGGCAACCGTCGCCAGCGGCACCTTGGAAATCAGGCATTGGTCTTCGAACACGCCGGTGGCCAGTTGCACCGCCTTGTACTTGCTGCGCCAGACCCGGTCGGTCTCGCCGCGCAGCAGCGGGTCAAGCATCTTCTGGTACACCGCCACATCGGTGAGCAGGCCCGGCAGATGGCCGAAATTCACATACGGTGCCTCGGCACTGAGCCATGGGCTGACCGCAAATGAGGCGTCGAGGCGACCATCGCGTACCGCCGCCGGTTGCTCGGGGCCGGCGACCAGGGTGTCGTACAACTCGATCTTCAGGCGCCCCTTGGTGATCGCCTCGATCCGCGCCGGCACCGTCTTCAAGGTTTCCAGGTAACTGCTGCCGTTGGCATTGACGAAGCCGACGGTCCACTTCACTTCCTGCGCGGTGCCTGGTGCCGCGAACCAGGCGCAGACGAGGCCGGCCAACAACGCTGCGAACCTGTTCATTGAAACTCCCCATCGAAATTGATTTGTCTGGACAAATGATGGCCCTCGGGTTCAATCGTTGTCAAGCCCGGCATGCGGTCGCCGCAAGCAGCCGACCGGGCAGGCAATCCGGGTAGTATTTGTCCGGACATACAAGAAGCACCCGCCTGACGGGGCAGCAAGGGGACAGGACATGTCGGACCAGGAAATACTGCTCGGCGACGCCGCCGTGTCAAACCGCGGCACCGGTCCTGGCGCTACCACCGGCGCCGCACGCGCGATCATTGCAGTGTCGTCCGCGCTCAACAGCCTGGGCGGCGCCGGCATCGTGTTCCTCGCGCTGGCCACGGTCTATGACGTGTTCGCCCGCTACCTGTTCAACCAGCCGACCACCTGGGCCACCGAAGTCAGTACCTACGTGCTGATCGCCGCCACTTTCTTCGGCGCCGCCCACACCCACCTGATCGACGGCCATGTGCGGGTCGATGTGCTGTTGCACCGGCTCACCGGCAGCGCGCGCCGCACCGCGCTCCTCGCCGCCGCCTGGCTGGCGCTGCTGTTCGTCTTCATCACCGCCTGGCAGTCGGTGCTGATGGTGCTGTCGGACCACGAAAACAACTCGCGCATCTTCAGCCTGCTGCTCACGCCAACCTGGATGCCGAAGCTGCCGATCGCCATCGGCCTTGCCGCGCTGGCGGCGGCCCTTCTGGTGGAGATCGAACGATTGAGCGAGATTGAGGACGGGTGGCGGCGCTGGCTGCCCTACCTGCTGTTCGCGGCATTGGCACTGGTGCTGTTCGGCTTCGGCCGCCAGGCGCCGACACTGGCGCCGACCCGCTTCGACCTGGGCAGCCTGCTGGTCCTGCTGGCAGTCTATGCCGGCGCGTGGGCCAGCGGCGGCTGGAAGGTACTGCTGGCGGTATTGCTGGCAACCATCGGCGGCATCGCCTGCATGCTGCTTGGCCGCGGCATGGGCAACGGCGTGATCAGCACCTTGCTTGGCGTTGCGATCGTTCTGGCGCTGGCCTCCGGCATTCGCATCGCCTTCGCGCTGGCCTTCGTCGGCATGCTCGGCATCTACTTCCTCACCCCGGTGCCGTTTCCGCTGACCCTGGCCGACCGCGCATGGTCGTCGGTCAACAGCTTCTCGCTCACCGCGGTGCCGATGTTCGTGCTGATGGGCGCCTTGCTGGTGCGCGGCGGCCTGAGCCGGGAACTGTTCGCCGTGATGGCGCGCTTGCTGGCGCGCCTGCCGGGCGGATTGGCGCATGCCGCGACCGCCGGTTGCGGCCTGTTCGCGGCGGTATCGGGGTCGAGCGTAGCGACCGCTGCCACCATCGGCGGGGTCGCCTGCCCGGAAATGATCCGCCGCGGCTACAGCCCGACCCTGACCTACGGCACGGTGGCCGCCGGCGGCACCTTAGGCATCCTGATTCCGCCAAGCGTGCCGATGATCATCTACGGCACCGCGGTCGGGGTGCCGGTGGCGACGCTGTTCATCGCCGGCATCCTGCCCGGCATTTTGATGATGCTGCTGTTCATGGCGACCATCCTGCTGTGGACCTGGTTCGCGCCGAACGCCGCACCAGCGGTCGACCCGGCGGAATTCAATCAGCTGTCGCGCGACAGCTTCATCGACACCGGCCTGCTGGTGCTGCTGATCGTGCTGGTGGTCGCCACGCTCTACCTCGGCGTGGCCACGCCCAGCGAGACCGGTGCGGTCGGCGCGTTTCTCGCGTTCGTTATCTGCTCCGTTCGCGGGCGACTGGACATCGCCGCAATCAAGGCATCTGTCAACGAGACAGTGGTTGTCACCTCGTTCATCTTCCTGATCGTGGTGGGCGCCAACATCATCACCTTCGGCTTCGACTACCTCAAGGTCTCGCAGGGGCTGATGGAGGCGGCCACCGTGGCCCAAGTCAACCGCTGGGTGGTGCTGCTGATCATCGTCGGCGTGTATGTGGTGCTGGGCATGTTCCTCGACTCGATCTCGATGCTGGTGCTGACCCTGCCGGTGGTGTTTCCGCTCGCCAAATCCCTTGGCTTCGACCCGGTGTGGTTCGGCATCATCCTGGTGATCATGGCCGAGGTCGGGCTGATCACCCCGCCGGTCGGGATGAACCTGTTCGTGCTGCAGGGCATCAGCCGCGGCGTCACCATCCGCACCATCGCGCTCGGTGCGTTGCCCTTCCTGGTCGCGATGTTCGTGACTGTGGGCCTGCTGTGCGTGTTTCCGGAAATCGCGCTGTGGCTGACGCGCCACCTCAAATAGCGCGCGGCTTCAGTCGCGCAGGTCACGCAGGCGTACCGGCTTCTGCCGCTGGTCCACCTCGGTGAGTTCGGCCAGCAC
>JANPGJ010000422.1:0-2098 GCA_031423955.1 Burkholderiales bacterium
CAGTGGCCGGCGCCATCGATCAGATGCGCGCCTTCGAACCGCGCGCAGACGCTCGCCTGCATCGCCTCGAAATCGCCGGGCTTCTGGTAAATGCCCCAATCGCTGGCACCGGCGATGAACAGCGCCGGCACCTCGATGCGGCGCCCAGCATACAACTGCATGTCGCCGGTGTAGCGGCCGGTGACCCGCGAGTGGTACCAATTGAGGCCGCCCTGGAAACCGGTGCGCCGGTACTCCGCCACATAGACCGCCAACTCCGCGTCCGGCAGCCATGTGCAAGCGGCAACCTCGGCGGGGGTCGGCATGTGCGGCGCCACGGTTGCCGCCATGTCGCAAGCGGCGTCCATCACGTAATAGGTCGGCAACTGCGCGTAGTCGGTGGCGGCAGCCCCGGCAAGCCGGTGGGGGCGATTGTCCTTCCAGTCGGCGCTCTTGACGTGATAGTAGGCGCGCAGGAACGCCGCCAGGCCTTGCGGCGCATGTTGCATGTCGGCGTTCGCGGTTGGTGTCGAGTAATACCACTGGTAATGCTTGCGCGGCCGCGGCAGGCGCGCCATGTCATCCAGCAATCGCCGCGTACGGCTTGACTGCAGCAGCGCCGGATCGGTCGCGTCCGCATGGTCGACCGTGCCGAACGGCAGGCCCGGCGGCCCGGCAAACGGCGCGCTCATCAACACCGCGGAGCGAAACACGTCGGGCCGGGCCAGCGCGCACCACGCCGCTACCGATGATCCGAAGTCATGGCCGACCACCGCTGCCACCGCACGAACGCCGAACGCATGCAGCAGGGCCAGCGCATCGCGCGCCAGGGCCGGCATCGAAAACGGCCGCAGGTCGGTGTCGTAGTCGGCACTCCAGCCAGTGGTGCGGCCGTAGCCGCGCTGGTCCGGCGCCAGCACGTGATAGCCCGCCGCGGCCAGTGCCGGCATCACGCGGCGCCAACTATAGGCCAGTTCGGGAAAGCCGTGCAGCAGCAGCACGCAGGGTTGGCCGGGATTGCCGGCCTCCAGCACATGCATGGCCATGCCGTTGACGCCGCCGGCCATGCGGGTACGTATGCCGGCCGGCAAAACGCCCGGCCCGTAGGCATCGCCCGGTGCCACTACGCCGCCCTTTGCGTCAGGAATTTTTTCAGGTTGGCAGCGGCCTGCGCACGCACCTTGCTGCGCAGGAACGGCGTCCAGCCAAGCAATAGGCCGGGCGCACCGAGCGCCTGACGTGACCAGCGCCAGAAATCAAAGCTGTCCTGGTGGCGCACGATCAGGCCGGCGCTGTCGAACTCGAAGCGCGCATCGATGATGTTGTGCACCATGCGCCCGGTGGCGGAAAAGCGGTAATGCGGCTCCCAGTGGGCGCTGTTGTCGTTGATCGCGCTGACTTCGAGCTTCCAGACATCGCGCCCCTTGGCCTTGACCGCCTCGCACAGCATGCGCCACATGCCGCCGATTTCGCCGCGGCCGGAAAGCGAAAACGCCGCATCGTCGAAGCGCGCGTTCTCCGCATAGCAAGCAGCCATGGCGTCGGCATCAAGCCGCGCGAAAGCGGCATACAAAGTCTCGATGGTCTTGCGGCTCATGGCGCGGCGCCGGCGGGAAGAGCGCCAAGTCTATCCGCAAGCCGGTTTGCCGCGCATCGTGCCCGTGGCCCGATGACAGGTGCTGCCGCGCCGTCAATCCGCTGCCGCGCCGCGCTCCCAGCCACGCCTGACCATCATTGCCCGATGCTCGCCTGATGAGGAATGAATTTTCTGGATCGGCGCTTTCGCCACCGCGTCGGAGGCCAGTGCCCTGACCTCGGCAAGCAAGGCGCGCGGGTCCCAGTCCACCGGCCAGCCCTGCCACAGGATCAGCTTTCCATTCACATGCACCGAGATGATCTGGTCGCGCGCGGCTAAGCGCACCAGTTCCCAGGTGAGATCCCAGGACGGGGTCATCTCCGGCACATCGAGATCGACCAGCAGGAAATCGGCGGCGAGTCCGGCGGCGATCGCACCGGTCACCGCGCCCAGGCCGGCCGCATCGGCGCCGCCGCGGGTGGCGCGATCGACCCACAGCCAGCCACCGCCGCAGGACGAATCGCCGTTGGCGATGCCGTTGGT
>JANPGJ010000423.1:0-12805 GCA_031423955.1 Burkholderiales bacterium
CTTTCGGAACTCGCCGAACAGGTCAAGGCTGGCGCCGAGAAAATCATCACCCGCAACGGCGAGAGCTACGTTGCGCTGATCGATTCGCGGCGGCTCGACTATTACCATGCGCTGGAACGCGAGCGCATCCACCTGGTGTTGATCGACGAGGTCGCAAAAGGGCTTGACGATGTCGCCGCCGGCCGCGTGAAGGATGCACGCGCAACGCTACGCCAGCTCAAGCGCAGCCGCGCGCCAAAGGTTGGTGCCTGACGCCTGTGGCAAAGCGCGTCACGGTCAAGCTGACCGCCAACTTCGAGCGCAATCTGGTTGAGATTGAAACGTTTCTCGCCGCGGTCGAGGCTGATAGCGCATTTGGCTTGCTGATCGACGAGTTGCTTGACACGGTCGTGCCCAACCTGGAGCGTTTCCCTGCGATGGGCCGGTCGTTTCTGGAGCGTGTGCCGGGATCGGTCGAGGTCGTGGCAGCCCAGACAGCGCTGCGTGCCAGGCTTGTCGGCGCTGACTTGCGCGAATATTTGCTGAAAATCTATCTGGTGTTGTATGCGCTCGAGCGCGACCTGATTCATCTGCTCGCGATCCGTCACCATCGGCAACTGTCTTTCGATCTGGCGCGCTTGTAGCTCCACGAGGCAGCGCCGGCAAGGACACTGCCTCGTGGCAAGGCGAACTGCCGCCTAACCGCGCATCCAGCCGCGCCGTTCACCAAACTTCTGCGCGCGCTCGGCCAGCTTCCTGCGCTGCTCCGGCGTCAGCACCTCGGCGGCGTCAGCCAGGGCCTGGGTCACGCGCTTCGATGAACTGTCAGCCAGCGCGATCTGCTCGGCGCGCAGCTTTTCGATCGCCGCCCGGTCCAGCGTTGGTGCGGCCATCAGTTCGATGCCCTGGGTCCGTGCCGCCTTCATCTTGCCGCGCAGCGGCGCCATGTCGCGCGCCAGCTCCTTCGCAACTGCGGTGAGCTTGTCCTTTTGCTCGGGCGTGGCGTCGACTTCCACTGCGAAGTGGCGGACCATGCGCTCGACCCGTTCGTCCATCTGGGCCGGGTCGAGAGTGGTACCGATGCCGCCGCGGTGGCCAAACGGGCTCTGGGCGAACGACTTGCCGGCATAGCCGCCGGCGAATCCGGCGGCAGCTGCGATGGCGATCACGAAAAACAAGCGACCGAAGCGGAAGCCGCGATGATCGCCGCGATGGCAATGGCCACCGGCCGGTTGCGGGTTGAGGTTCTGGGTTTCCATGGTTTTCTCCATTGGGTGAAGGGCGCGATCGCCCGATGGAGGGCACTTTGCGCGCGGCATGTTGCGGCGGATTCTCTGTTGCGTAAAGTTATGTAAAGGCAGTGTGGCGAAATGTGCGCTGCGGTAAGTGTGGCGCAGAGCCGGCAGGTCGCGCCGCCTGTGACATGGAATGTGCAGCGGCGCCTCGTAGAATCCGGGGCGGCGCGGCCGCAATTCCGGCCAGAGGCCATTGATGCGGCAATCACCCTTCACCGCCACGCGGAGCGCCACGGCATGCGACATATCGACATTGTGATCATCGGCGGCGGCGCGACCGGCTCGGCCGCCGCGTATTTCCTGCGCCGCGCGCCGCAGGCGCCGGCGGTGCTGGTGGTCGAACCCGATCCGACCTATGCCCTGGCCTCGACCCCGCGCGCCACCGGCGGCGTGCGGCGCCTGTTCTCATGCCCGGAGAACATCCGCATGTCGCAGGCCAGCATGGAGTTCTTTGCACACGCGGGCGAGCACCTGGCGGTGGATGGGGTGGCGCCCGAACTTGGCTGGAAGCCCGGTGGCTACCTGTTCGTGGTGGACGATCGCGCGGCGCATATCGTCGAACGCAATGCCGCCACCCAGGCCAGTCTCGGCGTCGATGTGCAGTTGCTCGATCGCGCCGCGCTGGCGGCGCGCTTCCCGTCGATCCGCAGCGACGACCTGACACTCGCCGCCTACACGCCAGGCGATGGCTGGCTCGATCCGAACGCCGTGTTGCAGGGTTTGCGTAAAAAGGCGCAACACCTGGGCGCCACCTATTTGCAGGACCGCTCGAACGGCATGCGGCGCGATGGCCGGCGCGTTACCTCGGTGCAAATGGCCTCGGGCGAGACCGTCACCTGCGATTTCGTGATCAACGCTACCGGCGCCTGGGCCGCCGGGGTGTGTGCGCTGATCGGCATGCCGCTGCCGGTGGCGCCGATGCGCCGCTTCGAACACTATGTGGAGATCGCGCAAACGCTCCCGCCGCTGCCGCTGATCAAGGACCTCGACCGGCTGGTGGCGCGGCCCGAAGGGCGCGGCTATTCAGTGGGTCTGGTCGATGGCAGCGAGCAGCGCGGCTTCAATTTCGAGGTCGACCCGACCTATTTCGAGCGCGTGGTGTGGCCGGCGCTGGCGCACCGCCTGCCGGCCTTCGAGGCGCTCAAGCTGAAGAGCGAATGGAGCGGGTTGTATGACGAGAACGAACTGGACGGCAACATGATCCTCGGCAACTGGGCCGGCGAGGTAGACAACTTCTACGTTGCCGCCGGCTTCTCCGGCCATGGCCTGATGCATGCGCCGGCGGCGGGGCGGGCGCTGGCGGAGCTGATACTTGAAGGCGGCTATCGAACGCTTGACCTGGGGCGCATGGATTATCGGCGGGTGCAGGCCAATGCGCCGTATCGGGAAGAGGGGATCGTGTAGGCCGAACCGCGACGCATAAGCGGGCAAGCAGAGCCGCATGCGCAGGCTTCCGGATCAGGCAGACGCCTGGTTCGACCGCGACGCACCACGGGCCATTCCAGGCGGGTTCCGGCGACGCGGTGCTAGTGCAGCAAGGCCTCGATCAGCACCTTCATGCGCGGCGTGATCTGGCGGGTGGTGGCATACACCAGCGAAATCGGCAGCGGCGGCGGGCGCCAGGGGTTCAACACTTCGACCATGCGCCCGGCACGGATCTCGGCCTCGGCCATGTAATCCGGCACCTGGATCAGGCCCATGCCACAGGCGACCGCCTGCACCAGCGCATCGCCGTCGTCGAAGATGGCGCGCGCGCCCGGCGTGAAGCTGATTTCGCGGCCGCCCTTGCGCGGCTCGCGCAGCTGCCACGGCCGCGGCCGGCCGGTGGTGGGCAGGCGGAATGCCAGGCAGTCGTGGGTGCCCAGTTGGTCGGGATTTGTCGGCAACCCGCGCTGTTTCAGGTAGTCGGCGCCGCCGCACACGATCATGTGTTGCGCGCCGATGCGCCGCGCCACCAATGTCGAATCAGACAGCACACCCATGCGCACCACCGCATCGAGCCCGTCGGCGACCAAGTCGACCCAGCGATCGGAAAAGCTCAGGTCGAGGTGCAAGTCAGGATACTCGCGCATCAATGTCGCCAGCTTCGGCACGATCACCTGGCGGCCATAGGTGATCGGCATGTTGAGCTTGAGCGTGCCGCGCGGGGTACCGCGCACGCCCTCGGCTTCTTCGCGCAGGGCATCCATTTCATCGACGATGCGGCGGCAGCGCGCAGAGATTTCACGGCCGTCGCCGGTCAGGTTGACCTGGCGCGTGGTCCGGTGCAGCAGACGCAAACCAAGATCCTGCTCCAGCCGCGCCACGCTCTTGGCCACCGCCGATGAAGAAAGCCCGAGCTCGCGCGCGGCGCCGGCAAAACTGCCCTGCTTGACCGTCTCCGCGAAGGCGATCATGGCTGAAATGTTTGCCATGGTGTTCTCCTGATTACCGAAAAAGTGTCGGCAATGTTACGACATTGCTTGCTCTTGTAGCGGCAATCGGTGGGGCGGAAAATGACCTTTCCAACCCATCGAAAGGAGCATCGCCATGACAGTCATCGCCAACGCCACCATTGCGCACCAGTCCTTGCCCGGCTTGCAGCACCAGACCCTCGCCAACGCCGATCATGGCCTGGCCCACCTGTCGCTCTGGCGCCAGACCATGGCACCCGGCGCGGCCACCCCGCCGCATCGCCACGACTGCGAGGAAGTTGTGCTGATCGAATCCGGCAGCGGTGAACTGCACCTGGGCGGCAAAACCCTCGCCTTCGGCCCCGATTCCACCCTGGTGATTCCGCGCAACGTCGACCACCAGATCTTCAATACCGGCACCGAACCGATCGTATGCGTGGCGGCCTTCGCGGCCACGCCGGTCGTGGTGGTGCTGCCGGACGGGCAGCCGATCGATTTGCCGTGGCGGACTTGAGATGAGTCGCTGTACGCGGGGTGGCCGGTTGGAGTCCGGTCATCTCTCGCTTGAACCTGCGGACCGGCAGCGCTGATCCGGGCGCGAACAGATCACATATTTGGCGCGATGCGCCTGCCTGATCCAAATATTGTCCATTATTGACACTTGTCCATGATTAATAGACAATTAAAAGATAATGGACAAAGAAATCATACTGGCCTCGTTGCTTGATCGCGCTCTGACGAACGCACGAGCATTGGGCCTGCGTGCGCAAATCATGCGGCCAGAGGCCCTTCCAGGGAGCACCGCCCCAGCGGCGCTGGTGAGCATCGGACGTGCCGGCGCAGAGGCGCTGTACGCGATCGAGGTAAAAAAGGGCTTGCGCCCGGCCACGCTCGGCGCGACTCTTCATCAGATGGAGCGCCGCGGTCAACCCGCGCTGCTGGTGGCCGATCATGTCACGCCGGCGCTGGCGGACGAACTGAAGGCGCGGCGCGTCCCCTTTATCGATACGGCAGGCAACGCCTTTCTGGAGCAGCCAGGCCTCTTCATTTGGGTGAATGGACGCAAGCCGCTCACCAAACCGGTTCATGAATCGGTCGGCCGCGCCTTCCAAAGCAACGGCCTGAAGGTCGTGTTCACGTTGCTCTGCAACCCCGCCTGGATCAACCGGCCCTACCGTGAATTGGCGGTGCAGGCCGAGGTTGCGCACGGCACGGTGGGTGTGGTGATGGCCGATCTGCAGCGCGCGGGTTTCATGGCCGACGTCAAGGGCCAGCGCGGCACACGCCGGCTTTTCAACGCAAAGAAACTGCTGGACCAATGGGTGGACGCCTATGTCCGCACGCTCAGACCCAAGACCCTGCTGGGCCGCTACTACGTTCAAGGAATCGACGGCTGGAAAGACTGGCCGCTGGCCGCGCACGCCGCGCAGTGGGGCGGCGAGCCGGCTGGCGCCTTGCTGACCGACTACCTGCATCCAGGCGAACTGACCATCTACGCCGACCGCTTGCCAACGCTGCTGGCGGCGCAGCACAAATTCCTTAAAGATCCGCAACCGGGCCACAACACAGTGGTGGAAGTGCGCCGCCGCTTCTGGCGATTCAGCGGTGATCCGCACCACGCCAACCTGGTGCCGCCCATCCTCATCTACGCTGACTTGCTTGCGATCGGCGATGCACGTTGCATCGAAACCGCAAAACTGGTCTACCAGGTCGATGTCGCTCGACTTTTCGCGGAAGACTGATCTCACGCCACTTGGCATGGTGGTGCGCGACCTGCGCCAAGCTGTGGATGCGCTGGGCTCGCAATTTTTTCTGATGGGCGCGGCGGCACGCGACCTGATGCTCCTGCACGCGCATGGAATAGAGACCCGTCGCAAGACCGACGATGTAGACTTCGCCGTCATGCTGCAAAGCTGGGATGCGTTCGCGGCGTTGCGCAAGGCGCTCCTCGATGGTGACGCGTTTGTCGCACGCCCCGGCCCTGCCACGCATCGCCTGCGCCATAAGCCCACCGGCCTGCCACTGGATATCGTGCCATTCGGCGGCATCGAACGCGCCGATCGCACCATTGCATGGCCGCCGTCCGAAGATGAAGTGTTCGATTGCTTCGGCGTCGCCGAATCATTCGAGGCTAGCATTGAAGTGTTGCTCCCAGCAGGCGTGATGGTAAAAGTTCCGTCAATCCCTGCGCTGGCTCTGCTGAAAATAACCGCGTGGCGTGACAGAAAGCACCGGGCACCCGGACGCGACGCGGGTGACTTGGCCCTCTTCATGCGGCACTACATGGATTGCGGCAACTTCGATCGCGCAACGAAAGAGCATGCCGACCTGTTCGAACAGGACGACTACGACCACGAAGCCACGAGCGCGCAACTGCTGGGGCGCGACATGTCAACGCTTCTTGATTTCAACGCGACGGGGAAAATTCTCCAGATAGTTGTTTCGGAAGCGGATGAAGAAGGGCCACTGTTGCTTGCGCAACAGACGGGACTGGACCTTGGCCACGGTCGGCGCTTGGTAGCTGCGCTGTGCAAGGGCCTCGCCACTGGGCTTGCCGGCCGAAAATCCGGCGCTTGACCTGAGTGCACAAGACGCAGACCAGGCACAAGACCGGTGCGTGAGTCGATGCGGGGCGATACGAGTCCAAACGATCAGCCATCGCAGACGAGAGATGCACGAATCAGGCGCGTAGTTGCCGGCTTGGCAGTTGGCCCCTTCGGGCCATCAATGCGGACGGAATAAGCGACCGGCGGCATCTGTATACGCAGAGCAGGCCGCGCGAATGCCGGCGCTGAGATCCGCCAACGCCATTGAAGGGGCACGCCATGAACAAACGTCTTCGCCAAATGATCGCCGTTCCGGCCCTGACCCTGGCCGCCACCGCCGGTCACGCCGTTTCGCTCGGCATCGCCGACCCGCAAGGCGATTTCATCCCCAGCTATGAGGGGCCACAAGCAGGTGACGTAGACGTGCTGTTTGCCTACAGCATTTTCGATCAGGCCTCTTCGACCTTCACCTTCGGCGCCACCATGAGCGCGCCGGTCGGCAGCACCAACTTGGCGCAGTACATCTGGGGCATCGATCGCGGTACCGGCACAGCGAGACTCAACACCGGCGCCACGCCGGTTGGCTCCGGCGTGAAGTTCGATGCTGTCATCGCGCTCGACAATCTTGGTGGTGGAACCATCAACCTGATTCCCGGAAGCACAGCACTCGCCCCTGGTGCGGTGTCGATCGCCGGCAACAACATCACGGTGACGGTAGCCGCATCGGCCCTGCCGACCAAGGGTTTCAGCTTCGATCAATACCAGTGGAACCTGTGGCCGCGCGTTGGAAGCGGCAACAACAACCAGATCAGCGACTTCGCACCGAATAACTCGACTCTGGGAGTGCTGGCGATCACGCCGGTGCCTGAACCGGATGCGCTGGCGATGATGCTGGCGGGATTGGGGTTGGTGGGGGCGGTGGCGCGGCGGCGTAGCAGGGGCGACCAGGGCTGAACATCTGTCACTCGGCCCTGCCTGCTTTTCGTTCCGCCTTGCAGCGTTGGTGTTGTTCGCTGTTGGATTGATCCGGACCGCCCGGCCAGCGGAATGCTTGCCTACCGGAGCGAGTCGACAAACGTGATCGAGCGGTGATGCTCAAGTGACGCATCGTCCGGAACAAACCTGCGCGGCAATCGAATGCGCCGCCCTTGGGCCTCGGTGATCGAATTCGATAAATCGGCTGCCGTTGCGTCCTTCAGTAATTTCTTCGATACGACAATATGAAAAGACTCGTCCAGTGTCATCAATCCGCGATCAAAGGCGCGGTCAAACAACGCGCTCAGGCAGATGCCGTTCCTTGGATCGGCACGTCGTTCAACAGAGATGCTCCACGGAATAATGTGGCTTGCCACGAGCAATTCGGTTGTACCAAGCCCAGTCACCGCGCAACGGTTGCCGTAGGAAGTCAACACGGCTGATCGAAAAAAGGATTGCACGCGCCGTGCACGAATGACCTGCAATCTGTCGCTTTCTCCGGCTGGTGGGCGGATAGACTCAAGCTCGAATGAGGCGCGCGTCGGATTCATTTCCGCGAACAGTTCTTCGGTTTCAGCGGCGACTTTCTCCGTATTGTCGGAGAACTCCTTCCATAGCGCCCTATCGGCGTTGCTCGCGCCAGACAGTCCTGCTCGATTGGTGGCGCGAAAGGTTGGATCCAGACTGGCGAAATTGCACGCCTTCATCGCAAGTGCGCCGGGTGTTCGCCCGATCTGTGCGGCGAGATCGAGAATATCGGGATTCGTTGCGTGCAGGCGCCCAAAGGGAAGGCGCATGTAAAGCCTAAGCGCGATCAGCAGTTGTGTTCGTGTCCAGAGGTTTTGCCTTGCCATCGCGAGATTATGCATCGCTGAACACATCACTGTGCAAGGGCACTTTCTTGAGCAATGTGGCTTGACCCTTTGGCTTTCGAGCCCGGATGGTCAGGGTGGCGCAAAACGCGCGCAGCGCTTCAAAAGCGGCCCCATTTATTGGGAAGTTACTCAGTTATTCATGGTTTACTAGTTTTTCGAGTAACTCTCGTAAACTTCAAGCCCGCATTCATTAACCATTGTTTTGATTGAGAATTTTGCAACAATGACCTACCTCATCCTCGGCCTCATCCTGTTCCTCGGCATCCACAGCATCCGCATCTTCGCCGACGACTTCCGCACCCGCACCGTCGCGCGCATCGGCCTCAACCCCTGGAAGGGTATCTACGCCATCGTCTCGCTGGCCGGCTTCGCACTCATTTGCTATGGCTACGGCCTGTCGCGCGGCGAGCCCGGCATGCTCTGGGTGCCGCCGCGCTGGACCAACCATGTCGCTGCGCTGCTCATGCTCGTCGCCTTCATTTTCATCGCCGCCGCCTACGTGCCGGGCAACCGCATCAAGGCGCGGGTCGGGCATCCGATGGTGCTGGGGGTGAAGGTGTGGGCGTTCGCGCATCTGCTCTGCAACGGCCGCACCGGCGATGTGGTGTTGTTCGGTGCGTTTCTGGCCTGGGCGGTGGCGGACTATGTTTCCTCGCGCCGGCGCGATCGGGCGGCGGGCACGGTATATGCCACGCTGGGTGCCTCGCGCGACATCATCGCCATCGTGGCCGGCATCGCCGGCTACCTGGTGTTCGTGCTCTGGCTGCACTTGTGGCTGATCGGGGTCAAGCCGTTCTGACGGGGTGCGCCTGTGGCAAGCGGCAAATACGACGCAGCCGGGGTGGAAACCGAGTTTCAATCGGGCTCACGCGGCCGGGTGTTGCGCAATCTGCTGGGTATCGTGCGGGTACGCGACATGAACGAGGCGGAGTCGCAGATGCTTGGTGTCGCGCAAGAGGCGGCGCTGGATCGCTATTCCGTCGATCACCGGTTCACCGCTGCCGATGTGCGCACCCTTCACAGGTTGTGGTTGGCGCCGATCTACACATGGGCAGGGGAATATCGGGGCGTGAACATCGGCAAAGGCGGTTTTCAGTTTGCGCATGCGCCCCTGATCGAGCGTTTGATGTCTGCTCTGGAACGAGGTGCCTTGCGCCGGCTTACGCCTTGCCTGCCCGGCGACGATGCGGCAGTAGCTCATGCGCTTGCCGAGGTGCACGCCGAACTCATACTGATCCACCCTTTTCGCGAGGGTAATGGGCGTGTTGCGCGCATGCTTGCGCTACTGATGGCGTTACAGGCGGGATTGCCACCCCTGAACTTCGGTCCACTGGCGGGGCGCGGAAAGGCTGGCTATATCAGCGGCATTCATGCGGCATTGGGCCGCGACTACTTCCCGTTGGCGCAACTGTTCTTGCGCGTTATCGAGGTATCGCGGCGGCTCGCCGCCGCCAATAGGCAATGAACGCTTCGGCGTCCCGGGGAAGGTCCGTGTTCTTGCTTTTGTCGAACGGCGCGCGGATGCCTTCAACCGCGGAAGACGTCCGTGCGGACATTCGGAGCGCGGCTTTGCTATTGCCCGGCGATTTGAGGTAAGGATTGCTGTTCCTGAGCGACATGCGCCGAATTCTACGCGAACCAGCAAGTTCGCAGGTGGCAGTTGATGAGTGCGCGACAGGCCGCGCTGTGCCACCGCGTGAACACGCCAGCATCGGCCATTGACCGACCGGAGGGGCGGGTTGGCGAGTTCGACACAGGTGAGGCCGACCTTGCCGCATTTCTAAAAGGGAAGTTGCTTGCCGTGAAACCGCGGGTGCGATGCAAGCGCGCTCCCACCGCTTGAAGCGACGCGCTTGAACCGTGCGGTTATTCCTCGACGCGAACATTGTTTTCTCCGCTGCCAAGCAGGATGGCGCGATCCGGCTCCTGCATGGCGCAACCAATGGCGGCAGGCGGCAGGCGAACAGATGTCCGCGTGGCGCATCACATGACCGGCCGTCGGTGGCTGCACGCGACGGTGGCGGATACGGAGTAAATTGTTCGCAACAACCCGGATCGCCAAACGAGGCGCCAACATGACTCTTGTCCGTCGCATTGCCACGCTGCTGGGCGCGCTTGTCCTCTGCATGAATACCGCGCATGCCCAATACCCCGACAAGCCGGTACGCCTGATCGTCTCCTACGCTGCCGGCAACGTGGCCGATGTGCTGGCGCGCATCGTCGCCGAACAGCTGGCCGCCAAATGGAATCAGTCGGTGCTGGTCGACAACCGCCCGGGGCAGGGCGGCAGTCTCGGCGCGCAAATGGCGGCCAAGGCGCCGGCCGACGGCTACACCCTGCTGTTCTCGGCGATGGCGGCATTCGGCATCAACCCGCATGTGTATCCCAGCGTCGGCTACGACCCGAAGAAGGATTTCGTGGCGATCGTCGGCATCGCCTATCCGGATGGCCTCTTGGTCGCCAATGTCGACCTGAAGGCCAATACCCTGGCTGAACTGGTGGCGCTGGGCCGCGCCAATCCCGCCCTCTTGCACTACGGCTCGGCCGGCAGCGGCACCGCGCCGCACCTGAACATGGAGGCACTGAAGGCGAAAACCGGGCTCACGGTCACGCACGTGCCCTACAAGGGCGCGGTGGTGGCGACCACCGACCTGATCGGCGGGCGCATCCAGTTGCAGCAGGATGCAAGCTCGGTATTCCTGCCGCATGTGCGCGCCGGCCGCGTCAAACCGATTGTCGCGATGGCCAAACAACGGCTGTCGCAGTTGCCCGAGGTACCCGCCATTGGCGAAGCCGTGCCGGGCTTTGAACCGGTCACGCCGTGGATGGGCTTTCTCGCGCCGGTCGGCGTGCCGCGCGAGGTGGTCGAGCGCATCCACCGCGATACCGACGAGATCCTGCGCCGCCCGGCGGTGATCGAACGCCTGCGCGCAAGCGGCATGAATGTGCTGGCCGCGCCGCCGGCGGAATTCGCGCGCCTGGTCAGTGGTGAATACGACCGGCTGGGTGAACTGGTGCGCAGCCTGAAACTGAAAGTCGACTGAAGCCATGACCATTGCAACGGCCTTTTCAGTGCGGCGCTGCGCCGCCAATCCGGTCATCGTTCCGCACATGGATGCGCGCATGGGGGCGAACGTGCAGGGGCCTTCGCTGATTCGCGTGCCCGACTGGGTGAAGAACCCGCTGGGCCGTTACTACCTGTATTTCGCCGACCACAAGGGCAGCTATATCCGGCTGGCAGTGGCCGATGCGGTCGAAGGGCCATGGCGCATGCACGAACCTGGCGCGCTTACGCTGGCGGAGTCGCTGTTTCCAGTCGCGCCGATTGTGGCGCCGGCCGATGCACGCGAGATTCTGTCCGAGGCGCACCTGCCGGGCGCAGCGCCGCCGGGCACGCCCGGCATTCCGGATGCGATGGCCGATGCGACCACCCCGCACATCGCTTCGCCCGACGTGCATGTGGATCACGAAAAGCGTCGCATCGTCATGTACTACCACGGCCTTTCGGCTTTCCGCACCCAGCGCTCGCGCGTGGCCATCTCCGGTGACGGTCTGCGCTTCGCGGCGCGCGATGAACTGCTGGGGCCCTCGTACTTCCGCGTGTTCCGCCACGCCGGCTTCACCTACGCCCTGGCGATGCCCGGCATCATGCTGCGCTCCGCCGATGGCCTGGCCGGTTTCGAGCGTGGCCCGACCCTGTTCGAAGGGCGGCAGCGCCATACCGCGCTCCTCAGGCGCGGCGACACGCTGAGTGTGTTCTGGACCCGTGTCGGCGATGAGCCGGAGCGCATCTATTGCTCCGACGTCGATCTCGCCGGCGACTGGACGCAGTGGAAAGCCGGCGAGCCGGTTGAAGTGCTGCGCCCGGAATTCGACTGGGAAGGCGCCAACGCGCCAGCGGCGCCATCGTATCGCGGCGCCATTTGCGAGGAAGTGCGGCAACTGCGCGACCCGGCGATCTTCGAAGATGAAGGCCGCACCTACCTGCTGTACGCCGTCAAGGGCGAGGCCGGCATTGCCGTGGCGGAACTGCTGCCGCGCTAGCGCGGTGGCCTGGAGAATCAAACATGGATCTGTCCGACCATCCCCTTGGCAACGCGCTGCGCGCCTCGCTCGCACTGCAGCGCCAGGCCTATTTCGCGCACCCCGTTCCCACCATTGAAGAGCGGCGCGCCGATTTGCGCACCCTCAAGCGTTTTGTTCAGGAGCACAAGATTGCGCTGTGCGACGCCATCAGTGCCGACTACGGCCATCGCTCGCGCCATGAAACCCTGTTGGCCGAGATCGTGCCGGTAATCAGCGGCATCGACCACACCATCAGCCACCTGCGCGGCTGGATGAAGGCGCAGCGCCGCAGCGTCGACCTGCGCAGCTTTTTCGGCGCCAGCAACCGCGTCATCCCGCAACCGCTGGGCGTGGTCGGGGTGATCGTGCCGTGGAATTTTCCGGTCAACCTGTCGCTGATCCCGCTCACCTGCATCTTCGCCGCCGGTAACCGCGCCATGGTCAAGATGAGCGAGAACTCGTGCCATCTGGCGCGCTTCCTGATCGAGCATATGGCGGCCTACTTTCCACCGGAGAAGCTGCAGTTCTTCGACGAGACCGGCGGTGTCGGGGTCGAATTCTCGCGCCTGCCGTTCGACCATCTGCTGTTCACCGGGTCCGGCACCACCGGGCGCGCGGTGATGGCCGCGGCCGCGCAAAACCTGTGTCCGGTGACGCTCGAACTGGGCGGCAAGGCG
>JANPGJ010000424.1:0-2451 GCA_031423955.1 Burkholderiales bacterium
CGGTGACGCTGTATTGCGCTATGACGACCCAATGCGCCATCACTCGCGCCGGCTTGCCGTCAGTGAAAACACATTGCAGGCGATCGCGCTGTTGGGCAGCACCGTCGGCCAGGATTGGCTGATCGCCTGGCTCAAGGACGGAGTCGCGCTCGACCTGCCGCCCGCGCGCCTGCTGCGCCCGAGCGACAGCGTGCCGGTAGGCATGGTGCCGGCCGGCCGCACCATCTGCAACTGTCTGGGCGTTGACGAACGCGCCCTGCGGCGCGCAGTGCTCACCTGCGGCGCAGACACCCCCATGTTGCAGCACTGGCAGGCCACGCTACAATGCGGCACCAGTTGCGGTTCCTGCCTGCCGGAGCTGAAGCGCATGGCCGCGGCGCAAAAAGGAAGCGCCGCGCCGGCCAAGGAAGCGGCGCTCACATGACAGCGCGCCGAATACGAACACCAATCGCAGCCGGCAAGATCTGGCTGGTCGGCGCCGGTCCGGGCGACCCCGAGTTGCTGACCCTAAAGGCGGCGCGCGTGATCGGCATGGCGGATGTGATCTTGGTCGACGCCCTGGTCAATCGGGCAGTACTTGTTCACGCGCGGCCGCAAGCACGCGTGGTCGAGACCGGCAAGCGCGGCGGTTGCAGATCAACCGCCCAAGCCTTCATCGAACGCCTGATGCTGCACGAAGCCACCGCCGGCCATTGCGTGGTGCGCCTGAAGGGCGGCGACCCGTTCCTGTTCGGCCGCGGCGGCGAAGAATGGCAGGCGGCCTGCGCCCACGGCATCGAGGTCGAAGCGATTCCCGGCATCACCAGCGCGATGGCGGCCGGCGCTGCGCTGGGTGTGACGCTGACCCATCGCGACGCCTGTCATGGCGTGGCCCTGGTCACCGGGCACCGTCAGCCGGGCGCACCGCAGCCGGACTGGCAGGCGCTGGCGAAAAGCGGCCTGACCATCGTGGTGTACATGGGCATGGCAAACGCTGGCGCGATCACCGCCAACCTGATTGCCAGCGGCATGTCGCCGGCCACCCCGGCGCTGGCAATCGCTTCGGCCACCTTGCCGCAGCAACGCAGTTGCCGTGCCCGGCTTGATCAACTAGCCGATGCGATCACGGCTGCCGGTCTTGCAAGTCCGGCGCTGATGATTATCGGTGAGGTTGCGCGTGCGGCTGAGGCTGCGGTAGTCGCACGGGCGCATCGGATGTCGGTAGCTGCCTGAAGCGGTAATACCCGGCCGTACGCCTGCAGTCCTCACTGGTGCCCGCGCTTGGCCTCGCCGACGCGTAGATAGGCAATGACCTATAATTTCTATGGGTGCCAGCATGTCGGTTTTCAGACTCTCGACCAACCAACTCGAAGCGCGGATTCGCAAGACCGCGATTGACAACAAGCTCGTGATTTTTACCGATCGCGCCCGTACATAAATGCGCAAGCACCACATTCCCGCCGACATCGTGCTTGAAGTCCTGCGCAAGTGCCGCATCAGGCGCACGCCCGAGCCGAACCTGTCGAAAGGGTCGATTGAATGCCGGATGGAGCGTTTCGTCGCAGGCGCGCAAACCGGCGTCATCGCCGCGATCAGCAACGACCACCCAAATGTGATTGTCGTCACCGCAATGCTCATAGGAGCGTCATCATGATTCGCTACAACGATGCCGGTCTGCGCAATGTCTGGCTGGAAAACGGCTATCAGGAAAAGCGCACCGCTTACGGTCGTGGACTGGTGATCGACGATATCGAGGGCTTGGCGCGTACCGTGTGCAAGGCGCTGACAAAGAAACGGGGTCGGCTTACCGGCAGCGAATTCCGCTATGTGCGGCTTGGCCTGCGGCTATCGCAGAAGAATCTCGCACGCCTGCTCGGCAACAACGAGCAAACCGTCGCGCTCTGGGAGAAACGCGGCAACGTGCCGGTGTGGGCCGACCGTAACCTGCGCATGCTGTGGATCGCCAAGGAAGACGGCAACGCCGGCATCGGCCGCGTGATGGAGCGGCTCAATACGGTGGAGCGGCTGTTGAATGAACAGATCATCGTCGAGGAAGGCCGCCGCGGCTGGAAGAGCCGGGTTGAGGTGCCGGCGACGTAGCATTGCCAGCGCAAACGCTCAAGCTTCTACTGAACGATCGCTCATAAAGTATCGATTGCCCGCGACGCTCAGTCGCGTTGTAGTCGCACCGCATCTACCAACCGCGCCGCACCCAGCTTGACGTGGCACCGCCTCTTTCCCGCTGAGACCAATGTCCGCAACATCGCATCCGCACTCTCCGATCACCCCATCCCGAGTCGAAGACCTGCGCCTGATCACCGGCCGCGGCCAATACGTGCATGACGTTTGCCACGACGGCATGCTGCATGCGGTGTTCGTGCGCAGCCCGCACGCCCATGCGCGCCTGGCCAGGGTCGACGTTCGCGCCGCCCTCGCCGCACCTGGGGTGCATGCGGTGTTCATCGCCGCTGA
>JANPGJ010000425.1:0-11391 GCA_031423955.1 Burkholderiales bacterium
AGCCAGCAGCTTTTCGCGCACGTCGGGCATGGCAAGGGCGCGCGCAACGTCGGCCTGTATGCGCTCGGCGATCGGCCGCGGCAGGCCAGCCGGGGCCATCAATGCATACCAGGACACCGCTTCGAATCCGTTGAAGCCGCCGGCCTCGTTGATGGTGGGCAGCGCTGGCAACACGCTGGTGCGCCTGGCCGCCGCCACGCCTAAAGCGCGCAGCTTGCCGCTCTGGATATGCGCCAGCACCGAAGGCAGTTGCGCCACCATCACCTGCGCATGCCCGCCCAGCACGTCGCGCACCGCATCGCCCACGCCCTTGTAGGCGATATGCGCCATGTCAACGCCCGCCATCGATTTCAGGATCTCGCCACCCAGGTGCGCCTGGGTGCCATTGCCGCCGGAAGCGAAGCTCAAGCTACCCGGCTTCTGCTTCAGAAGCGCGATCAGTTCGGCGAGCGTCGCGGCAGGCACGCTTGCATTGACCACCAGCACGTTCTGCACCGACGCCACGAGCGTGATCGGGCTCAGTTCCTTGAAAACGTCGAGCTGGAAATTCGGGTACAGGTGCGGATTGACCGCCAGGTTGCCGACCGGTGCCGACACCAGCGTATAGCCGTCGGGCGCTGCGCGTGCAGCGGCCTCCATGCCGATGTTGCCGGCTGCGCCAGTGCGGTTTTCGATCACCACCGGCTGGCCCCAGAGCTCGGCCAGTTTGGTGCCGACCAGGCGCGGCAGGGAATCGGCGGCGCCACCGGGGCCGAACGGCACGATGATCCTGACCGGGCGCGCGGGATAAGTCTGTGCCATGACAGACACGGCGCCAAGCGCAACGACTATCGCAAGCGCATTCAAGGAAAGCCGGCGAAACAACTTCATGAATACCTCCACAATAAAAAATCAGCCCGACCAAAATTGCCGGTAGAAAATGAAATCAATGAATCCTGGTCGAGGCACGGCGCACACTGTTCCTATTGACCAAACTGCACCGCCGAGCCACCATCAGCCAGCCACTAGAGGCAGTACTTCGCGCTCTATTCGACCTTGAGGCGGGCGTCACGCACCACCTTGCCCCATTTGTCGATGGTGCTCGCCACCAGCTCGCGAAACTGCTGCGGCGTGCCACCGACCGGGGTGAACCCGGCACGCTGCAGCGCGGCGCTCGCCTCCGGGTCGCGCAGCACGGCGTTGATCTCATTATTGAGCCGGGTCACGATCTCGATAGGTGTCGCGGCTGGCAGGAACACGCCTTGCCAGGCGCCGAAATCAAATTCCGGGAAGCCAAGCTCCTTCATCGTCGGCACGTTGGGAAACCCCGGGTTGCGCGTCGGCGTGCTCATTGCCAGCGCCCGCACCGTGCCCGCCTGGATCTGGCCTACCGCCGGCGGCAGGGTGACGAACATCATCTGCACCTGGCCGGCCATCACTTCCTTGATCGCGGCGGTCGCGCCCTGAAACGGGATGTGCACCATGTCGAGCTTTTGCCCGGCCTTGAGCAGTTCCCCGGCTAGGTGGCCGACGGTGCCGATCTGCGGCGACGCGAAATTGAGCTTGCCCGGATTGGCACGGGCGTAATCGATCAGCCCGGCGACATCGCGCGCCGGAAAGCTCGGCGTGACGATCAGCACCTGCGGCGACACGATCGCCTGCACCACCGGGATGAAGCTGTCGACCGCGTGGAAAGGCAGGTCGCGGAACAGGCTCTGGTTGATCGACAGCTGATCGCTGGTCACCAGCATGGTGTAACCGTCGGGCGCCGCCTTGGCTGCGGCGCCGTGGCCGATGTTGCCGCCGCCGCCGGGCTGGTTGACGATGACGATCTGCTGCCCCAGGCGCGGTGTGAGGTATTGCGCGATTATGCGCGCCAGAATGTCGGGGCTGGTGCCGGGTGCGCCGGGAACGATCATGCGCATGGTCCGTGCCGGCCAGGCCTGCGCCGCGGCCAGGCTTGGCCAGGCGGCGGTGAGCGCGAGCAACAGGCCGGCCAGCGCGGCGCGAACAATCCGGATCACGTCGATTGATTGCATCAAGATACTTGACTCCCAGGTTCTGTGGACGCGTGACGCTCAGCCTCTGCCCGGCGCGAACGACGGCCCCGGCAGGAAACGCTGATCGACGATACTGTTGGCATCGAGCGTCAGGGTGAATGCGCCGAGGCGCTGTTGCAGGGCGATCGCCTGGCGCAAGCCCGGCATGTCGATCTCGCCTTCGTTATGCAGATCCGCCGATTCACGCTGGATCGACTTTTCCATGGTCGACCGCGCGATGCCGAAGTACGCGGCACCGAACGCGGCCAGATCGTCCGGATGCGCGGCCGCATGGCGGTAGCTATGGACGCAGCCGCGCAGCACCGCGCACACCAGTTCCGGGTCTTGCTCGATGACCTCGTTGTTGGCCACGATCACGCTCCACTGCATGGTCGGGCAGAACTCCGGGTCGGTCAGGCCCTGCATCACGCGATAGTGGCCGCCGTCTTCGCCGATCGAGATGTTCGGCTCCGACAGCACCGCCGCCTGCACTTCACCGGCATCGAACAGTTCGGTCACCTGCGGGTAGCGCGCGCCGAGACCGACCAGCTTGACATCGCGATCCGGGTCCAGCCCGTGATGGCTAAGAACGGTCCGCATGAACCAGTAGCTGCAACTGCCGATCGACAGCGCCGCGACGGTCTTGCCGCGCAGATCATCCCAACCGTTGATCGACGGATGCGCCACCAGGTACTGCAAGGCGCGCCGGCGCACGCTGCTGGCGACAATCCGGAAACGCGCACCCTTGGCCAGCGCCGTGGTGGCCGGTGGCGACCCGAGTTCACCGATTTTCAACGCGCCTGAATCGTAGCGCGAGGCGATCTCGGGCCCGCCAAACACCACCTTGAGCGAGAGGTCCAGGCCCTGGTCGCGAAAAAAACCGCGCGCAATGCCAAGCCGCAGCTGGATCGCTTCCTTGTCGGTGGGAATGCCGTATTCGATGCGCGTGGTCATGCAAGTAACCCGTTCGCAGAATCAGCGCACACATCTGTGGAAAGCAGGGGCAAGGCCTGACAAGCGTCGAGGTGCCACGGAGCGCGCGCCACTATTCCACCGCCATGTCGGCAGCCTGCTTGACCTCGCCATCCTTGTATTGGCCCCAGGCGTTCGTCAATTGCGCCATTGAAAGCGGGTCGAGATCATGGCGTGGCAGATTGTCGGTATCCCAATGACCGTAGGCATCGACGCCCCGCACCAAAGTGGCTTGGCGGCGCCCGATCAGCGAGCGCACATGAGTGGGAATGTAGAAAAACGCGAAGCCAATGCGACGGTCCTGCGCGCGATTCGGGCCGGAGCCATGCGCGGTGCGCTCGTGATGCAGCGAAAACTCCCCGGCTAGAAGCTCCAACGACACCGCCTTCGACTCGTCGAGCCCTTCGATGCTTTGCCCCTTGGCCAGCATGTTGTCCTTGGCATAGGTCTCGTTGTGTCGCAAATCCGGGCCGAGGTGGGTGCGGGGCATCACCTTCAGGCAGCCCTTTTCGATCGTGCTCTCGGTGAAGCCCACCCATGCGGTGACTTCCTCATGCGGATCGAGGCCGAAATAAGCCGAGTCCTGGTGCCACGATACGTAGCGCGGATCGCGCCCGTTCTTGGCGAAGATCGAGGCTCCAAACAGCATGATATTGGGCCCGATGATGTCTTCGACGGCGTCGAGAATCGCCGGGTTCCTGGCCAGCTCCGCCAGCCACGGAAAGGCCAGGTAGCCCTTTATCTTGAGCGTGCGGTTGGCATCGAAACCGGCCATTTCTTCATAGGCCTCGATGCGCTGGCGATAGTCGAGCGCGGTGGCGGCGTCGACCGCGCGGAACGGATACACGTAGCCTTCAGTGCGGAATTGCGCCACCTGTGCGTCGCTGAGTTTTTTCGGCATGGCGCCAGTTCCCCGTGATTGATTGATGCTTCTGTATCAGTTCCCGACCATGCGCCGATCACCCTGGCGCAAGCGAAGAAGCCATTGTGTCGCTGGCATGCTTGCCCGCAGCTCGAAGCCTGGACGATCGGACGCCTGCACGCAGGCGATCATGGCCACTCCGGCGTGGCATCGACCAGCGCGGCACGCTCGCGCTGCATCGAAAAGACCGCAGCATCCGGCACCACGAAGTCGGCGAGCAACAACGCCGCTCTCGCTGCCGCAAGCTCGGGGGTCGTGATCGACGCCTTGAAGGTTGCACGCAGTCGCTGCACCTCATCGTCGCGCAGGGCAGCGGTGGCGATGATCGCCGGCATCGGCGTCGGGTCGGTAGTGGCGACGATGCGCACCTGCGCGGCATATTCCGGCTCGGTATGGCGAATCAGGTCGTGCACGTAACCGTCGAGCGGGCCGACATCGATGCGATTGTCGGCAATCGCCTTGATGATGCCGCGCGCATTCACCAGCCCGCCGGTGATGCTGGCGTAGGGTTGCGAATTGCCCTGATGCTGCGTCAACAGGTGGTGCCGGAACGCGTAGTAGCCCGACTGCGAATCCTTGAGCGTATAGCCGGCGCGCTGGCCAAAGGTATCTTCGAGAGTTTTGAAAGACGAATTCGCGCCGACCACAATGTCGGTGCAATACACCGCGCGACCGCCATAGCGCGGCAGCGACGGCAGCGGCTGCGCCAGGATCACCGGTTCTATCGCGCGGCGCGACAAAGGCAGGCCGCACATCATCACCGCCGCCAGATCGCCACGCGCCCACAGGTCGGACAAGACGTTGGGCGGATCGTGCGCGATCAGATGCGCATCGACCTGCGAGCGCGCCAGTACCCAACTGAATAGCTGCGTCCATGCCGCCTTCGAGGCCGGCGTGACCGAATACATGCGGGCGTTGGCGATGAGGCTCATGGGGCGACCCGTTTCACCGGCAAGCCCGTCGTGAGGCGACAGGGCACGGCATGTCCGACCCGGCCTGTGCGCCGGGCGAACCGCAGGGCGCAGGATTTCTCAAGCCGCACCCGGCGCCGCGCTGCGCTCGCGCAATACGCGCTGGATCGCGCGCACGATGCCCTGGTAGCCGGTGCAGCGGCAAAGGTTGCCGGCAAGTTCGATACGGATGCGCGCTTCGTCGGAATCCTTCACCAGATGCGGCAGGCGCTTGACGATGTCGCGCGCTGTGACCAACATGCCCGGCGTGCAATAGCCGCACTGCAGGGCATGCTCGGCGCTGAACGCGGCACGCAGTTGCGTCATCACTTCGTCGTCATCGAAACCCTCGATGGTGCGTACCGACACGCCTTCGCAGCGCACCGCGAACTGGATGCAGGATCGCGCCGGTGCACCGTCCAATTCGATGGTGCAGGCGCCGCAGACGCCATGCTCGCAGCCGAGGTGGGTGCCGGTCAGGCCCTCGTGCTCGCGCAGAAAATCGGCCAGATGGGTGCGCGGCTCGACCGCGGCCGAGACCGGTTGGCCGTTGATGGTGAGATTGATGGTCTTCATGCCTTGGTCTGTGCCACCGCGCGCTTCAAGGCCACGGCATGCGTTTGGAATTCATAGGGTTCGTCGCAGCCGGCGGCGCGCACTTCGGCGGCGATCGCGGCAGCGTCGCCGGCCAGCACTGCAGCGATGTTCTGCACCAGGTGCGGCGCCCCGGCGGTGGCGCCGATGACCGCTCGGCGCACGCCGCGCGACGGGTCGAGCAACACCGCGCCGATCGCCTCGGCGAATTCGCCCACCTTGCGGCAGAACTTGTAATAGCCGAATTTCGTGCCCGGCCCGCACTTGGCGATCCGCACACCGGTGAGGATTTCGTCGTCCGCAAGCGCGGTGCTGAATGCCGCCTGCATGAAATCGCCTGCAGCGACTTCGCGCCGACCGCTTGGGCCCTCGATCAGGTACACAGCGTCCAGCAGCAACATGGTGTTGACCCAGTCGGCCGCGGGGTCGGCATGGGCGAGACTGCCGCCCAGCGTGCCGCGATTGCGCACCGCGCGATAGGCGATATTGGCCGCGACATGCGGCAGCAAGCCTTGTGTCGGGTCGGCGATACGCCCGTCTTCGATCGCGGCATGGGTGACACCGGCGCCGATGACCACGGCGTTGCCTTCGTCGCGCACGCTGTTGAAGCCGGCGATCGCGTTCAAGTCGACCACCGACGCCGGCTGCGCCAGGCGCAGGTTGAGCATCGGCCCGAACGACTGGCCGCCGGACATCGGCTTGGCCATGCCGCCACTGGCCACCAGTTGCGCCCACGCCTCGGCCACCGTGGCCGGCCGTGTGTAGTCGAAGGCTGCAGCTTTCATGCTTTGCCTCCGGCACGCGCCGCGGCGATCGCCGCCAGCAGGCGTCTGGGACTCATCGGACTTTCGGTGATCTCCACGCCCATGTCATGCAGGGCATCGTTGATTGCGTTGGCAATCGCCGCCGGCGGGGCGATCGCGCCGCCCTCGCCGATGCCTTTCTGCCCGAACTCGGTATAGGGCGACGGGGTTTCGATGTGGCCGATGCGGATCGACGGTACCTCGGGCGCCCCCGGCAGCATGTAGTCGGCCAGGGTGGAGGCCAGCGGCTGGCCGTTTTCATCGAACGGCATTTCTTCATACAGGGCGGTGCCGATGCCTTGAGCGGTGCCGCCGATGATCTGGCCGTCGACCACCATCGGGTTGACCAGCACGCCGCCATCTTCTGCAATCGCGTAGTCGAGGATCTCGACCGCACCGAGTTCGGGATCGACCGCCACCACCACCGCATGGCAGGCATAGGAAAAGGTGCCGGTGTCGCGCCCGGCCTTGTAACCGGCGATCACCTCCAGCCCGGCCGGATCGATGTCGGCCGGCAGCAATTGCGGCGCGCGGTGCCACACATGGGCGATGTCGGCCAGCGACATGCGCGCGGTGTCGCCTTCGAACACCTGGCCACCCGACAGGCGGATCAGGGCCATATCGCAGTCGAGCAGCTTGGCGGCGATCTGGCGCACCCGCTTGGCCATTTCCTTGCATGCGGCGGCGACCGCGCCGCCGCTCATCACCATCGAGCGCGAGCCCCAGGTGCCGGTGGAAAACGGTGACTTGTCGGTGTCGCCGTGCGACAGCCGTACTTTGGCAACCGCGATGCCCAGCACCTGGTTGGCCACCTGCGCCATGGTGGTTTCCATGCCCTGCCCATGCGAGTGGGCGCCGATGGCCAGTTCCAGCACGCCGTCTGCGGTGAGCCGCGCGCGGCATTGCTCATGGCCCGGCACGATCGGCACGCCCCAGCCGAAGTAAACACTGGTGCCGTGCGCGGCCTGCTCGCAAAACACCGCGAAGCCGACGCCGATGCACCGACCGTCAGCCTCGCCGGCCTTTTGCCGCTTGCGCACCGCCTCCAGCCCGATCGCCTGGCGCGCCATCTCGAGCACGCGCGGATAGTCGCCGCTGTCGAAATGTTTTTTGGTGATGTTGTCGTAGGGCATTTCGTCGGGCTGCACCACATTGCGCAGGCGCACATCGATCGGCTCGATGCCGGCGGCGCGGCCGATCGCATCGACCATCAGCTCAAGCGCGAAGCACACGCCGGTGCGCGCCACCCCGCGATACGGCAGGCTGGGCGGCTTGTTGGTGGCCGTAGCCCAGGTCTTGCAGCGAAAGCGCTCCATCTTGTAAGGCCCGGGCAGGATGGAGGTGACCTGCGCGGCTTCAAGACAGGCGGAAAACGGATACGAGGAATAGGCGCCCGAATCGACCGTCGCCTCGCAATCGATGCCCAGCAGGCGGCCGTCACGCTCGGCATAGACGGTGATGTCGTAATCGTGCTCGCGGCAGTTGGCGTTGGCGATCAACTGTTCGCGCCGATCCTCGATCCAGCGCAGCGGCCGCTTGAGCTTCATCGTCAGGTAAGCCAGCACGATCTCCTCGGGCAACAGGATGCCCTTGTAGCCGAAGCCGCCGCCGACATCCGGCGCGATCACGCGGATCTGCCCCTGGTCCAGCCCCAGGCATTCCGCCAGGCCCTGGCGATTCACATGCACCATCTGGGCCGAGGACCACATGGTCAACTGATCCAGGCGCGAATCCCACTGGCACACCACGCCGCGCCCTTCGAGCGGCGACATGCACTGGCGCGCGGTGCGGATGTGGCGCGTGATCTTGATCGGCGCGTTCGAAAGCGAAGCGATATCGTCATCGACAAAGGATTCTAGAAACAGGTTGTCGCCCCATTCCTCATGCACCAGGGCGGGCGGCGCCTGCCTTGCATCGCGCATGTCGACCACCGCCGGCAATTCCTCGATGTCGGCATACACCATCTGCGCCAGGTCTTCGGCCTGGGCACGGCTGGGCGCTATGCAAGCGGCGATCAATTCGCCCACCTGGCGCACCTTGCCGCGCGCCAGCGGCCACTGGTCGGAGGCCTTGAAACCCTTCAGGCTGGAAACCGCGCGAATCGGCTTGACTCCGGCCAAGTCGTCCATGGTGAACACCGCGGCCTCACGCCCCGCCGGCTTTTCAATCGCGCCCAACACGCCATGCGCGATCGGCGAACGCGCGAACGCCACGTCCCACATGCCGGCCAGTCGCAGGTCGCCGACGAACTGGCCCTGCCCGGCCATCAGCCGCCGGTCCTCCTTGCGCGGCACGCTGGCGCCGACGCCCTGGGCGCCAATGCCGCCGGCCAGGTGCCTTACATCGCTCTGGTTCATGCGGCCTGCACCTGCGGCAGGATCGGCGCCACCGCGTCGTGGCGCACGCCGCCGAGAATGCAGAACGCCGGGGTCAGGAGACGGTCGGCCACCAGCTGCGTGCCCTCGTTATCCTGCAGCACGAAACGGCCGCGCTCGTCGTTGAGCACCGACACATCGGCCAGCGCGCCGATGCCTAAGTGCCCGTAGTCGCCCGGCAGGCCGAGCACCTTTTGCGTATTGCAGGTGGCCATCGCCACCACATGCTCGATCGGCAGCTTGAGCGCCAGCATCGCGGTCATCGCCGACACCATCGAGAACTTGACCGCGCCGAAGAACATATGCTCCGTGTCCGGGTGCGAGTCGGGTGTGCCGGGTGCTTTCGGCTTCGGCACCGTGGTGTTGTAGCCGTGCATGTCGGCGCCCAGGGTATCGGGCACGATGCCGGCGTCGAGCGCGATGCGCGCCATCTTGTAGCTGAAATGCGAGCCATGGCCGACATCGACCTTCAGGCCCATCGCCATCGCTTTCTTGACGATGTCGTGAACCCGGCCTTCACGATTGACGAAGCCGCCCGGATGGCGGGTGAACGGATGCGCCAAGATGTCGCCGGGTTTGAGCAGGCCGACCACCTGGTCGAGAATGGTGTCGGGATCGACGCCATTGGTGCCGGATTCCGGCAACGGCCACAGTTGGCCGAAGTGGATGTACAAGGGCAATTGCGCCTGGCGCCCGATCTCGGCCGCCATCCGCATCACCTCGATGCCCCAGCGCGCGAAGCCGCCGAGTTCGGCATGCGCCTTGAAGCCATTGACGATGTCGCGATTCTCGACCGCCGCCTTGACCGTGGCGTCGATGTCCAGGCAGTCCGGCTTGTAGAGCGATGGGTAGTAGTGCCCTTCCATGCCGCCCACCAGATAGGCCGACAGATAGGTGAACACGCGCGATTTCTTGGCCTTGACCACATACTCGCGGAAGGCCGGCAGCGTCATGCACGAGGGCCCGCCCTGGTCGATCAGGGTGGTGACCCCGGAATCGATGCCGCACATGTCGGCCTCCAGCCCGAAGCGGCCGGTGACATGCTCGAACACATGGGCGTGGCTGTCGATCAGCCCCGGGGTGACCAGTTTGCCGCGCGCGCTGATCACCTGTTTGGCGGCCGATGGCGCGATGGTTTCGGCCAGCGCGGCGATGCGGCCGTCCTTGATGGCGATGTCGCGCACCGCATTGACGCCATTGGCCGGGTCGATCACCAGGCCGCCTTGCAACAACAAGTCGTAGATCATGATTGCCTTTCGTGCCGGAGGCCCGGCTGTGTGTGTATGCGTGCCGCCTCGGCCAGGCGATGCAGGGTCAGGTGGCGGATTTCCGCGCGTGATGCGTCGATATGCGCCTTGAGCAGCAGCAGGGCGCGTTCGGTCTTGCGCGCGAACAGGGCACGCAGCAGCTTCGCGTGCTCGTCGAACGCCGCCGCGATGCGTGCCGGCTCGATGAAATCAAGCCGGCGGATGACGCGAATGCGCTCGGTGATGTCGCGATGCACGCGCACCATCTCGGCATTGCCCGCATTGGCGACAAACGCCGCGTGCAGGGCTTCGTCGGCCAGCGCCACCGCCTGGCCGTCGAGGTTGCGCTGGTCCTCCGGCAGCAGCCAGAAATCACGCTGCGCGGAAAAATCGGGAAACGGGTCGGCCTGGCAGATGCGGCGAATCGCGATCAGCTCGAGGTTGACCCGCAGGTCATACAGGTCCTGGAAGTAGTCGAGGTCGAGCGGCCGCACCTGCCAGGCGGCATGGCCGTCACCCTTGACCAGGTAGCCTTCGCGCGCCAGCATGTGCAGCGCCAGGCGCAGCGGCGTGCGCGAAACGCCGAAGCGGCTCGCCAGTTCGGATTCGGAGTAACGCTCGCCCGGCATCATGCGAAAGTCGTAGATGTCGTCGCGAATGCGGCGGTGCACCGACTCGGCAAGCGATGATTTTTCCGGCAGCAGCGGCGTGACGGTAGTCATCGGCGAGCGGTCTTCCGGGGCAGTTCGGTACATGGGAACACCGCCAAATAGCGCAGGGGTCAGACAAATGCGACTGAAAAATCCAATCGGGATCCCGATTGGTAAACTGAATATAATCCCCAGTTGATTGTCCCGTCAAGCACTTGAGCGAGTCGTTGATGACCACACCCCAAGCCAAGACTCCCGACTCCCCCAACGCCCGCGCGCTGGCGCGGATCGCCGCCTGCGTGCCGCGCTGGGTGGCGGTGCAGACCGCGCGCGACGCCCTCGGGTTGCCCGAGCGCACCCTGCTGCATTCCGGCCCGCCGCTGGCCAACCCGCGCCTGCTACCGCCGCCAATGCAGAACGCCGCCGTGCTCGCCTGCCTGCATGCCGGCTGGGCGGCCGACGAAGCGGCAGCCGAACAACTGATCGCCAGCGGTACGGTACAACTCGAACCAAGTCACGGCTGGCGCGTCTCGACCCCGCTGGTGTGCATGATCTCGGCCGCCACGCCGCTGGTGGTCATCGAGTCCGGCCCGGCGGCGGCTAGTGTGCGCTGGCATGCGTTTCTCGGCACCGGTGCCGGCGCGCAAATGCGCTTTGGCGCGCGCGACCATGCGATCCTCGAGCGCCTGGCTTTCCGCGACCGCGAACTGGCGCCTGGCCTCGCCGAACTGCTGGCCAGCGGCCCGGTGGATCTGCTTTCCATCGCGCGCTCGGCGTTGACCGAAGGCGACGACCTGCACAACCGCCTGTCGTCGGCCAACCAGGTGTTGCACGCGGTGCTGTCGACCCGCAAGGCTGAA
>JANPGJ010000426.1:0-13495 GCA_031423955.1 Burkholderiales bacterium
CGATTACCTGACCGACCTGTTCCCGATCATGGAACTGGGCACCAGCGCCAAGATGCTGTCGATCGTGCCGCTGATGGCCGGCGGCAGCCTGTTCGAAACCGGCGCCGGCGGCTCCGCGCCCAAGCACGTGCAGCAGTTGATGGAAGAAAACCACCTGCGCTGGGATTCGCTGGGCGAATTCCTCGCCATCGCCGTCTCGCTCGAGGACCTGGGCTACAAGACCGGCAACAAGAAAGCGATGATGCTGGCCAAGACGCTCGACGAAGCCACCGGCAAGCTGCTCGACAACAACAAGGGCCCGTCGCCCAAGACCGGGCAGCTGGACAACCGCGGCAGCCATTTCTACCTGACCCTGTATTGGGCCCAGGCGCTGGCGGCACAGAACGAAGACACCGATCTCAAGGCGCGCTTCACGCCGCTGGCCAAGACCCTGGCCGAGAACGAGAAGAAGATCGTCGACGAGTTGAACGCGGTGCAGGGCAAGCCGGCGGATATCGGCGGCTATTTCGTCTCCGACCCCGACAAGGCCGGCCCGATCATGCGCCCGAGCGCGACCTTCAATGCGGCGCTCGCTTCGGTCCATTGATCGTTGCTTGATTCGACCTGGCAGCGCAACGACCGGCATTGACGCCGCCGGTTGCGCCGCCGGCCCGATTTGGCTGGGACCCGGCGCCCGCGGTTCGCCTTGCGCGAGCTGACGCGCCCCGGTAACGTCAGTGACCGTCGAAGCCGCGCTGCGTGTCAAGCGGCGAGGTGGCGCGCCAGTCCGGCGCCTTCTGCGCACATCACGGCATCGTGATTCCAGCGCAACAGCGGGACCCAAACTGGCTTGAGCCAGCGCATCCAGCCAGTTGCCGTTTCGATGCGCCAAACGCAGGTGAGATCGGTAAAGCAGTCCGCCGAGCGCAGCAGCCAAATCCCTTCGCCGCGCAGCCGGCCACGCAGTCGGCAACGCAGGGACTCCGGTCGTAGCGATTCGGCGATCTCGATTTCAAGCGGGCAGAAGCGCGGTATCCGGGTGGCAAACGTGATGCGATACCTGCCACCCATACCATCGGCACCCGCCTGTCGCAGGGTGCGAACCTCGCGCACGCAGGACCACCAGCCGGGCCAGCCTTCAATGTCGGTCAGGGCCGCCCAGACCCGTTCTCGCGGCGCCTTGGTGCGCCAATGGCTGACCAGGTCAACATGTGATGCGGGCATGCAGGAACGGCCGCGAGCGATCGGTGTGATGGTGAATACAACTCAATACGCCGTGCATGCCGCACCAGATGCCATCTTTGCGCACCTTTGTGGGCCCCCCGCCGGCGTCAACAGCCACCGGAAGTGGCGCTGTCGCAACATCGATGCATCCGAACCGCGAATTCGCGCGTAAGCGCTGAATGGACACTCCCGCCATCCCGCCAACACCTGAACAGATTGACCTCGAAGCCACGCCCGGCCAGGCAAAGGCGATCAAGCGGCGCCTGCTCGACCGGGTCGCCGACGCCGACCAATCGCACCTGAGCATCGCGGCGGATGAAGGCGCGTGGCAGGCCTTCATTCCCGGCGTCTGCCTCAAGGTGCTGTATCGACAGGGCGACGTGCTGTCGTACCTGCTGCGCCTGGCGCCGGGCGCCAGCCTGCCGGCGCACCGCCACCCGATCGACGAGGAATGCATCGTCCTGGCAGGCTCGCTCAAGGTCGGCACCAGCATCGAGCTTGAGGCCGGCGCTTATCACCTGGCCCGCCAGGGTGCGCTGCATGCCCGCATCAGCACGCGCGACGGCGCAACCATCTTCCTGCGCGGCGCGGTTCCGGTCGCCGACCACGTACTTGAATGATTGCCGCCGGCGGCCGTACATTGCGCCCTACAATGGGCGCGCCCCCGCAATTGGCGGCACGTACCTTGCGTCGAGGCGGGACCGGCGTCGCAAACCGGCCTGCCACAGCACCGTTGTATCCAACCCTGGTGAGACTGCGCCATGAACGCAACGCCGATTCCGCTGGTCCCGCAAGTCGAGTCCGGCGACGCGCCTGACGCCGGCGACGCGCCGGATCTACCGGACGTCGAGTACGCGGACGACGGCAACCCGGCGGGCGCCTTCGATCCGGACGGCAGCACCATGGCGCAGGCGGTGTTGGCGCCGGTTCTCCTGGTGGCGCCGGATAACACGACCGAACAGCAGCTCAACGAATGGATCGCCGCAGTGGTCGTGCATGACGAGCGTGCGCTGAGCGCGCTGTACGACGCCACGGTATCGCGGGTCTACGGCATGATCCTGCGCATCGTGCGCCGGCCCAGCATGGCCGAAGAGGTGGTCGAGGACACTTACTTTCAAGTGTGGCGGCAGGCGGTTCGCTTCGACCCTGCGCGCGGCCGCGCGATGACCTGGCTGTTGTCGATGGCACGTTCGCGGGCGATTGACGCCCTGCGCCGCGAGCACCGGTTCCAGAACGAAAGCACCGAGCTCGACCTGATGCCCGAGCCGGTCGACCCGCGCCCGGCTGCAGACGAACTGCTCGATGCGGCGCGCGGCCATGCCGACCTGCATCGCGCCCTGATGATGTTGAATGCACAGCCGCGTCAATTGGTCGCGATGGCGTTCTTCAATGGCCTGAGCCACGAGGAAATCGCCAGCCAGACCGCGCTGCCGCTGGGAACGGTGAAATCGCAGATCCGCCGCGCCTTGCTGACGCTGCGCCAGGCGCTGCGCGTTGGCGGCCTGGACGCGTTGCCTTCATGAGCCGCCCGCCCTGACTGCGCCGCCGGCATTGCAAGCCTGACCTTGATTGCCCGATCCGATACCTGCACTTCGTGAAGCCACCCCATCCGATGAACACCGCGCCTGCCAACTCGACATTGCCCGTCAATGCGCCCGCCGACGCCGACGACGGCGAATTCGCGCCGCTGTTGTCCGAACCGTTCATTCGTGCCTGGCAGTTGCCGGCCGCGCACAATGACGCTGTTTCCGCCATCCGGAACCGCCTGCTAGAACGTGCCATCGCGTCGAACGCCGCCGAAGTCGCCCTCACGACTGCGCGTCGGACGCGAGTCACGCGCGAGGCCTTGTGTGAAGGGGTTGTTGTGCAATCCCTTTATTGCGCGCCCACCGACCGTCCGCGGCGTCCGGGCGAACCACTGCGGGCACGCCTGATCGAACTGGCCGCCGGGGCGCGACTGGCGCCCGACCTCCTGGCGGCGCGCGAACAACGCGCGGCGCGGCACGTCGAATGGCTGCTTGTCTCGGGAAGCGTTGACGTCGACGGCACGACACTGCGGCAACGCGATTACCAGATCAGCCCGCCCGGCCACGACCTGCCGGCAATCTACTCGCCGGACGGCGCCCTGCTGTTCATGCGCGAGTCCGAACAACCTGCCGGTGCGGCGGAGGGCCCGTTCGCGGTGCTCGACGGCGATGCCGGCTGGGCCGATTTCGCGCCGGGCGTTCAGCGCCGCGTTCTGTGGCAACGCGGCGGTCAGGCCGCGCTGCTCTACTTCGCCAGGCCCGGCGCACAGGTGCCGCTGCACCGGCATGACCACGACGAGGAGTGCCTGATGTTGCAGGGCGACTTGTTCCTTGACGATGTGCTGTTGCGCGCCGGCGACTACCAGCTGGCGCCGGCCGGAACCGGTCATCGCGTCACCCAGACCGATACCGGCGCGGTGATCTACGCGCACGGCGATCTCGACATGCAGTTTGTGGGCTGAAGAAAACGGCAGTGGAATCGCCGACACAGGCGATTGCCTGCGTTCCCGCACCGCTTCACCGGCCGCCGGCGAAACAGTGCCTCAGTAAAGACCGTTGCCGGCGGCGTCGATGCGCCGGCAGGCTTGGTCGAGATTTGCCATGGAGGTCGCAAACGAGACACGGAAATACGGCGACAGCCCGTAACCGGCCCCGCCCGGCACCGCCACCCCGTTCTCGAGAAGATAGTCGGCGACCTGCGTGTCGGTTTCGAGTACCCGCCCCTGCGGTGTGCGCCTGCCGAGCCAATCCGCGCACGATACGTAGATGTAGAAAGCGCCATGCGGCACGGTGACGCCAAGCCCGGGAATTGATCCGAGTCTCGGCACGATGAGATCGCGGCGCGCCTGGAACTCTGCGCAGCGCGCCATCACCACGTCCATCGGCCCGGTGAGCGCCGCCACCGCTGCCGCCTGGCTGACCGACGAGGGATTGAGTGAACTCTGGCCCTGCATGCGCGCCATCGCGCGAATCAGTTCGACCGGTCCGCAGGCATAGCCGAGCCGCCAGCCGGTCATCGCAAAGGCCTTGGAAACTCCGTTGACCGTGAGGATGCGGATGGCAAGTTCGGGCGCGACAGCCGCCAGGGTTGCAAACGGGCGACCGTCAAACAGCACATGCTCGTAGATGTCGTCGCTGATGATCCACAGGGCGGGGTGCCGCTCGAGGACGACGGCAAGTGCGCGCAGTTCCTCAGCGGTGTACACCGCGCCGCTCGGGTTGGACGGCGAATTGAGGATCAGCCACTTGGCGCGCGGCGTGATGGAGCGCTCCAGGTCCTCCGGGCGCAGCTTGAATCCGTCCTCGCGGCGTGTGCTGATCCAGCGCGGCGTGCCCTCGGCGAATTGCGTGATGTCGGCATAGGCGATCCACGAGGGCGCCGCGATCAGCACTTCGTCGCCGGGGCCGAGCGTCGCCATCAGCGCGTTGTACAGCACCTGCTTGCCGCCGGCGCCGGCCGACACGTTCTCCGGCTTGCAGGCAATGCCGTTCTCGCGCCGGAACTTGGCGGCGATCGCCTCTTTCAGTTCGGGCGTGCCGTCGACCGGCGTGTAGTGCGTATGGCCGGCGCGCATGGCGCGGTGCGCCGCATCGATCACGTGATCGGGGGTATTGAAATCCGGCTCACCCTGGGTCAGCGAGACGATATCGACGCCGGCGGCACGCAGTTCGCGCACCCGCTGCGTGGCCTGCGCCGATGCGGTGAGCCGTGCACGCGCAGCGCGCGACGAGAGAAAGGCCATGCTCAGTTGACGACGATGCCGGCGGCACGCACCACGCCTGCCCACTTGTCGCGTTCCTGCCGCACGTGCCGCGCAAAAGATTCAGGCGAACCGCCCACCGCCTCCGCGCCCTGTTCGGCCAGTTTTAGTCGCATGTCGGGCTGCGCCAGAATGGTGTTGATCTCGCGGTTCAGGCGCGCGATCACCTCCTTGGGCGCCCCTGCCGGCAGTGCAATGCCGCTCCACGAGAGCGACTCGTAGCCGGCCACACCGGCCTCGGCCACCGTCGGAATCTCGGGCAAGGCGGGGCTGCGCTTCTCGCCGGTTTGCGCCAATGCGCGCACCTTGCCGGCTTTCATGTGCGGCACCGCGCCCGGCATGTTCTCGAACATCAGCGACACCCGGCCGGCGATCAGGTCAAGCATTGCCGGCCCGCTGCCCTTGTAAGGCACATGCAGCAGATCCACGCCGGCCATCGCCTTGAACAACTCGGCCGACATGTGGGTCGATGACCCGGCGCCGGAGGAGGCGAAACTCAGCTTGCCCGGCGACTGCCTGGCCACCGCCAGCACCTCGGCGGCGCTCTTCAGGGGCGATTCTGCAGACACGATCAGCACGTTGGTGATCGAGGCCACGAACACGACAGGATCGAGATCGCGCCCGGCGTCGTAGGGCATGTTCTTGTACAGGGCCTGATTGATCGACATCACGCCGGTGGTCGCCATCAGCAACGTGTAGCCGTCGGGCGCGGCTTTGGCCACCGCGTCAGCCCCGATATTGCCGGCCGCACCGGCGCGATTGTCGATGACCACCGACTGTCCGAGAACGGCCGCCATGCGCTCGCCCAGCAGGCGCGCAAAAATGTCGGTCGAGCCACCGGGGGCGAACGGCACGATGATGCGCAACGCCTTGGTTGGCCAGCTTTGCGCATGCGCCCCGGTGATCAACAACAGCGCAAGCAACAGTGCAGGCAGGCGATGGAACATTTGAAAGAATCTCCGGTAGAGCGCGAACGTTTGCGGTTGGCGGCTTGCGCCGCCGGTGATCGGTTGCCTGCCAGCCTTGCAGCCACGTCCCGCGCAGGCGACCTGGTTCACCCTCAGCACACCAGGCTTGGCAATACCGTACCGATCGGATCGCGGAACACCGCGTCGGCGAGATCATCGAACGGCGTTTCCTGGGCGTTCAGGATCACCAGTCTTGCCCCGGCATTCTTCGCCACTTCGACCGCACCGGCGATCGGATACACCTGCAGGCTGGTGCCGATGGAAAAGAACAGGTCGGCCTCGCCGGCGCAGCGCAATGCGCGCGCGATGACCTCCGGCACCAGATTCTGGCCAAATGAGATGGTGGCACTCTTGAGGATGCCGCCGCAGTCGCGGCACGGCGGATCGGGCTCGCCGGCCAGCACCCGGTCCAGGGCTGCCTGCATCGGTGCGGTCATGCCGCATTCCATGCATACCACCTTGCACACCGTACCGTGCACTTCGATCACCAGTTCCGGCGAGTTGCCGGCCTTCTGGTGCAATTCATCAATATTCTGGGTGATCAGCGCATGCAGTTTGCCGCGCTGTTCCAGCGTCACCAGCGCCTGGTGCCCGGCATTCGGCTTGGCCAACCATGCCGGATGTTCCATCCGCGACAACCACGCGGCCTTGCGCACCTCGGGGTCGCTAATGTAGTAATGGATGTTGGACAGCTTCTCGGCCTGCGGATTCCTGGTCCACACGCCTTGCGGCCCGCGAAAGTCGGGAATGCCCGACTCGGTCGAGATGCCGGCGCCGGTCAGCACCACGATGCGGCTGGCCTCGTTGACCCAGCGCCGCACGCTTTCCGGTACTGCTTCGTCGGCACTCATGTCGATCGAACCGGTGCCGGCAATTGCTCGATCATCATGTCGACAATGCGCATCCGCGGCTGCGGCTTACGCGCGCCCAGGCTTGATTTCCTCGAGCCGGTCGGTCGCCGGCGGCGGCGTGCGCGACAGGGCTGCAATCTCGGCACGCAGGACCGGCGGCATCTCGACCTTGACCGCGGCCAGCGAATCGCGCAACTGCTCGACGTTGCGCGCACCGATGATCGGCGCGGTCACCGCCGGGTGGGCGCCGACCCAGGCCACCGCGGTGGCAACCGGATTGCTGCCACGCGCCTTGCAGAAGGCGACGAATTTTTCCGCGACTTCGGCGACCCACTCTTCGCCGTAACGGGTTTCGTACATCTTGTTGCTCTTCAGGCGGCCGGTGGCCTGCCCTGAGTACTTGCCGGACAACAGCCCGGCCGCTCCCGGGCTGTAGGGAATGACGCCGACACCGTTGGCCTGGGCCATCGGCAGGATTTCGACCTCGGCCTGGCGCTTGACCAGGTTGTACATCGGCTGGATCAGCGCGATGCGCGACCAGTTGTTGCGCTCCTGGATGCCGAGTGCGCACTGCACCTGCCAGGCCGCATAGTTGCTGACCGCCGGATACAGCGCCTTGCCGGAGCGCACCACGTCTTCCAGGGCGCGTATCGATTCCTCGATCGGCGTGCGTTTGTCGAACTGATGCAGAAACAGCACGTCGACACGATCGGTCTTGAGGCGCTTCAAGCTCGCCTCGATGGCGCGCACCACATGGCGCCGCGAGGTACCGCGCGCGTTGATGTCGTCGCCGGCCGGGTTGTAGCATTTGGTGGTGATGACCAGGTCGTCGCGATGGCCCTGCATCAGGTTGCCGAGGATCTCTTCGGCGCGCCCCTTGTTGTACTGGTCGGCGCAGTCGAAGAAGTTGATGCCGTCATCGCGGCAGGCCTTGTACATCGCGGCCGACGTCGCTTCGTCAGCGTCGCCACCGAACGACATGGTGCCGAAACACAGTTCGGAAACCTGGACACCGGTTCGACCAAGAGGTTTGAATTTCATCTGGATGGGCTCGCGCGAAGAGGTTTGAAAGTTGAGTGGAGTGAGGTCTGGATTGGTGCGTGCGGTGTAGCTTTCAGTGTTCCAGTTTAGCGCGAAGTCGCATCCGCGCCGGCGCCGCAACCCGAACCTGCGGGAGCGGCCGTCAGGCAGCGCGCGCGATTGTCTTGACACGCGTGAACGCGGCTTCGATACTGCTGCGCTGCCCTAACCCCCCGGAGTTCGCATGACCATCCCTTCAACGGCGCAAACGTCCGGCACGCAAGCGCGGCGCAAGTACCCGATCATCGACGCCCATACCCATCCGTTCGGCAACCGCGGGCTGGATTTGAGCAATCACATCAAGACGGTGCGCGATCCGGTCCTGCTGCGGCGCCGCAACCCGGCATTGTTCCAGCAGATGCTCAAGGGCACCGACGACCTGACCGACGAGATGCTCGGCGAAATGGACAAGGCGGGGATCGACCGCGCGATCATCCAGTCGCGCGGCATCGGCACCAACGAGGCGGTGGCGCAGGCGGTACGCAAGCACCCCGATCGCTTTACCGGCCTCTTCAGGCCGATCTACAACACCCGCATATCGGGCCAGCAGGACGCGCTCGACTACACCGAACTCGGTCGCAGCATGGACTATTGGGTCAGGGACCTGGGTCTCAAGGGTATGGGCGAGATCCGCGTCTCGCGCTTCAGCGCGGAATCGGCGCCGGAGAAAATCGCGCAGGACCTGGTGCCCTTGCTGGAGATTCTCGCCCGCCATCGCATGCCAATCATGTTCCAGACCGCATGGACCCAATTCGGCACCCCGATCTACCACGGCGTGCCGACCTTCGTCGACGACCTCGCGGAACGCTTTCCCGAAGTGCCGTTCATCATCACCAAGATGGGCCGCGGCTACGACGCACTGTTCGAGATGTGCCTGTTGATCGCTTTCAAGCACGACAACGTTTACCTCGACACGGTGCAGAGCAAACCGGCGCATGTCGCCCGCGCGGTGGCCGAGATCGGCGCTGACCGCGTGATCTTCGGCACCGACTGGGAACAGACCTGGGCCGCGCTCAAGACGCCGGCCGACATCTACACCCGGTCGCTGGCGATCGTCGACGACTCGGGTATCACCGAGGCGCAGAAGGAATGGGTGTTGGGCAAGACTGCCGCGACCCTGTTCGGTATCTGAGGGCGCACGTCAATTGCCACCGCTGAAGCACTCGCGCGGGATGGCCACTCAGAAAACACAAACCGGGCATTCGGCGGGGGCAGTCAACGCCCGCGCGCCAGTGGCACCGTCGACATAAGCGTCGACGATCGCGGGAATCAGCGTGGCGCGCCCGGTGCGCGGAAGGGCGAGCGCAGCCGCCGGCGCCCGCGCCGCCGCGACGGCCGCAAGGTAGCCGACGCGCGAGCCTTCAATCACCGGAACGCCGAGAGCCGCCGCAACCTGCGGCCCCACCGGCGCCATGCAGGTGCACCCCAGGACGATCGCCTGCGCGCTGTCGTCGCGAATCGCGCGCTCGCATTCGCGCACGATCCTGAGGACGATCGCATCCTCGTGCCGCGCCATGCGCTCCTGCACGCCTTCCGCGGTACCCAGCCGCAGCAATTCCTCCTCGGCCGACACATGCCGCAGCCGCAGGCAGGCGGCGCCGGCTGCCACCGCCCGTGTGCGCTCGTCGTAAATGAACTGCATCGACGGCGGCCAGACCGTCACGATCGAGTACCTGCGCCCGCCGTCAGCCGCAACCGTCATCGCCGCCTCGCCGGCGCCGACCACCGGAATCGACACCGCAGCGCGCATCGCCGCGATGCCGTAGTCGGCATAGGTGTTGATGAAAATCGCGGCACAGCCGGCTGCTTCGGCGCGCTGCGCCATCTCGACATAGGCCAGATCCACCACCAGGCGGTCATAGGGATTGCCGGCGAACGCCGCCAGCCGCGAATTGATCAGCTCGGGGACGGCTGCGGAATTGCCGAGTTCAAGCAGATGCGGCGGCATCACCGGCGTGCGGGTGCCGCTGCCGAGTACCGCGATGCGGGCGGGCTGCGTGGCTGGCGTGGTGGTCATGGCGAACTCCCGATGGTTCGATTCAGGTGATGGGTCAAAGGGCACTGCACCCGTGGTCACTCAGGCACGCAGGGCCCCGCTGGCGTGCGCCGCTTCACGATCGGCAGCATGCTGGAATTGCGGCGTCTCGTCGCGCGGCTGGCGCGTGTCGCCGCGGTCGGCGCGCATCGCGTCCGCCCGCCAATGCCCGAGGGCATCCCACTGGTTGGGCAGCTGCCGGATCTCCTCTGCCCGTGTCATGCTCTCCAGGCCATCGAGCGCTGCGCGCGCGATCCCGAGCTGGTCTGCCGCATCGAACGGCTTGCCGCTGGTATGCCCCAGGGGGTAGTCGACAAAGGTGACGCGCGGCGCACGGCCGGCCGCGAGAATATCGAGGGCGCTGCCCAGGCACATGGTCGGCAATCCGTGCGCTTCGAGGTAGCGGGCAACCAGACACACGGTCTGGTGGCAGACCGGTCACATCGCGACCAGCAGCGCGCAATCGACCTTCTGTTCACGAAATGCCGCCAGCAGCGCCGGTGCGATCTCCTCACGCACACGACGTTGCGAATACACCCCGCCCATGCAGGAGAACACCCGATCGGCCAGGCTACCGATGAATCCTTCGGCCACCAGTCTTCGCAGCGCCGTCAGTGGCAGCAGGCACTCCGGGTCGCGGCGCGCGCCGACCAGGTAGTTTTCGGTCACGTGCGAGAACCGCAGGTCGCGTGGCGACGTCGACGAGGCAATGCTGCGGATCGAGGTATCGTCCTTGTAGTGATATGCCACCTGCCCCAGCGCATAGGCGCCGGAGGTAGACAGCACGCCAATGCGCGCGTCCGCCAGGCGCTTGGCCGGCGGCGTCCATGCCGGCGCATCGTCGGCCTGAAACCAGCGATACGGGGTGTAGCCGATCGCCTTGTAGCGCTCGGTGATGGCTTGCATGTATTGAACGGTCATCGAAAACGCCTTTCGCATCAACCTTGGATCACGGGGCCTGGGCCAGGTGGAAGCCGGCGCGACTTGCAGACCCGCAGCCGCGCTGCAAGGACGGAAACGCGGCTCGAACCAGAGTTTACTTGCCTGCGGGCACGACCTTGAACGCGCGCCGTGGTGGATCACCGGCGCGCGCCATGTCCGGCGTTCCCGCCCGAACCCGGACCGGTGCAGCGGGCGTCATACATTGGGGGATATGCCCCAACCACCGCGGGCATATCCTGTGGAACGGCCAGCAGGACACCGCGGTGAGCGCGCGCGATACCGCGCGGTATTACGGGGAAGTGGTGAAAAAAATGGGCCAGGCGGCGGCTGACGACAGCGTGGAATTGTTTCTCGCGCCGGGCGTCGGCCACTGCGCAGGCGGCACCGGCCCCGATCGTGTCGACCTGATGAAGGCGCTGGTGACCTGGACCGAGCAAGGCATCGCGCCATCGCGCCAGGGCATCGTCCATACGAAGCTCGATGCTGGCGGCAAGCCGCCGCAGACCCGGCCGATGTGCAAATTTCCGGCATACGCGAGCTACGTCGGCAGCCGCGACCCGAATGCGGCGGCGAGCTTCAGTTGTTCGAGTCAACAAGCGGAGGCATCCGGCATCCACGAGCAACGCGCTGGCGGCGCCCGGTGCGGCCGTCACCAAGTCACCATCGGTTCGGCAATGACCGACAGGCTGATCGCCGTATAAATGATCATCAACAATGTCAGTGGCAGCGACGCCAGCGCCGCCTGACGTGGCGACGCCGCGTCGCGCAGTGCGACGCGGTGCGCCAGCCACACGGCGATGGCGTGCCCGATCACGATCGCGCCGATCGCGACATGCCAGGTGAGCCTGGCGTCGACCAGCCCGATGTTGGCGTGCATCGCGGCGGTGCCGAACAGGTTCCAGCGCAAGCCGAACGGGTCCGACAACAGCGGGATCGCGTTCTGGCCCTGGATCAGCAGGCTCGAAAAATTGTGCGCGATGTTGTAGGCGACCGCGATCGGCACCAGGGTGGGGGCAAAGCGTCGCGCGATCTGCGCGGCGGAGGCAGCGCGCGTCAGGATGGCGGTGGCGCCGCAGGTGATTTGATAGGCCGCGAGGAAAATCACCCAGACGCCGATCAGGCCCACCGTCCCGGCGAAATAGCCGTTGATGTCCAGCATGTGCGGCACGGTTTGCCTGAGCAGGCTCTCGAGCAACAGCCAGGCTTGCCCGCCATGCAGGCCGTCGAACAGCACCGTCGACAGCATGGCGATCACGAAGCCGGCGCTGCCTGCGGGCGCGGACGGCGTATCCGCATGCGTGGTGATCAGCGCGGCGCCGGGTGCGCGCAGCACGATGCCGCCGCCGCGCGACGCCGCACCGAGCGGGGCCATCCGCCCCAGGGTATCGAAGTAGATCGCGAATACATCGCCATGACGCTGCCAGGATTCGCGGCCAAAACACAGCATGCCAAGGAGCGTGATGGCCGACCACGCCAGCGCCGCGCAGCCGAGGCGATACGGGGCCGCCGCGATCGGATACACCACCTCAAGCCAACTCCACAGCAGCAACAGCGCGACCGCCGGCCAGATGCCGATGCCGGCCGGCCAGCGCCAGCCAAATGACAGGTCGCCCGGCCTTCGCGCACTGCGCGTGGCGTGCTGCATGAGCGCGAACAGGCTCCTCCAGGGGTCGAGCAGCGGCCAGACATTGCCGACCAACGCGACCACCAGCGACAGCCCGACCCACCAGATGATCCACACCAGGGTCGGCGCCAGGTTCATCATCGGGTCGCCGGTCCCCCACAGCGCGGCGGCGACGGTGACCACGAACAGTACCAGCGTCGCGGCCCTGCAGGTGGCGCCAAACATCCGCAGCAGCGGCCCGGTGCGCAGACTGCGGGCCGGCGCCAACGAACCGCCTGCCCGCGGCGCGCTGCGCGCGAAAAAAATCGCAACAATGAAGGTCAGCGCGATGGTCAGGGAAGCTCCCGCCACGAACCAGGCCAGTGGGGCGGGCAGGTCGTAGCGTTCGTCGAATCCGTGCGCCCGCGCGAGCCGCCAGCCGGGCATCGACAGCACGGCCAATGCGACCAGCGTGCGAATCACCGGGGCCGGACTTCGAAGGTGGCCAGCGGCGCGGCGTGGTGCCCGCCGCTACCGGTCGCTTTCCCCGCGGCAGGGTGCCACTCGACGCGAAACCGGCCGGTGGCAAAGGCCTTGAAGGCGACTTCCGCCGGTTTGCCCGGCAGCACCGCAGCATCGATACGGTAGGCATGCAGGTGCAGGTCGCCTGGTGCATCGCTGCTGACATGCCATCGCACCATCTCGCCTTTCTGCACGCGTATGGTGCGCTCGGAAACCGGAACCACGCCCGCGGTGATGCTGAGGGTGAACACTCTTTCAGGTGCGTCGGCAGCAATCGCGCGGGGCGACGTTGCCATGGTCAGCAAGGTCGCCGCGCTCAGGCAAACAAAGGCGGACACGCCGGCTGCTGCCGCGATCAGGGCGAAGGAGCGCCCGCTGTGGATCACCACTCAATTTCTCCGGAAGCGCGGCCGCAGCCTCGCCCCTACTTGACGGCCGCCTTCCAGTCGGCGATCTCGCGCGCCGGACCGGTCAGCTCCAGGATGTGCATCCCGGTATTGGCGC
>JANPGJ010000427.1:0-34835 GCA_031423955.1 Burkholderiales bacterium
CACGATCGAGATGATCGGGTACTTGTCACACCAGCTGGCCAGGTAATCCGTGAACTGGCCGGCCGACAGCACCAGGCCGTCGCCTTCGAGGTGGTATTTGCCATCCTTGTAAAACTCGCTGGCGGCGCAATCCAGGCCAAGGGCGATTTCGGTCCCGGGCTCGAATCCGGCCTTTTCGATCGCCTCGATGATCAGCTTGATCGCCGCCTCATGATTCTCAACCGAGGGAGCGAACCCGCCCTCGTCGCCGACCGCGGTGATCAGCTTGCGGTCATGCAGGATCTTTTTCAGGGTATGGAATACCTGGGCACCATAGCGCACCGCCTCGCGGAAGGTCGGCGCTCCCACCGGAATGATCATGAACTCCTGCAGGTCGAGATTGTTGTCGGCATGCGCGCCGCCGTTGATCACGTTCATCATCGGCACCGGCAGCTGCATCGCGCCGGAGCCGCCCAGATAGCGGTACAGCGGCAGGCCGGTCTCCTCGGCCGCCGCCTTGGCATTGGCCATCGATACCGCCAGCAGGGCCTTGGCACCCAGCCGCCCCTTGTTTTCGCTGCCGTCGAGTTCGATCAGCGTGCGATCGAGAAACGCCTGCTCGTTGGCATCGAGCCCGGCGATGGTTTCGGCGATTTCGGTATTGATGTTCTCGACCGCCTTGAGAACGCCCTTGCCGAAATACCGGTCAGGGTCGCCATCGCGCAATTCGATCGCTTCGCGCGAGCCGGTCGACGCGCCCGAGGGTACGGCCGCGCGCCCCATCGAACCCGATTCCAGCAGCACGTCACACTCGACCGTCGGGTTGCCGCGACTGTCGATGACTTCGCGTCCGATGATGTCAACAATTGCGCTCATGTCCGTTCCTTTTGAGAAATTCGTTTAAGAGTTGGCGCGCACGCGCTGGCGGCAATCACAGGTCGAGTTCGGCGAACCCGCGCTTCTTGGTGGCGGCATCCAGATCCATCAGTGTTTCCAGCAGTTCGCGCATGCGTTTGAGGGGCCATGCGTTGGGGCCGTCCGACAGGGCATGCTCGGGGTCGGGATGGGTCTCCATGAATACGCCTGCGACTCCCGCCGCCACCGCCGCGCGCGCCAACACCGGGACGAATTCGCGCTGCCCACCCGAGCGGTCGCCCATGCCGCCCGGCTGCTGCACCGAATGGGTGGCGTCGAACACCACCGGGCAGCCGGTCTCGCGCATCACCGCCAGCGAGCGCATGTCGGATACCAGATTGTTGTAGCCGAACGATGCGCCACGCTCGCACACCAGGATATTGTCGACCGCCGCCGGGTCTGCCGCCCTGGCCGCCGCGCGCGCCTTGTCAACCACGTTTTTCATTTCCCATGGCGACAGGAACTGTCCCTTCTTGATGTTCACCGGCCGCCCGGCGGAAGCCGCCGCATGAATGAAGTCGGTCTGCCGGCACAGGAATGCCGGCGTCTGGAGCACGTCGACGACGGCCGCAACCTCGGCGATTTCGTCGATGTCATGAATGTCGGTCAGTACCGGCACGCCCACCTGCGCCTTGACCTCGGCCAATATCGCCAGCCCGCGCTCGCGCCCGAGACCGCGAAACGACTTGCCTGAACTGCGATTGGCCTTGTCATACGAGGCCTTGAAGACAAACGACATCCCGAGTTGGGCGGTGATGTCCCTGAGCGCGCCTGCAATATCGATGGCCATCTCGCGCGATTCGATGACGCAGGGCCCGGCGACCAGGAACAGCGGCTGATTGAGTCCGGCTTCGAAGCCGCACAGACGCATGGCTCAAGCCACCTGGCCGGCGGCCTGCACCACTGCCAGGGCCGGCGCCTGCGCCCGGCTGCGCTCCCTGGCGGCAAGCGCGGCCTCGATATAGGACTTGAACAGGGGGTGCCCGCCGCGCGGCGTTGACGAAAACTCCGGATGGAACTGACAACCGACAAACCACGGATGGTCATGCAGTTCGATCAGTTCGCACAGCGCTTCACCGGTGGTTGCCGCCTTGGCCCGCGCCGAGACGGTGAGTCCGGCGGCTTCGATCTGCGGCAGGTAATGATTGTTCACTTCATAGCGGTGGCGGTGCCGCTCCTGCACCGTGGTGCTGCCGTAGATCGCCGCCACCCGTGTCCCGGGAACCACATCGGCCGGCTGCGAACCCAGGCGCATGGTGCCGCCCATGTCGGAACTTGCGCTGCGCCGCTCCACCTTGCCGTCGCGATCCTGCCATTCGGTGATCAGCGCCACCACCGGGTGCGGTGTATCGGGGTCGAATTCGGTGCTGTTGGCGCCCGCAAGCCCGGCCTTGTGGCGTGCATATTCGATCACCGCCAGTTGCATGCCCAGACAGATTCCGAGGTAGGGAATCAGGTTTTCGCGCGCGTGGCGGATCGCCTTGATCTTGCCTTCGACGCCGCGCACGCCGAAACCGCCCGGCACCAGCACGCCATCCACCCCTGCGAGTTCACGCGCAACCGTGCGCTCGTCAGCCTCCCCCAGCGTCTCGGAGTCGACATAGCGGATGTTGACTTTGGAGCGGGTATGAATGCCTGCATGCAGCAGGGCCTCATTGAGCGACTTGTAGGAATCAGCCAGGTCGACATACTTGCCGACCATCGCGATGGTGACTGTGTCGCGCGGATGTTCGAGCGCGTCGACCAGGTTCTTCCATTCCGACAGGTTGGCCGGGCGCGCCAGGATCGCCAGTTTGTGGCACACGATTTCGTCGAGCATCTGCTCGTGCAGCATCGCCGGCACCTCGTAGATCGAGCGTGCGTCCCATACCGAGACCACCGCCTTGGCGGCGACGTTGCAGAACAGCGCGATCTTCCTGCGTTCCTCATCGGGGATCGCACGGTCGGAGCGGCACAGCAGCGCATCGGCCTGGATGCCGATCTCGCGCAGCTCCTTGACCGAATGCTGGGTCGGCTTGGTCTTGATTTCACCAGCCGATGCGATGTAGGGCACCAGGGTCAGGTGCAGGTAACAGGTATCGGAGCGATCGCCTTCGAGCCCCATCTGGCGAATCGCCTCGAGAAACGGCAGCGATTCGATGTCGCCGACGGTTCCGCCGACCTCGACAATCGCGACTTCCGCCTCGCGCGGCGTGCCTTCGCCGGCGCCCTTGCGAATGAATGCCTTGATCTCGTCGGTAATATGCGGAATCACCTGCACCGTGCGGCCCAGGTATTCGCCGCGCCGTTCCTTCTTGATCACCGATTCGTAGATCTGGCCGGTGGTGAAGTTGTTGGTACGGCGCATCCGCGCCGACGAGAAACGCTCGTAGTGCCCGAGGTCGAGATCGGTCTCGGCGCCATCTTCGGTGACAAATACCTCACCATGCTGAAACGGGCTCATGGTGCCCGGATCGACATTGATGTAGGGATCCAGCTTGAGGTTGGTAACCTTGATGCCGCGCGATTCGAGGATCGCCGCCAGAGACGCGGCGGCGATGCCCTTCCCGAGGGAGGAAACCACGCCACCGGTGACGAAAACGTATTTGGTCATGTGCGAACGTCTTCGGAAATTTGAATTTTACACCAAAGGCCGCAGCCGCCCCGCCGGCACGGACAAACGATACCGCTTATCGTGGACAGCGGCGCCGCCACACGTCGCCAGGCGGCCCTTGAACCAACGGCCCTACTGCGGGTAACGCAGCTCGCGCGCACCCAACTCGCGCTTCCACAGCTCCACGCCCGCGCTATCGAAGGCGCGCAGCAGAATGCGCCGATCCGGCCACGGCCCTGAAAAATCGAGTGTGCAGAAATTCCGCCTGACCGTGAGCGTACCCTCCTCTGCGAGCGACATGTCCTCGTTGCGCAGCGGCGCGTGCACGCCTGCGGTCAGGGGCGAGCAGGTGAAGTCATGCAGCGGATAGGCGTTGTCGCGTGTCAGGCGCGACAACACCGTGTGATGGCGATCGCCGGACAGGAACATCACGCCGGGCACCCGGTTGTCCGCCAGCCAGTCGAGGAAGTCGCGGCGCTCCTCGGGAAAATTGCTCCAGCCCTCGATCCGCGCCGGCACATTGCGCAGCACCTGGCTGCCGGAAACGATGATCCTGAAGTTCGCTGTCGATGCCAGCAGCGCATTCTTCAGCCAGCGCAACTGCGCTGCGCCCAGCATGGTCTTGTGCGCCAGTCCGCGCGCCGCATCGGCGTCGCGATGGTAGCGCCCGTCGAGCAGAAAAAAATCGGCGTCGCCGTGACTGAAGACCCGGAAAATGCCCGGCGTTTCGGGCTGTCCGGCGGCGCCGTTCGGCCAGTAGCGCTGGAATATCCGCAACACCTCGCCCTTGTGGATGAAACTGCCGTTCGAATCATTCGGGCCGAAATCATGGTCGTCCCAGATCGCGTAGTGGTTGCCGGTACGCAACAGCGCCTGCAATTCCGGCAGCCCGCGATCGCGTCGGTAGCGGCGGGCAATCCCTGACGGGCTGCCGTAGTCGGACTCGCGCAAATACGTGTTGTCGCCAAGCCACAGCATGAGGTCAGGGCGTCGCGCGGCGATGCTGTCGAAAATACCGGTTTCACCGCCATACGCGCCGCCGGGCTTGAGCGAGCGGTCGTTTGGCGGGTCATTGAAGTAGGCGCAGGCGCCAAACGCAAGCCTGAAGTCGGGCGGCACATGACCGGCGGCCGGGTTGAATGAATGCCTTTGCCACTGCCACAGCGCTTCGGTCCGGAAGCTCAGGATCTGGGGCACGCGGGCTTCGCGCCCGTCAAGCAGGACACGGTAATCATAGGTGGTGCCCGGCACCAACCCCGACAGCGCGATCTGCGCGCTGAAATCGTGATCGGCTTCCAGCTGCGTTGGTGTTGAAAGCAGGCGACGCCGGTCCGCGCCCTGCGGCCAATATTCGATGCGCGCGACTGCCCGCGCGTCGGCCTGCAGCCAGATCAGGGTGCTTTGCGGATCGCTGAAACCGGCCATCGGACCGGCAGCAAGATTGGCGGCAAGCGCGACACCATGCCAGATGAGAAACGCTACAACCGCGCACGGACTGGCGGCGCGCCAACGTTGCATCAGCAACACCGGCATCGCCACCGTCCTGTCGGCAGACCAGCCAGTGGCGCTGCGCACCGTCAATGTGGCGACGATTCGGTCAGCGCGGCTTGCCATCGACATCGGGCGTCATTGCGGATGCGTGCGCTCGAGCTTGAGCGGAATCACCCGCCCCGTCTCGTGCACCGGCAGCCAATCAGGCTGCAGCGTGACATGATCGATCGCAAACTGCGACAACAGGCGTGCGCGTGCCTCGCTCAGAATCCGCGGCCACGCGGCGGCGTCGCGCAGCAGCAGATGCGCGGAAAGCGCGCGTTGCGCGGTACCGGTCTGCCACACATGCAGGTCATGCACCGAGACCACGCCTTCGATCGAGGCCAACGCGCGCCCGACGTCGCCATGATCGACACCGTCGGGCACCGATTCCATCAGAACATCGACCGAAGCGGCCAGCAGTCGCCAGGTCGTGCCAAGGATCAACATTGCCACCAGCACCGACAACAGCGGATCAATCAAGGTCCACCCGGTGAAATGGACGACTGCGCCGGCGATGATTGCCGCAACTGAACCGAGCAGATCACCCAGCACATGCACCGCCGCGGCACGCGAATTGAGATCACCGTGGGAATGCCCGGCGTGGCCGTGATGGGCGTCGCGCGTCACCAATCCCAGCACCACCAGGTTGACCACCAATCCAAGCGATGCGATCAGCATCACGCTTGCGCCGTACACCGGCACGGGCGTGAAGACCCGGCCGACCGCCTCGACAATGATCCACACCACGATCGCCAGCATGGTCAGGCCGTTGACGAAAGCGCCGATCACCTCGGCACGGCCATAACCAAATGACTTGCGCGCACTCACCGGACGGATCGCCAGGCGCGCTGCCACCAGCGCAATCAACAGGGCGCCGGCATCCGCCGCCATATGTCCGGCGTCGGACAGCAACGCCAGCGAGTTGGCAAACCAGCCGCCCAGTACCTCGACCGCCGCATAGCCGGCGGTAAGCAAGAGCGCGGCCGTCAACAGGCGCCCCTCGCGTGGCACCGGTGCAGGCTGCGCATGACCGCTTGCATGGCTGTGGCCATGGTCATGGTCGTGTCGATGCGAATGACCACTCATGGATAAGTCACAGTTTGGACTCCGACCTGCCTGGCTTGGGCTCCGACCTGCATGGCCGAATTATATGGGCGCAGTCGCCGCCCTGCGCAATCAGCGCTTGCCCAGCGCCAGCGTGGCGACCGCGCCAATCACTACGAACGCGCCGCCGATCTGCAACGGCGCGACGGTTTGTCCGAGCACCGCCCATGCCAGAAACAGCACCGCGACCGGTTCAAAATTCATCAGTGCGGCATTGTTCACCGCTCCCAGTCGCGGCAGCAGAACGAAGAACGAGGTGAAAGCAATGCAATAGAAAACCGTCAGCAAGGACAAGCCAATCCAGCCGGTGACGTCATGTGGCGCCGCAAATCCGTCGCTGCCGATGCCGCAGCCCAGCGCCAGCACCGCCACCGTCGCCATCGCGATGAAACTGCGCATGCGGCCATCCATCGCCGCCAGCCAGCGGGTGGTCAGGAACAGCGCGATCGCGAACGCCAGACCGGCAGCCAGGGCATACGCCACACCAGTGCCGATTTCCGCCCAACGGCCGGAAAATCCAGTCGGCCGGGCACCGCTCCAGCCACCCACATCGAGCGCCAGTGCCAGGCCAAGCATCGCCACCGGCATCACGATCAGCACCCGCCGCGTCGGGCGCTCGGCGCCTGCTGCCCACGATATGAGGGTCAGCAACAGGGGAAAGGTATTGAATACCAGCAAGGCCAGGGCCGCCGGTATCCGCGCCACCGCCGAATACAGGCAAACGCTCTGTACTCCAAGAATCAGGCCGACGATCATCGCGCGATAGCGCGATTGCCGCGGCACCTGCAGCGAGACGCCGCTGATCAGCATCAAGGCGAATACCGCGCCAGCGGTACCAGCCGACCGGAAGGCAACCGCGGTCAGCACATTGGCGCCATGGTCGAACGCGACTCGGGCGGCAACATGGTTGGCGCCGAATATGATGGCGATCAGCAGCATCAGCACGACGCCCAGCCAGACCGGTATGGCTTGCTTGGATTGGAGTGGCATTGGGCGTTCTGAGGAAGGGCCTGCGTATGGACGGAACATCTGGCAATGGCGTCAGATGTCCGACGACATGCACGATGATAGTGCGCTTTTTCAAATCCCCAAGCGCAGGAGGGCGACGCAAAGCGCTGCCAGCAGCCGGCATGCCTGGGGCTTTGGTGCCAACGCAGCCCGCAAATGACCACCCAGAGCCAATCATCACACCGGATCCCAACCGAATTTTGCCGCGCTTCCGGGTGCTTGGGATATTCCTTGCCAGGCTTGCTGCCTGTCACGCACCCTGGATGCAGGCATGCGGGGCTCTTATTTCGTCGCCTTCTGCCGTAATGCCTTGCAAGCCCATTCCCTGCCGATCTGAAACTCCAGTGTCGCTCCCCCCGCATGCAGACTTGCAGCCACCCGAACCGGCCGTGCCGGCAGCCATCGGCGGTTTCATGGCGTCGGCCGCCGCCATGTTGCCAGAGGACGTTTTGGTGGTGCTGGGTGCGCTCGAACATCTGAGTGGCGAGCGCGATCAGGAGCGTCTCCAGACATCGATGCTGCAGATTCTGGCCGATACCAGCGGCGCCGAGCAGGCGGTGCTGTATGTCGGCGTCGAGGAACACTTCGATCCTGTGCTCACAGTCCCGCGCGATGGCATTCCGCGCCCGATCGATCCTGATCTCGACCTGCCGCACGACCCGATTATCATCGCCGGCGCGCGCCAGCGCCTTGCCGATCGTCGCCCGGGCGGCGATTCAATCCTTCTTAGCGATGTCGAGGTCGCATACGCCCTGTACGGTCCCAAGGGTCTGGAGGCGATGGTGCTGCTGCGCTACCCGAGCCCGACCGCGATGCGGCCCTGGTGGATTAGCAGTTTCCTGGCGATCTACCAGAATCATGTCAATTTGATCAATGACGCTGAACGCGACACCCTGACAGGCCTGTTCAATCGCAAGACATTCGACAGCCGGTTCAATCGCCTGCTGGCGCTGCAACGGGCGGCAAGGGAAAACTCGCTTGGCGTGAGCAGCGAACGGCGGGCGATCCGCCCTGGCGAGCACCACTGGCTTGCAGTGGTCGACATCGATCATTTCAAGAACGTCAACGACCGCTTCGGCCACCTGTACGGTGATGAAGTCTTGATCCTGTTGTCACGGCTGATGATGCGCGGCTTTCGGAATGAAGACCGCCTGTTTCGCTTCGGCGGCGAGGAGTTCGTGATTGTCCTGTCGCCGTGTACCGCCGCCGGCGCAGCCATGGTGCTCGAGCGCTTTCGCACCACCATCGAAAAGGCAGAATTCCCGCAAATCGGGCGCGTCACCGCCAGCCTGGGTTACACCCGCGTCCGCCTCGATGATGTGCCGTCAGTAGCGGTTGGTCGTGCCGACGCGGCCCTCTACTACGCCAAGCGAAATGGCCGCAACCAAGTCTGCAGCTTTGATCATCTGGCCGCCGCAGGCGCCATCAAGCTAGCCGGCGCGCTGGAAGGCGAAGTCACGATTTCTTGAGGTCGCCGGCAACGCACTCGGCTGCGATCAACCGGTACCAGGCGCCGAACAAATTTCGCGCGCAACCCTCAAACAATCCGGAAAACTGTCGATAAGTGATTCGCAAATCTGCAAATCAGCCCTGGAAATTCGCCACGAATTCTCTCAAACAACTTTTTTCGATGCTTGTCCAATCGGTACTTTGGCTGGAGCAGTTTCGCTTCGCATGCTTTGCCGGAGCGCAGGCGCGTCGACACATCTAGAAAAGCGCTGAATAAGTCGCAGGCATGCAGGCTGTCGAACAGATGTACTTTTGAATTCAATCGGTTGCAGAAATGGCTTTCTCAACCTACGGGCTTAGTCAGCGTTTCCTTAGGCACGCCGATCCGTAGGAACCAGGCGCAATGCGCAAACGGGCCACAACTTCATTGAACGGAAGACCCCATGCTTGATGTCATCAAAAGGCTGGTCGGTCGCAATGCAACGCCCGCACCCTCGATCGAGTGCGTGTTCTCGCTTGATGCGAAGAAAAGAAAGTTGTATCTGCTCGATCTGGCGACCATCCTGCGTCTGCCGGATGCGCGTATCGCCCTGCCCGACATCTGTCACCTCGAACAGACCGTCCGTCGCAACCGCACCCGCATCCGCATTCCGCATGAAGCGATGCTTCGGCTGGTCAGGGAATTGCTGACCGTGCGACACCGGATTCCCGCCGGCAGTCCGTTGCATGACATCATGAAAGCGATTCCCGGACTGGTGCACGGCGTATTCGGCGAATCCGGACCGATGCCGTCAGCGTTTCCGGGCAACACGTCCGCGATTCGGCTGCCGGCGATTTCGCGCGCCGACCAGGATGCGGAAGTCGAGCGCATCAGGAATCTGATCGCGGGAAACAAGCCGACGGCGACGCCAGTCGGCGCTACGCCGCGCCGAAATGGCCCGGTGCCGGCCGCAGGGAGGCAAAGCCTGGGTGCCACCAAATCGGACCAATCAGGGGCCAGCCTCGGCGCCCTGCGCAAGCCCGACCCACCGATTCCATCGCATCAAGGCCGCGTGGAACGCGATCCTGATCCGGTTGAATCAAGCGCGGCGTCGACCCGGGACCTTCCGGATGAGGAGTTCGCCGCTTACGTCGACTTGTGCATCGTCAACGGCGACCATCAGCACGTGATCGCGATGCTTGCGGAGCGTGTCGCCGAACAGCCGCGCGCCTGGGCCTGGTCACGCCTGCTGGAATTTGCCGAGGCCGCCGGCGACGCCCGCTTCGGCGAGTTTCGGGCCCGCTTCGTGCGCTGGACCGAGGAGCACCACCCGCGACTGATTCATTCCCTGCCCGCCGATGACGATCGGACCTTGTTCTACGGCATTCCGCGCGAAGCGCTGCAGCAACTGGGGCGTGCTGAAATGGGGTTGCAAGGCCAGCGCTGAGCGCAAGTGGCGAGGCGGGTGATCCACAGCTCCCGCCGTCTGCGCAAGATCCCCGGCTTGAATATCATGGACGCTGCCGCCATATTGGCGGCTGGTTCCGTCAATCCTCAGGACTGCGCATGCAAAATCAAACCGAAACCATCCGCCGCGTCACGCGAATCCTGCCCGGCATGCCCACCAGCGATGGCGCCGGCGTCAAGATGCTGCGTGTAATCGGCCAACCCCGACTGCCGAACCTCGACCCATTCCTGATGCTCGACGCGTTCGGCAGCGACAACGCCGGGGACTACATCGCCGGGTTCCCGAATCATCCGCACCGCGGCTTCGAGACCGTGACCTACATGCTGGCCGGTCGCATGCAGCACAAGGACAACCAGGGCAATTCAGGCGACTTGGGCCCGGGAAGCCTTCAGTGGATGACCGCTGGTCGCGGCCTGGTGCACTCCGAAATGCCACTGCAGGAATCCGGACGGATGGCCGGCTTCCAGTTGTGGGTCAACCTGCCGGCAAAGGACAAGATGTGTGCCCCGCGCTACCAGGACATCCCGGCCACCGCGGTACCGGTGGTGCGTGATGGCAATGGCATCGAGGTCAAGGTGCTCGCCGGCAGCTACGGCAGCGCCCGCGGTCCGGTTGCCGGTGTGGCGACCGACCCGACCTATCTTGACGTAACGCTGCCCGCCAATGCCCGGTTCACCTTAAATGTCGCGCCGGGTCATAGTGCCTTTGCCTACGTGTTCGAAGGCGAAGTGCGGTTCGGCGCGGAGGCCGCCGCGGTCGCTGCCACCCATATCGCGGTGCTGTCGGAAGGCGAACGGATCGTTGCCAGCACCCGCGCCGCGGCCGGACGCTTCATTCTTCTGGCCGGCAAGCCACTCAACGAACCGATCGTTCAGTACGGTCCGTTTGTCATGAATACGCAAGACGAGATTCGGCAGGCGGTGAGTGACTATCAGCAAGGCAGGTTCTGACAGCATGGTCGGCCGGCCAGCCGTCGCGCCCACTGCCGTCGCCGTCGCCGGGCGAGGCGGCTGACGAGCATGGATCCGCGGTTCGAGGTCATCGACAGCTTCGAAAATGCGCAGCGCGACCGTTGCGTCGACATTTTTCGTCGCCCCGACGGCACTCATGGCTTCGAAGAATGGCGCCGTGAACCGGAAGATCCTGGCCGCTGGTTCCGCGCCCGGTATTATTCGGATGCAGTCTACGCGACGCCGCACGATGCCTGCGTCGCGGCGCGCGAACTTGTCGCCTGGTTCGATGGTTCGCGCGCCACTTGAGCCCTGCATCCAGTCCATCCGCTTCGAACCTGCCCTTTCGCCACCATGCCCGACTTCATCAAGACAGTTCTTTTCACCGACACTGACGGACGCGCCCGATTCCGCGAGGAAACCGTGGCCTTGTCCGAGGGTTCGCCGCAATCCATGCTGTCGCCGATGTCCGCTTGCGCCGGCTACCAGTTGCGCCAGAGCCCGGTCGGATTTCGCAGCCAGTTCCATTGCACCCCTTCTCCACAATGGATATTCATTCTGGGCGGGCAAATGGAAATCGGTCTGCAGGACGGCAGCACGCGCATCTTCCTGCCCGGACAGCATTTCTATTCGGCTGACGTCCTGCCGCCCGGCGCCACGTTCAACCCCGCAATCCACGGCCACTGGAGCCGGCAAGTCGGTCCTGATCCACTGCAGACCCTGTTCGTCAGGGATTGAAACGCCGATGCCGCCGTTCGCGGGCCTGTCGGTCCCCAACCTGAGCCAGGGCATCGCCGGGCCGGTGTGCGCGGCGATTCGCGCGCGCCAGGGCGCCGACGTGACCAAGATCGAACCACGCCGGCCCCCAGCGGACAACTCGACCTGCCGCACTTGCCGGCGGCTGGCCGCAACGTGACCGCGGTGCCGCGGCCGGGCGGGCAGACACGCGAAGTGCCGACCGAAGCCGGCCTGTGCACGATCAAGACCAATGCGCCGCTGCCCGCCGGCGTTGCCCGTCAACCTGGAGAGTAAGGTCATGCGCGCCGTGGTATGCCAAAGGCATTGTGACTGGGACGATCTGGCCATCGAGCGGATCGCGCCGCCACCAATGGTCGCCGGCGGTGTGCGTATCGCGATTGCCTATGCCAGCGTCAGCTTCGCCATGAGCCTGCAGGTCGCCGGCAAGTACCAGCGCAGCTATCCAATGCCGTTCACGCCGGGCACGGAAGTCGCCGGCACGGTGCTCGAAGTCGCACCCGGGGTGACCCAGGTCGGGCCCGGTGACCGGGTACTGGCAATCACCGATTGGGGCGGCCTGGCCGAGCAGGTGGTGGTGCGCGCCAGTACGGTTTACCGCCTGCCTGATGATGGCGACGGGACCATGCCTTTCCTGCCGGCCTTGCACCTGCCGAACGCCTACGGCACCGCTTATGGTGCGCTGTTCTGGCGGGCCGCGCTCGGGGCCGGCGAAACGGTCCTGGTCACCGGTGCGGCCGGCGCAGTCGGCAGTGCCGCGATCGAACTGGCGCGTCATCGGGGCGCCCGGTTAATCGCCGCTGCAAGCTCCTCTGAAAAGCGCGCCTTCGCGCTGGCCCGCGGCGCCGACGTCGCGATCGGCTACGAGCACTTGCGCGACGATGCGCTGGCCGCCAGCCACGGCGCCGGTGTCGATGTGGTGATCGATCAGGTCGGCGGCGACGCATTTGACGAGGCGCTGCGCACCCTGCGCCCGTTCGGGCGCATGGTCGCCGTCGGCTTCGCCGGCGGGCGCATTCCGCAAGCACCTGCCAATCTGCTGCTGGTCAAGAACATCGCTGTTCTTGGCCACAACATGGGCCTCTACTACGGCTGGGGACCGGTCGACCTGCGCGAACAGTACGAAGCGCAAATGCGCAGCATGGTGGCGGACCTCTTCACCTGGACCCGCGCCGGCCATCTCAAGCCGCATGTTTCGCATCTCTTGGCCTTCGACGATTTTCGCGAAGCAATGCGGCTGATCCGGGCGCGCGAGGCCCAGGGCAAGGTGGTGGTGAGAATCGGGCACGACAATTAGCGTCCCGGGTGGTCAGCCGCCCGCCGATCACCGATGCGTGTCGGGCTACCGGATGGCCTGCAGGCAAACAGACATCGGGGCATAGCACGGGCTTGATTTGCACGCCTCGGCGCCGATAAACATTTGGGGGGTTCTGCAAGGTGCACAACCATGACCCCACTCGTCTCGATCCCGCTGCGCGACCTCCCGACCTGGGCCGGCTTTCTGTCGAAAGTCGAAATCCCGGTATTGCCTGAAACCGCCGTGTCCCTTGCCGCGCTGGCCGGAGATCAGGAACGAACCGATGCCCAGGGAGTCGCAGCGATCGTCATGCGCGACCCCTTGATGAGTGTGAAGCTGTATCGACACCTGGCCAACCTTCGCCGGCGAACCCAGCTTACCGATGTCGAGAGCCTGACCGGCAGCGTGGTGATGCTGGGCCTGACGCCATTCTTCAATGCATTCGGCGCCGTGCGCCCGGTGGTAGCACCGGCAGGCCATACCCAGAACTGGCACCGTGGCTTGATGGCGGTTCTTGAGCGTGCGCAGCGCGCCGCCAGTTACGCATTCGAATGGGCCGTGCGGCGCAACGACATGGATGCCGAGATCATTTACACCGCCGCCTTGTTGCATGACTTCACAGAAATGCTGCTTTGGTGTGTGGCGCCGGGATTGTCGAGCGCGCTGGAACGGCAGCTTGCGGACAATCCGGGCCTGCGCAGCGCCGAGGCACAACGGATGGTGTTCAATGTCGAAATCAACGAGTTGCAGCATGAACTGATGCAACGATGGCACCTGCCCGAGTTGCTGGTGCGCATTACCGACGATCACGCCGCTGCGGACCCGCAGGTTCGTACTGTCACGCTGGCGATCGCATTGGCAAGGCACTCGGCCGGCGGCTGGAACAACCCAGCCCTGCCCGATGACTATGCCGCGCTCGGTGCGCTGCTCAACATGCCGCCGCAGCAGGCGCGGCTGCTGGTTGCCGAGGAACAGCCGCAAGCCGTGTAGTCGCCAGCGGGCTAGCCACCGCGCCGCCGAATGATCCTGCCGCAGGCTCCTAGCGTCGCCTGCGCGCCTCGCGGCGCGCGATCCAGACCGTCGATACGGCGATCACCATGCCGCCAATGATCGAAGTCGCAGTCGGAATATCGGCGAACAACAACCAGCCCATGGCCGCGGCCCAGATCAGGTCGAGGAAACGGACTGATTGCGACGCCGAGATGTCGGCGGCATGAAACGAGCGCGTCAGGCAGTAGTGACCGCCGCTGCCAAGGATTCCGCACACCACGAAACCGGCCCATTGCGGCAATGAAACCGGCTGCCAGTGCAACACCGCCAGCGGCAGGCTGAATATCGCCACCGTGATGCCCTGCCAGGCCACGATCACGCCGGCGCTCTCAGTGCGTGTCAGCGCCTTGGTCAGCAGGAACGACGCGGCAAACACGGGCGACGAGGCCAGCATCACCAGATGAAAGTGACCGCCGGTTCCGGAAAGCTTTGGCGCCACCACGATCAGGACCCCGGTCAGGCCGATCAGCGCGGCAAGCCAACGATCCCAGTGCATCGGTTCGCGCAAAAAAAGGTAGGCGCCGACCATGATGAAAATCGGACCGGTGAAACCAAGCGCGGTCATGTCAGCCATCGGCACGTGTGGCAGCGCGGCGAACCAGAGCCAGAGGCCGCTGGTATGCACCAGGCCGCGGACGAACTGGCCACCGATCTTCTTCGGCCGGTATGCCGCCAGGCCGCTGCGCAATACCAGCGGCAGCATCACCAGGCAACCAAGCAGATAGCGCAGGAATTGTGTCTGGAACGGGTCCAGCTGAATCGTCAGTACCCGCATCAATGCATTGAGCTGGCAAAAAATGAAGCCCGCGGCTGCGGTCCACAACATGCCCTTGAGCGTCGGATCGAGTCGCGCAGCACGCTTTTCCAGCGCTGCAAGCCATCGACCGGCCGCGGTCCGACGATTCGCAGTTGCAGTCTTTTCTTCTTTTTGCGGAAACATGTCGGCCGAATTGTAGGGCCCGGATGGCGCAGCGCAACATCGAAGCCGCTAAAGAATCAACCGGTTTCCACGTTAACAAGTGTGAAGTGTGTGATTTCGCACACCCAGGGACCGTCCGGCCAACCATAATGATTTTCGCCAGCGCCGCGTTCGGCGCACATTCCGGAGAGCCAGATGCAAACGCTCATTTGCGCGACTTGTGACACCCGGCCGCTTGAAGCACCGCGATTGACCAACGGAAAATGGACCGCGCAATGTCCGGGCTGCCTGTCGCAAAACAGTCTGGAGCCGGATTCGAGCAACGTGTTTCTGCCGGTAAGATTTCGCGTGCTGCAATCCGCGGTCGCGAGCCGCCGCGCGACGCGCGGCGACGACACGGCACAAGCTTCCCCCTGATCAGACGGCGAGCGCCGCCGCGGATGTGGCAACCGCCGGCAGGCCCCGGTGGTCTGTTGTGCTTACGAACCCGGTAGCCAGAACGAGAATGTCGCCCCCTTGCCCAACGCGGCCTCGCCACGCACGCCGCCGCCGTGGCGCTCAATGATCCGCTTGACCGTTGCCAGTCCGATCCCGGTCCCTTCATACTTGTCCGCCGAGTGCAGGCGCTGAAACACCGAAAAAAGCTTGCCGGCGAACTGCATGTCGAAACCGACGCCGTTGTCGCGCACGAAGAACTCGGCGCGCCCGCCCTGCCCCGGGCGGCGTCCAAACGCGATCTTCGGGCATTCCGCCTCGGTACTGTATTTCCAGGCATTTCCGAGGAGGTTGTCGAGCACCAGGCGCAGCAGGCCGGGATCGCCCCTGGTGCGCAGGTCAGGCGCGATTTCCCATTCCACCGGACGTTCCGGCGCCAGGCGCTGCAACTCATCACGGATTTCACAAGCCATCGCCGACAGGTCGATCGGCAGTTTGTAGAGTTCGCTGCGCGAAACCCGTGACAGGTCGAGCAGATCGGAAATCATCGCGCCCATCCGCTGGCTGCCGGAGCGGATGCGGTCGACATAAGAGACTTCGTCGGCGTCTAGCTTGCTGCGGCTGTGCTCCACCAGCAGTGCGCTGAAACCGTCGATTCCGCGCAATGGTGCGCGCAGGTCATGCGCCACCGAGTAGGTGAAGGCTTCGAGTTCGTTGTTGGCCGCCGTGAGCTCGACCGTGCGTGCCGCCACCCGCTCCTCGAGTTCGATGTTCAGGCTCATCAACTCGCGCTCGATGCGTGCACGCTCGGTCACGTCGTTGACCAGCACATGCACCGCACGACGGCCCTTGAACAACAGATCGTGGGACGCGACCTCGACTTCGATCAGGCGACCGTTCATGCGCCGATGGCGGCGCACGCCCTGCATCACCGTACCTACCGAAATCGGCATCCCGGGCCGCTCGTACTGCATGCGGTCCTCCTCCGGGCGGATGTCGAGCACGGTCATGGCACGAAACTCGTCACGGCTGTAGCCGTAGTGCGCGACCGCGGCGTCGTTGACATCGAGGAAGCGCAGGGTCTCGACGTCGTATACCCACATCGGCTGCGGGTTTGACGCGAACATCGCGCGATAGCGCCGCTCGCTGTCGGCCAGCGCCGCCTGTGCCTCGCGCACCTCGGTCACGTCCTCGACCATGCCGACCAGTCCGACCAGGGTGTCGCCGACCTGCACTTCGGCGGTACGCACCTGCCACCACACCACCTTGCCACTGGCATGCAGGTAGCGCCCGTGGCCGCGGTATGGAGATCCGGAGACGATCGACTTGTGCCATGCCGATGCCACAGTATCGCGGTCCTCGGGGTGGATCGCGCGAATCCAGCCGAGATCGCGTGCATCCTCCGGCGACAGGCCGAGAATGCGCAAATAGGCCGGATTGGTGTAGATCGTGTTGCCGTCGAGGCGCGCGAGGAAGATGCCGACCGGCGAGGCCTCGACCATGGCGCGAAACTTCGCTTCGCCATCACGCAGTTCGGCTTCACGCGCGACGGTGGTGTCGGCAATCCGATTCAATGCCCCTGCCAGGCGACCGATCTCGCCAGTGGCGGAAATGCCGCTGCGATGGGCGGCGGCGCCGCCGGCGAACAGCATCGCGTCACTGGTCAGCACGGCGAGCGGGTGCGACAATCCGCGCGCAATTCGCCAGGCGACCAGGAGCGAGGTCGCGAGCATGGCCAGCATCAGGCCGATGGTCCAGTTGAACTCCCTGCGCGCCTGCGACAAGGCCTCACGCGCCGGCACGCTCACATGCACGTGCCACGGCGCGGCACTGAGCGCGGCGTGGCCGGCCACCCATTCGGCGCCGTCGGCAGAAGTGCGCAGTTCAGCCGAGCGCACCAGGTTGCCGACCGCGGCGAACTCAGCAGCGTCCTCAAGCTTGCGTCCGACCCATGTCGCGAACTCGCGCGTGTGCGCCAGCACCACGCCCTGTTCGTCGATCAGGGTGATCACCGAGCCGACCGGCAGCCCGCTGTCATCGAGCAATCGCTGCAGGCCCGACAAGCGGGTGGTGATCGACACCACGCCGGCGATACCGCCACCTTCGCCGACGATGCGGCGTGCCAGACCGAGACTCCAGTCGTTGGTGCCTGAAATCCGTGTCGGCTCGCCGATGGCAAGACCTGGCCGCGCCAGCGCCCGTTGAAAGTAACGACGATCGGCTATCGACCCACGTGCGCCGTTGCCGCTGGCGATCGGCAAGCCATCCATGCCGCTCACCCGCAACCCACCGAATCCGCCCGGCAATTGCGGCTGCAGGGCGGCCAACGCCGCCTGCACCCGGGTACTTTCCTCGGGCCGCAACGACAGCGCGCTGCCAAGCGAGGACAGCAGGGCATCGACCTTGACGATATGGTCATCAACGGCGACCGCGGCCAGCCGCGCGCGCGCCGAGGCACGCTCCAGCGCCTCGGTCTCGCCGAGGGCAAGTTCGCGCATCGCGCTGTACGCAATCAGGCAGCAAAGGGGAAGCGCAACCGCACAGGCCAGCAACATCAGCCGAACCTGGATGGTCACGTCCCGGAGCCAATGGGTGGGCCGCATCCCGCCGCTTGCAAGCTCGTGACAATTCACGATTATCCACTGATTTTGATGTCAATGGCATGGCCAAGCGAAAAATGCCTCGAATCGGTGCCTGATGCACAACGCGCATGGTGCCGGGGCCCGCCGCACCGCGAAGGCGTTGCGGTCTTCTGCCCTGGCTGCCTGCCGTCTGCAGCCTTGGCTGCCTGCGGCCTGCGCCAGGATTCCGCGCCGGCCGCCAACCAGGTCAGCCGGGGGCGGGAATCAGGCTGACGTGCGCCGACACCACCCGCCAGCCTTCGGGCGTGCGCATCCATGTCTGACTCTGGCGCCCAAGTTTGCCCGGCACGGTGTCGCGCTCGAACATGGTGTTGGCGGTCGCCATGTCACGGCCATAACTGGTGATCAGGGTGCCCATGGTGCGCCGTGCCAGGCCGGCTGGCGAGCGCGCCGAGCGAAACGCTGCGATCTGCGCATAACCATACAGGTTCTCACCCATGCCATAGCGCAGTGTCAGCGGGCTGTTCCAGAACAATTCATCGAGTACCGCGACATCATTGGTATTGAGTGCCACTTCGTAGCGCTGGAAGGCGGCCGTTACTTCGGCCAATACTTCCGGAATATTGATTTCAAGCATCAGGGTTCCTTTTACGGTTGGGCGACAGGGGCTTTTACCACGCCCTCGCGCTCAAGCCAGGCGGCGACCCGCAGGGCATCGGCCTCGCGCCAGGGGCGGGCAATCACCTGGATGCCGATCGGCAGACAGCCGGCGCGATGCACCGGCACAGTGACGATCGGCAGGCCGATAAACGACAGCGGCTGTGTCAACAGTCCCATCGATGGTCGCGTCGGCACCGACACGCCATTGAGATCGAAGGTCTCGGCGCCGATCACTGTGGCCGGTGTCGGGGTGGCAGCGGCCAGGATGATATCGTTCTCCTCGAACACCCGCATCACCGCGGCGTGAAACCACCTGCGAAAGCGCTGTGCCTGCAGGTACCAGGCCGCCGGCGCCAGCGCATTGGCGATGAAGCGATCGCGAATCAGCGGATCGAAGTCAGCCGGGCGCCGTCGCAAATCGGCCAGATGCAACTGGCCGCCTTCGGCGGCGGTGATCACGAACGCGGCGCCCCGTGCGCGCTGCGCTTCCGGCAAGCTGACCCGTCGCGTGGCGCCCAGTGCCTGCGCCACCAGGTCGCGCGCCGCCAGCGCCTGAGGCTGCGCGTTGGCCTCGAAATAATCGCCCGCCATCGCAATGCGCAAGCCGTCGATTCCGGTCATGATGCCGGCCGACACCGGTTCGATCGCCGCGGCCGATTGCGCCGGGTCCTCGGCGTCAAGCAATTGCAGCGCGTCATACACCGCGGCCAGATCGGCGGCGCTGCGGGCGAACGGACCGACATGGTCGAAGCTGCCGGTGAAGGGATAGCTGCCGCGCCGCGACAGTCGGCCGTAGGTTGGCTTGATACCGAAAATCCCGCACAACGAAGCCGGCACCCGGATCGAACCATTGGTATCGGTGCCCAGACTGAGCGCCACCATGCCGGCGGCCACCGCCGCCGCCGAGCCGCCGGAGGAACCGCCGGCGATGCGAGTGGTGTCATGCGGATTGCGGGTGGTGCCGTAATGCGTGTTCTCGGTGGTGAAGCCGAACGCGTATTCATCCATGTTCAGCGCACCGACCAGCACCGCGCCGGCCGCCTGCATTTGCCGGACCAGGACGCAATCCTGTGCGGCCACCGGCAGTTCGCGATTGATCTTCGAGCCCGCCAATGTGGCCACGCCGGCGATGTCAAACAGGTTCTTCACCGCGAAGGGCACCCCGGCCAGCGGCGGCAAGGGCGCGCCTGCGGCGCGCGCTGCATCCACCGCGGCAGCTTCGCTTAGCGCGCGTTCGTGGGTGACCAGGGTAAATGCATTGATCTTCGGCTCGACGGCGGCGACCCGCGCCAGCGCGGCTTGCGCCACCGCGACCGCGGTGAACGCACCGGAGCGAATGCCGATGGCCGTGTCCAGCGCCGACAGCGCATGCAGGTCGTTCATCGCAATCCCCTCCCGCAAGCGCATGCGATGCTCCCAGGGCGGGGCTCAGCGCCCGCCGCGGATGGCCAGCCGCGAGCGCTCATGGTCGCCACACCGGTGCAGGCTCGTCTGCCGGTCCAAGCTCGAACGAATTCACCGTGGCCGCGATCGCGGCCAGGCGCTCGAAATTGAGCATCACGCCCGGCATATGCTCAGGTGCGATCGGCAACTCCAGCGCCGCCGCCGTCGCAACAATGTAAGCGCGCATCTCGTCTTCAGTCATCATGCCTCCGTGAAAATCCGGACAATCGCCAGACTGCCGGCAACCAACATGAAATCGGCGTCGCCGCGAAACGGGTCAATGGTCAGCGGCTGGCGATGTAGGCACGCCAGCCACCAAATGCGGTGATGTCGGCGGCCCCATCAATCGCACAAGCCTCGCAAATAAAGCCGTTCACCAAGCGCCCGTCGTCCAGTTCCAGCGTGCCGATGCCGAGCGGCGCGGGGATCTCGTCGACAAAAGCGCCGAAGCGCGCTGCCGGCATGTCCCAAACCTCGACGGCGATCGCCGCACCATCGTGCGCGACGCGCATCAGGCCGGGCTTCGGCGGATTGGTGCCGGGCAACGCATAAAGGCGATAGGCAGGGGCCGTGCGTGCCGTGCATACCAGATGCGCGCCGCGGCTGGTCAACTGATGGTTCAGCGGCATGCCGCTCAGATGGGCGCCGACCACCGCCACCCGCAGCATGCCCGGCAGCGGCGCCGCCGTGGCGGCGGGCGCCGACCGGGCCGGCAGCGCCAGCCCGGTCGCGCCCAACGGCAAGTCCGCAGCATGCTGCCACTCGACCCCCAGGGCGCAGAGGGCCGCTTCAGCCCAGGCCGGGGCGATGAAGGTCACCCCGAATGGCAACCCGTCGTCGCGCATCGATGACGGCACCGCGATCGCGCAGAGGTCGAGCAGGTTGACGAAATTGGTGTAGGTGCCGAGGTGCGCATTGCGGGTCAGCGGGTCGGCGTTGACCTCCGCGATGGTGTAGATGGTCGGCGCGGTCGGCACCAGGAGCGCATCGATCGCAGTCCACATCGGCACGCAGGCCCGGCGCAGTTCCTCAAGGCGGTAGAGCGCCTTGAAAGCGTCGCTGGCCGAATAACCGGACGCTTGCGCGATGACCGACCGCACAATCGGTTCGACCACCTCGGGCCGCTCGCGCATCACCGCCTCGATCGCGGCAAAGCGTTCGGCCACCCAAGGCCCCTGATACAACAAGGCGGCCGCTTCGAACAGCGGCGCGAAATCGATCTCGGCAATCGTTGCCCCCAGCCTTCTCGCCCGCTCAAGCGCCAGTTCGAACTGCCTTGCCTGCAAGGCGTCGCCGAAAAATTCCGGGTCGCGCGGCACGCCCAGGCGCAGGGCGGCCGGAAAACGGCCGGTACCCTCCCCCGCCTGGCGCGAAAAAGCGTCATGGATGTCATAGCCTGCGGCCACCTGCAGCACCGCCTGCGCATCAGCGACGGTCAGCGCGAAAATTGAAATGCAGTCGAGCGTGCGACAGGCCGGCAGCAGCCCGCGGGTCGACAACAACCCGCGGGTCGGCTTCAGTCCGACGATATTGTTGAACCCGGCGGGCACCCGGCCCGAACCGGCGGTATCGGTACCCAATGCGAAAGCAACCAGTCCGCGCGCCACCAGCGACGCCGAGCCGGACGACGAGCCACCTGAAATGTAGTCCGGCCGAAACGTGTTGGGCACCGCTCCGTAGGGCGAGCGCGTTCCCACCAGGCCGGTGGCGAACTGGTCGAGATTGGCCTTGCCGATCAACAAGGCGCCGGCATCGCGCAACCGCGCGACGACTGCGGCATCGGCCGCTGGCGCGAACGCGAATTGCGGACAACCCGCGGTGGTGATCAGACCCGCGGCATCGATGTTGTCCTTGACCGCGAACGGGATGCCATACAGGGGAAAACGGCCCCAATTGCCACCGCAGGCGGCCAGACGCGCCTCCAGTTGCCGCGCTGCCTCCAGCAAATCCACATCCGGCCAACGGGAGATCCATGCACAATCGTCGCCTGCGGCGGCAAGCCGCGCAAGCAACGCTTTCACCATTGCGTGGGGTGTCAGCGCGCCGCTTTGGTAGCGGGCAAGAAGGTCGGGAATCAGCATTCAGACGGAGCCTACCATCATGAATACATGATGGACGGGTAAACCATGGTTTAGGGGATGTCTGGACGATGTCTAGACTTTGCACTACTGCAAGCCGTGTGCCATCGTCAAAAGCCAGTCGCACCCTTGACCACACGGGTCATGCACCCATGCGTCGCTTGCTCCAGTCACATGCGGCCATGCGACGCACCGGGGTGACTGCGATGCCACACGACCTTTGCTGCACCATTAAAGTGCCTGCTCCGCCCCATCCGCTGGCAGCCCCGCCTTCTCGCGCCGAACGGCGCCGATCGGCGCCAGGTGACCCAGGAACACCTTGGCAACATGCTGCCACGAGAACCGAAGCGCATGTTTGCGCGCCGCGTCGCGCGATATTTGCAGGGCGCCAATCGCGGCCACCCGCAAGTCGGCGTCAAGGACACCGGCTGCGCTGCCCCCGATCACGTCCTGCGGACCCGGTACCGGAAAGGCCGCGACCGGCACGCCACAAGCCATGGCCTCGAGCAAGACCAGTCCGAAGGTGTCGGTGCGGCTGGGAAACACAAACACGTCGGCCGAGCGATAGTAGGCAGGCAGCGCCGCATGTGCGACCGCGCCGGTGAAATGCACTGCCGGGTAGGCGCGCCGCAGTTCCACCAGTTGCGGCCCGTCGCCGATCACCCATTTCGCGCCTGGCAATTCGAGATCGAGAAACGCCCGCAGATTTTTCTCTATCGCCACCCGCCCGACGTAGGCGAACAAGGGGTGACCGTCGGCCAGCATCGCCTGATCAAGTGCGCGCGGCCCTTGCGGGCAAAACCGCTCGATATCCACCCCGCGCGGCCAGATCACGGTGTTGCCGAAACGGCGCGCCTGCAGTTCATCCTGGATCGACCGGGTCGGCACCATCACGCGTGCCGCGCGGCCGTGGAACCGGCGCAACCAGGCATAGGTCAGCGCTGTCGGGATCGGCGCACGGGCACGTACGTATTCCGGAAACCGCGTGTGGTAGGAAGTGGTGAACGGCAGGTCATGGCGTACGCAGTAGCGCCGCGCCGCAATCCCCAGCGGACCTTCGGTCGCGATATGGATCGCGTCGGGTCGCAAAGTGTCAAGCGCGCGGCGGACGCCCGCACCCGGAAACAGTGCCAGGCGGATTTCAGGGTACGTCGGGCAGGGCACGGTGCGAAAACTGGCTGGCGTGACAAAGTGCACCGCATGCCCCAGCGCCCCAAGCTCGCGCCCCAGGGTGGTAAGCGTGATGACCACGCCATTGACCTGTGGCGGCGCGGCATCGGTGACGATCACGATTTTCATGTTGCGACTCCTTCAGTCAGGGCGGTGGTCGCCTGAACGCCGCCGGCGGTTGCGAATTGATTCCAGACCACCACCCGCAACTCGCCGGTATGGGTCTCGACCAGGGCGCTCAGGCTTTCGACCCAGTCACCGTCGTTGCAGTACAGGACACCGTCGATATCCCGGATTTCCGCCTTGTGAATGTGGCCGCAAACGACGCCATCCAGGCCGCGGCGGCGCGCTTCATTGGCCAGTGCTTCCTCGAAATCGCAAATGAAGCTGACCGCGTTCTTGACCTTGTGTTTCAGGTATTGCGACAGCGACCAATACGGAAAGCCGAGCTTGACGCGCAGATGGTTGAACCAGTGATTGAGCTTAAGAATCATGGTGTAGAGGCTGTCGCCGAGGTAGGCGAGCCACTTGGCGTGACGGATCACCCCGTCGAACAGGTCGCCATGAATCACCAGCAGCCGCCGGCCGTCGGCCAGGGTGTGGGTGATCTCATCGACCACCTCGATGCCGCCGAAGCTCAAGTTCAGGTAATCGCGCAGCGGCTCATCGTGATTGCCGGGCACATACACCACGCGAGTTCCCTTGCGCGCCTTGCGCAACAGCTTTTGCACCACATCGTTGTGCGCCTGCGGCCAGTACCAGCTTTTTTTCAGGCGCCAGGCGTCGACAATATCGCCGACCAGGTAGAGCGTCTCGGATTCGTTCTCGCGCAGGAAATCAAGCAGATAGTCGGCCTTGCAGCCGGCAGTACCGAGATGAACATCGGAAATCCAGATGGTGCGGTACGGGGCGCGAAAATCATCCGGCAGGTCGGCAGGTCGCACTGGTGGCCATGACTCGAACTCGATGCCGAATTGAACTCCGCTGCCATGTCATGCGCGTGACCGCGGCGTGACGATTCGATGACGATCAGGCGCGGCGCTTGCCGCCAGGCGCTCAGCGCGTGAGAAGAAATCGTAGCGAGCGGGCCAAGACCGCATCGAGACGCGCAGCCGTACTCTCTTCGGCTAAGCATCGCAGGTGCGGGACTGGCCCGCGCAGTAGATCTGTTCTCATGCTCTCAGCCCTTGCGCCGCTTCAGGACCTTGCGCATGCTCTTCAAGGCCAGCGCCTGCGGTCCCTGGGCATGGGTAAGCTCGGCCAGCAGGCGCTGCTGCACCGGTGCCGCACCCGCCCGGCGCGCATAGTTGCCTGCTGAATCGAGCTCCCAGGCGCCGGCATCGCGCTTCAGGTAGGGGGCCAGGCCTTCGGTGTAGACCCGCTTGGCGAGCTTCGTATCAAGCACCGGAAAACACACCTCGACACGGCGGAAAAAATTACGGTCCATCCAGTCCGCGCTCGACAAGTAAACCAGGGGCTCGGCGCCGTTGCCGAACCAGAAGATCCGGCTGTGTTCGAGAAAGCGGCCGACCACCGACACCACCCGGATATTTTCCGAGACACCAACCACGCCCGGCACCAGGGCGCAGGCGCCGCGCACGATCAGGTCGATCTTCACCCCGGCCCTGGAGGCCGCATACAGGGCGGCAATCACGCGCGGCTCAAGCAGGGCGTTCATCTTGCCGATGATGCGTCCACGGCCGACTGCCCGCGCGTGCGACGCTTCGGCCGCGATCGCCGCCATCACGTTGTCATGCAGGGTAAATGGCGCCTGCCAGATGTGCGACAGCTTGCGCGCCTTTGACAATCCGGTCAGCTGGCGGAATACCTCATTGACATCCGCGGTGAGCGTGTCATTGGCCGTCAACAGTCCGAAATCGGTGTACATGCGCGCGGTGCGCGGATGATAGTTGCCGGTGCCCAAATGGGCATAGCGGCGCAACTTGCCGGCCTCGCGCCGCACCACCAGCAGCATCTTGGCGTGGGTCTTGTGGCCGACCACGCCGTACACCACGTGCGCCCCCACTTCTTCGAGGCGCGCCGCCCAATTGAGATTGGTTTCCTCCTCGAACCGCGCCATCAGCTCGACCACCACCGTGACCTCCTTGCCGCTGCGCGCCGCCTTGAGCAGCAGTTCCATCAGCTCGGACTCGGCGCCGGTACGATAAATGGTCTGCTTGATCGCCATCACCGCGGGATCGGACGCGGCCGCGCGCAGGAAGTCGAGCACCGGGTCGAACGACTCGAACGGATGATGCAGCAGCACGTCGCCGCGCGCGATGGTGCGGAACACCTCGTCTTCATCGGCGAACAGCACCGTATGGTTGGGCTGAAATGCCGGGTACTTGAGATCCGGGCGATCGATGAAGTCGGCCAGTTGCATCAGCCGCGCCAGGTTGACCGGGCCGTCGGCACGAAACAAGTCGCCTTCCTCAAGTCCGAACTGTTGCAGCAGGAAGCTCACCACCTCCTGCGGGCAATCGGTATTGACTTCCAGCCGAACCGCATCGCCGAAATGGCGCTGCGGCAACTCACCCTGCAGCGCCTGCTTGAGATTGGTCATCTCTTCTTCGTCGACGAACAGGTCGCTGTTGCGGGTGACACGAAACGGGTGACAACCGATCACGGTCAGTCCAGGGAACAATTCGCCGATATAGCGAATCAGCACGGTCGACAGCAGGATCGACGCATTCGCACCGAAACGGTCGGGCGGCAGCGGGATCAATCGCGGCAAGGCGCGCGGCGCCTGCACGATGGCCAGCTTGGCGTCGCGCCCGAATGCATCGCGCCCCTCCAGAACGACGGCGATGTTGAGCGACTTGTTGAGCACGCGTGGAAACGGATGCGCTGGGTCGAGTCCGATCGGCGTCAGCACCGGAAAGATCTGTTCCTCGAAATGGCGACGTCCCCAGGCCTCGAGCGCCGGCGACCAGTCCGGGCGGTACAGGAAGTTGACTCCGGCGGATTCGAGCGCCGGCAGGATGCTGCGATTGAGCAAATCGTATTGGCGCGTCACCATGTCGCGCGCCCGCGTCCGCACGGCGTCGATCACCTGGCCGACCGGCATGCCGTCGGCTTCACGGGTGGCGGGGTCGTTCAGCGCCTGCTCGACCAGGCCGGCGAACCGCACTTCATAGAACTCATCGAGATTGGAACTGACAATGCAGACAAAGCGCAGGCGCTCCAGCAGCGGATTGGATTCATTGGCTGCCTGCGCAAGTACGCGTTCGTTGAACGCCAGAATGCCCAGTTCACGGTTGAACAGTGGCGGCGGGGCGGGCGGCTTCTTGCGGCTGTCAGCCGCTGTTTTTCGATTTTCCACTGCGGCAGTATGTGAATCCAAGATGACAGTTTGATTACATTTCGGCGTCCGACCCGCCATTTTGGTGCATTCGGTGTCACATGATGGTCATTTCGGTCTGGCATGATTTGCGCTTCATCAAACAAATCGGTGATGACGGCTCTCTCCGAATGGCCCGAACATGAAAACCTGGCCGCATGTTGCAGCCATCGACTTGGGCTCGAACAGTTTCCGCCTCGAGGTCGGTCGCACCGAAGGCGGCCACATCTATGTGCAGGATTCCCTGCGCAGCAATGTCCGCCTGGCCGCCGGCCTGGGCGCCGACAAACGCCTGGACGACGAATCGCAGACGCGTGGACTGGATGCGCTGGCGCGCTTCGCCCAGCGCATCGCCGGGTTTCCGGCCAGCCATGTGCGCGCGGTGGCGACCAACACATTGCGGGTGGCGCGCAACTCGGCTGACTTTATCGCCCGCGCCGAAAAGACGCTCGGCTTCCCGATTGAAGTGATCGCCGGGCGCGAAGAGGCGCGACTGATTTTTTGCGGCGTTGCCCACAGCGTGCCGGCCAACGAAGACCGGCGCCTGGTGGTGGATATCGGCGGCGGATCGACCGAATTCTCGATTGGCACCGGCTTCGAGCCGGAAATGATGGAAAGCCTGTACATGGGTTCGATCAACTCGACCCTGTCGCATTTTCCCGGCGGCTTCATCGATGATTTCACGATGAAGCAGGCCGAACTGGCGGCACGCCGCGAAATCCAGGTGATCTCCGCCGAAGCGATCAAGAGCGCATGGACGGTGGCGATCGCGTCTTCCGGCACCGCGCGCACCATCGCCCGCGTGCTGGCCGAGAACAACGGCGGCGACGGCAGCATCACGGTGGCCGGCATGCGCTGGATGCGCAAGAAGCTGTTGGCCGCCGGCAGCATCGCGGAACTCGACTTCGCCGGCCTCAAGCCGGAACGCGCCCTCAACCTGCCCGGCGGCTTCGCGATCCTTTCCTCGGTGTTCACCGAACTCGGCCTCGAACGCATGCAGGTGGCGGACAACTCCCTGCGACTGGGCGTGCTCTACGACCTGCTGAACAGGCTGGCCTCGCCGGAGGCTGCGCACGACAAGCGCGAAGACACCGTGGCCCAGTTCGAAAGCCGCTATCACACCGATCGGCGGCAATCGCAGCGAATCGCCAGCCTGGCGCTGCATCTGGCCGCCGATGTGATCCCCGGCGTGCAGGAAAGCCATGCCGAAACCTATCGTTTCATCGAATGGGCCGCGCGCCTGCATGAAGTGGGCCTGACCATCGCGCACAACGGCTACCACAAGCACTCGGCCTACATCGTTGCCAATGCCGACATGCCGGGGTTCTCGCGCGATGAACAAAAGCGGCTGGCTTTCCTGATCTTAGGCCACGCCGGCAAGCTGCCAAAACTGGCACGCGAATCAATGGCCAAACCATGGTGGCTGGCGGTTGCCTGCCTGCGCCTTGGCGCACTGGTGCATCGCAGCCGCCAGCCGCTCGATATGCCGCCGCTCGAACTGCACCTTGATGGCCGCCGCCTGCATCTGGTCATCGACGAGCAATGGCTGCAGGTCAACCCGCTCACGGCCTATTCGCTGGACCAGGAAATCAAGTCCTGGCAGGAGTTGGGCGAAGACCGGCCGTTTGGCTTCACGCTCGAACGCAAGGTCGCGCTGCCTGCCTGAATGCCCGCCGCCGGCGGCGCGTGCAGGCGCCAGGCGCAGGCCTGACTAGCGGCGCAGCCCGGGTCCGGCGCCGCTCCCTGCAACCGGGGCGTTGCCAGCCGGAGTTGCCGGCAGCCGCATCAAGGGCTGCCCCATGCGCAGTGGCATGCCGCTCTCGATCGCCGCACAGAGTTCGAATCCAGGCGGCGCGAACACAATGATTGTCGAACCGTGTTCGAACCAGCCCATTTCCTCGCCCTTGGCGAGGGTGGCATCGCACGGGATCCGGTTCGCTCCGCGATATTTCAGATGCAGCAGTACGTTGGCGCAGTGCAGGCGGATGCTGGCCACCAGAATCGCCGCCACCGGCACCAAGGTCACCAGGTGACCGGTTCCGGCGAGCCGGGTGCGCAGCACGGCGCGCTCGTTGCGACAGAACAGGCGCTCGATGCGCTTGAGCGCGACCGGATTGACGTTCCATGTGTCGCCGGAAATATAGTCGACCTGCTCCACCCTGCAGTCGTACGGCGCATGGAAGCGGTGATACATGCCGGCGGTCAGGCGCAGCGTCGCATAGCTGCCATGGCGATAGGCCTCGACCAGCAAGCCATCGTGCAGCAGGTCGGGAAGGCGATACGGAAAGCCCTTGGCCTGGATCAGAAGGCCGGCTTCGACCCGGCCGCAGGCCCCGACGATGGCATCGCACGGGCTGCACAGAATGTCAGGGTCGTGCTCGACCGGCCGCGCGCCCGGCTTGAGTTCGCGAATGAAGCACTCATGCATGCTGGCGAAACGCTGCTGCTTCGCTTCAGCCAGGTCAAGCCCCGAGAACATGCGCCAGACGGCGATCGATGCGTCACGCACCAGCGGCTGCCGGATCTTCGAGAACCAGCCCATGAAGCGGGTCGCAAGGCGACGTGGAATGCGGTTGGTGAGAAGAAAGTTGAGGTCTTCCTGCGCAACCAGGCGTGCAATCAGTGTTCTCAAAGTCATGATCCTGTCAAGCTGGTCGGTTACATATAGGCGACATGGACATCGAAGCCACCACCCTCGCCCTCTACACCATTGGCGCGGCCGCGCTTGCCGGCGCGTTCGGACGCCTGAAAACGCGGCTCGAGCTGTCGCAGGCGAAACACCCTTCGCTTTCCGGCCACTCGCGCATGGCGCGCAGCATCGCCCGCCTGATTCCGTTCTACGAATACGACGAAGCGGGCTTCTTCGCCAGCGACGACGCGCCCGAACCGGTCGCGCGGCAGCGGCATGACGCCTTCATGCGTCTGGCCACGCTGTACCGCCAGCGTTTCGCGTTGACCGCGGCGCAGACCGCCCTGGTCGAGGATGCGATCTCCGACCTGCGCTTCACCAGCAGCTATCGGGTGCCGTTCCAGTTCAGCCGCTTGGTGCGCACGCACCTCAAGGCCGGCAGCTTCGTGCAATCGTCTGCCGGCGTCACCATCACCGACCTTGACGGCAACCGCTTCTACGACCTCGGCGGTGCCTACGGGGTCAACGTATTCGGCTACGACTTCTACAAGGACTGCATCGACCAGGGCAGCGACCTGGTGCGGGCCCTGGGCCCGGTGCTCGGCAGCTACCATCCGGTGGTGGCCTACAACGTGCGCCGCCTGCGCGAGATTTCCGGGCAGGACGAGGTGTCGTTCCACATGTCGGGCACCGAGGCGGTGATGCAGGCGGTGCGGCTGGCGCGCTACCACACGCGGCGCAGCCACCTGGTGCGCTTCTGCGGCGCCTATCACGGCTGGTGGGGCGACGTGCAGCCGGGCATCGGCAATCCGCTGCCAGCGCATGAAACCTACACGTTGAAGGAAATGGACAGCGATTCGCTGCGCGTGCTGCGGCGCCGGCGCGACATCGCATGCGTGCTGGTCAACCCCTTGCAGGCCCTGCATCCGAATGCCAACGCACCGGGCGACTCCTCGCTGGTCGACAGTGGACGAGCCGCGTGCTTCGACCGCGCGGCCTACACCGCCTGGCTCCGGCAACTGCGCGCGATCTGCAGCGAACGCGGCATCGCGCTGATCTTCGACGAGGTGTTCGTCGGCTTCCGGCTCGCCGCCGGCGGCGCCCAGGAATACTTCGGCGTCCAGGCCGACATGGTCACCTACGGCAAGACTCTCGGCGGCGGCCTGCCGGTCGGCGTGGTGTGCGGCAAAGCCGCCCTGATGAAGCGCTTTCGCGACGACCGCCCGGCCGACATCTGCTTCGCGCGCGGCACCTTCAATGCCCATCCGTACGTGATGGCCTCGATGCACGAATTCCTGAAGGCGCTTGAGACACCGGAGGTGAGTGCCATCTACGACAACCTGGATGCCCTCTGGGATGGACGCGCCAGGACGCTCAACGAGCAGCTTGGCGCCGCAGGCTTGCCGGTGCGGGTAGCCAATCTGTCGTCGATCTGGACCGTGTGCTACACCGAGCCTTCGCGCTACAACTGGATGCTGCAGTTCTACCTGCGTGCCGAGGGGCTGGCACTGAGCTGGGTCGGTACCGGCCGCCTGATCCGGAGCCTCAACTACAGCGACGCCGATTTCACCGAAGTGGCGCGCCGATTCGTCGCCGCGGCACGCGCGATGCAGGAAGACGGCTGGTGGTGGCGCGCCCCAGAAGTCACCAACAAATCGATTCGCCGCCGCATCCTGCGCGAACTTCTGGCGCATCGCAACTGAAGCCGGCAGCCCCGGCCCGCGGCGGGCGCAAGTCAGTTGCGACAACCCGGGTTCGTTTGAAGTGAGGCGGCGCCCGCCACCTGCGGTCGGCAAGCGCTGCCGATCGATCGGTGGAGCGGGCAACAAACGCGGTTCGTGGCTGGCACTCGAAGCGGCTTGATCAGGACGCCGACCGGCCAGGCGCACGCAGATGGTCCTGTCGACCGTGCATCGGGTCGATCCATTCGCCGCGCAGCAGGTGAAGCGGCGCGCGGTGATACAACCAGACATCGTGAAACGGGTCGGTCAGGATCTTGGTGATCCAGACCAGTCCGGTGCGCACGTCCTTGATGAAAAACAGGTGCACGGTGCGAAACAGCAGGCCGGCGACACCCAGCGCCAGCCACAGGAGCCCGGTGTCACGCAGCAGGCCTTCCGGACGGATCAGCCCGAACAGGCCCGGATCAAGCCACAATACCACCGGCGACAAGGCCCAGATCGACAACAGCACCACCTTGCGCTTCAGGTTGTAGCCGACCTTGATTTCCTCCTTGAACTCGTGGGTCGCATGATTGACCTCGTCATAGCCTTTCGGTTCGAAGAAAAAATGCCCGGCCTGGCGCGTGGTCATCGCCACCAGCCAGCCGATGAACGCCGCCGCCACCGGTTGGATGAACAACAATCCGTAGGCGCACAGGAACGAAAGGGCGCTGACCAGGTGCAGCGTCTGGTTGATCCTGCTGTGATGGTAATAGCGATGATCGTCCCAGCGCTGGATCCGCAATGCCCGCATGAATTCGCTCATGACACCTCCTTGGTGTCGGCAGGTTAAGGCGCTTCGATGGCAGATCGACGACACATCGATGAAGATTCGATGACCAGCGAACAGCACCGGCTTCAGAGTTCGAAATCGGCGAAAACAGCGCAGTGGTCGGAGGCCTCGGTACCCTCGCCCTTGACACTGGCGAAGCGCTTACCCGTAAAGCGCGTTGCCTCCTGCGGCAAGCCGCGCCGTTCGATGTGCAGTGAACGCAACGCGTTCTTGAGCGCCGGACTGGCAAGCAAATGGTCGGACTGGCGATACTCGACCCTCTTTTTCGGCTTTATCCACGCATGGGTCCAGCGCTCCTCTGGCGGCAAGGCGTCGAGCAGGTTGTAGAGCGGCGTGGCGGCAAGGGCGGCAAACTCGGGTTCATCTGCCTCCATGTTGAGGTCACCGATCACCGCGTAGAGCTTGCCGCGGGTACCGTCGAAGCGATCCTCGACGATGCCGGCCACCGCCTCCGCCTGCGCGGCACGGTGCAGCGCACCGCCGCCGATCTTCGACTTGAAATGATTGACAAACAGGGTGAGCGGCCCTTTCGGCATGCTGACGTCGACTTCCAGGCAATCGCGCGAAAAAATCCGCTCGCCGCCGCCATCAACCAGCCACTTGTGCGAACGCAGATGGGTGATCGGAAAGCGCGACAGTATTCCCACATTGATCTGGCGTTGATCGTTTCCATCGATCACCGCCGCATAGGTGTATCCCATGCCCTTGAGAAAGCGCCTGGCGAAAGACTCCAGCGCAAACTGGTTCTCGACCTCCTGTACCGCGAGGATGTCAGGCGCATTCCTGGCAATCACCTTGGCGATGGCCTTGCGCTGCGCGCTCGAGACGGTGTCGAAATCCTCGACCGGCCAACCCAGCATGTTGATGTTGCCGCCCTCGCGCACGGAAGCCTCGGGATCGACCGGCTTGCCGGTGCGTGCGCCGCGCTGCCGTTCGGGCAAGTGATAGCGGTTGAACAGGTTTTCCAGATTGAATTGGCCGATTCGCAAATCCATAAGCCCTCTTGCGCAGTTGCAGATGCGGGCGATGGTAATTGCAGCCTCGTGACCGGGATGTGACGCCGGCGAGTATCGCCGCCGGTTTCCCGATGCAGGTGCCTCGACCGCTGCCACAATTTGCGCCGTCACTGGTCGTCACACCGCCGACACAGTCGCGCGCGAAACTGGATAGTTATCCAATGATCGGCCGGCGCGCAGCCGGGGAATGCGAACATGGCGGCATTGTCTTGACTTTTGATCCGGCACCCGCGACGCTGCCATCCGCGTCGACTCTGGCAGCGCCCGTTCCATCGCGCCCCGTAGCCCGACTTCTTCTGCGCCTGCTTCTGGCTTGCGCTGTCAGCACGGCATTGCTGATCTGGGCCGCTGACCCGCTGGCCGGTGGCTTGCTGCCCTTCTACCGCTGGCAACTTGACTGGCTGGGCGCCGACTATCGCGTGATCTCGCTCGACAACCGGAAGAAGGATTCCAACACGATCGTCGCGCTGAGCGTGACCCTGCGGCGACCGGTTCTGGGACAGGGCCGGCTGATCCTGCCGGATGCGCGAGGCCGCGCCGAGGGCTCGACCCTGGCCTGGGCGCCGCTGCAATCGATGGCCATCATGCTCGCCGCGCTGCTTGCCTGGCCGGCCGCGCGTTGGCCGGAGTACCTGTGGCGCTGGCTGGCCGGATTCCCGGCGCTGTGCCTGGTGATCGCCCTCGACGTGCCGGTGACCCTGTTGGCGGTAATCCGCGATCTTTACGATCCCGGCAGCCTGTTCAGTTCCTGGGCCGGCTTCATGGCGCGCGGCGGACGCCATGCACTGACATTGGCCGGCGCGCTGGTCGCGATCATCTTCGCGCGCAGCGCGGCAGGCACCAGGGCCGCCGGCGCAGGCCTGGTCGGCGCGTTGCTGGTCGCGCTTGCCACCGCCGCGCCGGAAGCGCAGGCGATTGTCGCGGGCGCACCGCCCGACAGTCCGGCGGCGCGCGTCGATCCCAACACCACCGGCTCGCCATGGGCCGGCGTCGGCAGCGTGCGGGTCAATGGCGGCGTCTATTCCGGCACCCTGATCGGCCGCCGCTACGTGCTGACCGCCGCCCATGTAGTCGCCGGCGCGGCGCCGCAGACGATTCGCTTCAACCTGAATTTCGGCGGCGCATTGACCCACAACATCGGCGCGGTCATAAGCTACGTGCATCCCGACTATGCGGGTTTCTCACCCACCAACCCGAACAACGACATCGCGATCATCGAACTGCAGGAGGAGGTGCAGGCCGGCGTGCCGGTCTACCCGATCAACCGCGTCAATCTCGGACTCGGCACCACCCTCTGGCTGATCGGCTATGGCGGCAGCGGCACCGGCGACGTCGGCATCACCACCGCCGCCAGTCCATCGGTCAAGCGCGTCGGCCGCAACCGTGCCGACGCCTTCCGCGCCGACAACCAGGGCTTGGGGTCGCAGGAGGTCTACTACTTCGATTTCGACGGCGGCAGCGCCGCCAACTACCTGGGCGCCGGAAGTCTGGGCAATGCGGTTGAAACCACGCTGGCCGGTGGTGACTCGGGTTCGGCAGCATTCATCGCCACTGCTGGCGGCTGGCAGCTGGCCGGCGTCAACACCTTGGTCGGCGCCTTCACCGGCGGGCCGACCACTCCCGGTGTATTCGGCAGCGCCGGCGGCGGCCAATCGGTGGCCGCCTACGCGGCATGGATCGACGCGACCATTGCCGCTGCGGAAAAGAAGTACACCAGTAGCGAGGACATACCGACCCTGCCGGAATGGGGCATGCTGATTCTGGGCGCTCTGCTGCTGGGCAGGCTCGCACAGACAGGACGGTGACTCCCGGTGATCGGTTGGCTGCGCAAGCGGTGCGACCCTGGCCCTGCCCTGGCACTGCGGTGGCGGCGCCGCCACAGGCGTGACCGGCCCGTTCCGCGAACCGCCCACGCACCCGCATGACATGCCGCAGGCGCGGCGGCGCACCCAACGATCCAGCACGCG
>JANPGJ010000428.1:0-13797 GCA_031423955.1 Burkholderiales bacterium
ATCGGCTACCACCTCGATCCCGTGTTGCCTGAGCAATGCTGGCGGGCCGATGCCGGAGAGTTGCAGCAATTGCGGCGACTGCAGTGCACCGGCCGACAGGATCACCTCGCGCTCGGCGCGTGCCTGCCTCGTCAAACCATCTTCAATCCATTCCACCCCAACCGTTCGCGTGCCTTCGAACAGTACCCGCGATACCTGCGCATGCATGACCAGATGCAGGTTGGCGCGTTTTCTTGCCGGGCGCAGGAAGCTGGTGGCGGCCGAGGCGCGCCAGCCGCCTTGCAGGGTCAGCTGGTAGGTGCCAACACCATAGTCGGTAGCGCCGTTGAAGTCGGGATTGGCGGGCAGGCCCAGTTGCTGGCCGGCCATAAGCCAGGCTGCGCAATAGGGATGATCTTCGCGCAGATTGGAGACCCCCAGCTCGCCATCGACACCGTGATAGGCGCTTGCGCCGCCCGCATATTTCTCCGAGCGCTTGAAGTAAGGCAGCACTGAATCGTAGTTCCAGCCGGTGGCGCCGGCCCCCGCCCAGTCGTCATAGGTTTCGCGCTGGCCGCGGATATAGATCAGGCCATTGATCGAGGAGGAGCCGCCGAGCACCCGGCCGCGTGGCCACACGATGTTGCGCCCGCCGGTGATTGCCGACGGTTCGGTCGAGAACTGGCGGCTCACGCGCGGGTCGACCATGGTCTTGAAGTAGCCGACCGGCAGATGAATCCAGAAGCTTTTGTCAGGTCCGCCGGCTTCGAGCAGCAGCACTGTTTGACCGGCCGCCGTCAGGCGATTGGCCAACAGGCAGCCGGCCGAGCCGGCGCCGACGATGATGGTGTCAAACGAGGTGGTGTTCAAGCGGATGGCGATCGATGAATGTCATGGTTGCAGGCGCTGAACCCTGGCCCGAGGATGCCTCGCGTCTGGAGATGCCGGGACCGGTCAGCGCGCAGGCCGCATGTCCTTGATCTTCAGGGCCGCTTCGAGCAGGGAGCGGCTTGCAATCAAATCCTGGGGATTCGCCGGTTCCTGCTTGATCGCCTCGGCTTCCAACGCGATTTTCCCCTGTTGCGCGATTTGCGCGAACAGGCCAGTCTTGCTTACCAGCGACAGCGGCGAATCGGCGGACAGCAGCGACTGGATGGTTGCCGGCGGCTGCGCCTTGAGGAGTTGCTCGGCTGCCGCCCGCTCAATGCCGTTGGCCTTGCCGATCGCGGTATATACAACTTCCGCATCGGCGCCGCCTTTGGCCAGCGCGTCGCGCATTTCGATGTTGGCCTGGTTCAGGGTGGCGACAAAGCGCGCGGCGGCATCCGGGTTCGAGGCCAGAAACTCCTTGGTCATGGTCCAGATCGAGCTTGATGCGAAGCCGGCATCGACCGCGCGTTGCACCAGCTTGGCTCCAGAGGCTTCGAGCCGCGCCCCCCACACGTCCCACACATAATAGCCGTCGATCTGGTTGCGCTGGTAGGCAGGCACAGCCACCGGCGGCGCCAGCACCACCATGTTGACGTCCGATGCTTTCATCCCGGACTTCTGCAGCGACCAGCGCAGCGCGTAGTCAGCCTGCGAATTCTTGGCGATGCCGATGTTCTTGCCTTTCCAGGTTTTCGGGTCAGCGGTCATGCCCGAGGCCGGGTTTGCGTACAGGCCGAGCCTGGTGGTGCTGGCGTCGGCGTAGACCACGCGCAGATTGATGCCGATCGAATTGGCAACGATCATCGCCGAGGGCGCCATGGTCGCTGTGTGGATCTGGCCGCTGCCCAGGAAAGACAGCAGGGCGGCGCCATTGGCCCCTTCGACCATGTCGATCTTCAGGCCGAAGCGGCGCCACAGGTCGACATGCTGGGCGTATGCGAAATCCCATGAGGCGCCCGGCCCCCAGGCCAGCTTGACCACCTGCAGGCCGGCATCGCCAGGCGCCGCCTTCGGCGGGTCGGCGGCAGGCGTCGCGCAGGCGAACGACAACGAGACAAGCGCGACAACATCTCTGGCGAAGATTGACAATTTTCTGCTGTTCGACACGTTGCTCTCCTTTTTTTGGTGGTTCGAATGACCTGTTTGCGGTGTTCAGGCCGGTACCAGACGCTCGAGTTGATCGATCAGTTCGTGTTTCAAGCCGGTGAATTCGGGGCGCAACACGACGTCGCGATAGTTCTCGCGCGCGCCGAACGGCACTTCGACATTACGGATGATGCGGCCCGGCGCCGCCGACATCAGGAACACATGATCCGAAATCAACAGGGCCTCTTCGACATCATGGGTGATGAACAGCACCGTGCGCAGGCCTTCCGACTTGACCACCCGCTTCAACAATTGCTGCATCGACAGGCGGGTCTGCGCATCGAGTGCCGCAAACGGTTCATCCATCAGCAGCACCGGACTCTCGGCGATCAACAGCCGGGCCAGCGCGGCGCGCGATTGCATGCCGCCGGACATCTGGTGCGGATAGAGGTCGCGTGCGTCGCGCAGGCCCACTGCGTCAAGATAGTGGTCGACCGCTGCGCCGACTTCCGCGGAAGAACGCGTTCGCCCCAGACCGTGACCGTGGCGACACGGGAACGCGACATTGTCGAACACCGTTTTCCATGGCAACAGCGTCGGCCGCTGGAACATGAAGCCGCGATCCGGCCCCGGCTCCTGCACCACCTGCCCGCCCACCAGAACCTGCCCGGTCGTCGCAGTGGTGAAGCCCGCCACCAGGTTGAGGATGGTGGTCTTGCCGCATCCGGTGGGGCCGATCACGGTGGCGGTTTCGCCGGCCCTGACCGAAAAGCTCACCGTGTCGAGCGCCAGGCGGGTGCCGCGGCCGGTGTCAAACGACTTCGACACCGCCGCAAGCGCGATTTGCGTGCTATCGCCAGGGTTGCCGTTATTCATCGCCCGACCCAATGCAGTACGCGCCGCTCGACCAACTGGAACACGATGTCGATCGACACACCGACCAGGCCGATCAGGGCGACACCGACATAGACCTTGTTGATCGCATAGACCTGCGAGGCGCTCTGGATCAGGTAGCCCAGGCCGACCTGGGCGGCGATCAGTTCAGAGGCCACCACTACCGCCCAGCTGAGTGCCATGGCGGTGCGCAAGCTGACGAAAATCTCCGGCAGCGCCGCCGGCAGCACCACCCGCAGCAGGGTTGAAAAAGTCGACAGGTGATAGTTGCGGCCGAGGCGAAAGTAATCGTCAGGCACCGAACGCACGCCGCTGACCGAACCGAGCAGGACATACAGGAAGGCGGTCATGAAGATCACGAACACCTTGGCGAATTCGCCGATGCCGAACCAGATGACGACAATTGGAATGAAGGCCAGCGCCGGAATCGGCCGCAGGAAACCGAAAATCGGCAGCAGGAACGCGCCGGCACGCTTGTTGTAGCCGAGCACGATGCCCAGCGGGACGCCGATCGAGGCGGCGATGGCGAAGCCGGTGACCGTGCGCAAAAGGCTGGCGCGGACATGGGCAAACAGTCCGTGTCCGCCATATCCGCGCTGCCACATGTCGACCGCCGCCGCGGCGATGCCGGATGGCGTGCCGAGGTACTCGGCGCGCACCCCGGGAACAATGCCGAGCGGAATCAGGTACTCCCACACCAAGAGCGCGAGCGCCACCACCGACAGCGGCGGCAGTGCGTGCCAGGCAACGGCGGTTGCATTTCGCAGCCGCGACTGGGCGCTTGCGCTCACGCGTTTATTCTCCGGGAAATGGTGCCGACGGCGAACGATTCGAAGTGTCGGGCCATTGATCAAATCTAATGTACCATAGTTAGAACCTTTGTCAGGACCAGCGCGACGCGCCAGCAGGGAATCGACGGCCATGAGCACCATCTTCGCCAGGAGCCCGACCCCCCGATACGCACAGCTTGCCGAGCTGCTGCGCCAGCGCATCGCGCGCGGCGTCTGGGTCAAAGGGCAGAAGCTGCCGTCGCTCGAGGAACTGGTGCGCGAGTTCGACGTGGCGCGGGTCACGGTGCGCCAGGCGGTCGAATTGCTGGCACGCGACGGCCTGCTGTCGCCGCAGGCCGGACGCGGCACCTTCGTCACCGCGGTGCCGGTGCAGGACCGCTGGCTCAAGCTTGAAACCTCGCTCGGCGCCCTGGCCGATGTGTATCGGCACGACAAGCCGAAGCTGACCTTGATCGAGGAAGCGTCCGCCAATCCGCCGCTGCTGCCGTCAGACGGCATGCCGGCGCCGCGCTACCGGTTCATGCGGCGCGTGCATTCGACCGAGGGCACGGCCTACTGCGTGATCTCGATCTACCTTGACGACCGGGTGTTCCGCATGGCGCCGACGCGGTTCCGGCGTGAAACTGTCATTCCGGTGATGCTTGAGTTGTCGAAGGTCGCGATCGCGCGTGCGCGGCAAACCGTGACCATCGCCACCGCCGATGTCGAGGTCGCGCAACACCTGGATATCCCGCTCAATTCGCCGGTCGCACTGGTGCGTCGCGTGTTCAGCGCCGCCGACGGCACGGTCCTGTATCTGGGCGAGGTGACCTACCGCGGCGATTACATTCATTTCGAGATGGATCTGCGCCCCTGAAGCGGGCCGGATGCCGTCGATCGCTCCGCACTTTGCGCAACCTGTTCCGATGGAGACCACATGAATCGTTTGAGTGCCGAAGAGATAGCGGCTTACCGGCGCGACGGAATCGTCGTGCCGCGCCAGGGCCTGGCGCCGCAAACGGTGGCCTTGCTGCAGGCCAGACTCGATTCGTTTCTGAAGGAGCAGGGCATTACCGATGCCGACTACGTGCCGGACATCATCGAGCGCGATGCCGGCTGGCTCTCCATCGGCGTGATGCCGGAAATCCTCGACGCGGTGGCGCAACTGATCGGCGAGGACATCATCATCTGGGGCTCGGCGCTGTTCTGCAAGGCGGGCAAGGGGGGCCGGGCCACGCCCTGGCACCAGGACGGGCACTACTGGCCGATCCGTCCGCTCGAGACCGTCACGGTCTGGATCGCGATCGATGACGTCAACGTGGAAAACAGTTGCCTGCGGGTGATTCCCGGCTCGCACCGCGACCGCGTCAGCTATTCGCATGATGTCGACAACAGCGACGCCATCATTCTCAACCAGGTGTTGCGGCCGGAGCATCTGCAGAGCGCACCGCCGCGCGATATTGAACTCAAACCCGGCATGTTCTCGATCCACGATGTCTACCTGATCCACGGCGCCAATCCCAACAACTCCGGCAAGCGCCGAGCCGGCATGGTGTTTCGCTACATGCCGGCAACTTCGGTGTTCGACCGCGCGCTGGCGACGCAGCAGGTGCACGAGATGGGTGTGCTCGACCTGTCGCGGCGCAAGCTGCACCTGGTGCGCGGCATCGACCGTTCGGGCCGCAACGAAATCCACGTCTGAGGTGGCGGCGGCTGAAAAGCGAGCATCGGGGTCTCTTTTCGTGATGCCATGCGCCGCGCCGGGCGGCAGTGCCGGCCCGTGAGAGCCCGGCGCGCCTGACTTCCCTTCAAGCCTTCACGGTATCCATGTACAGCTTGGTGTCGAAGTAGGTCGAGGCAGGCACCGGGTTCTGGATGTTGCCGAAGCGCACGAAGAAGTCCGTCACCTGCTGCTGCCAGCGGGTGGCGGTGCCGTCGGCGTAGTACTTGCGCCATTCGGCCGACGAGTAGTAGCGTGAAGCCTTGAACTGCTCCTGCAGGTCGGTGAGCGGGACCTGCGGGTAATTGCCTTTCTGGATGATCGGCAGGATCTCGGCCGAATTCTTCATCAGGTCGTCGTTCGAGGCCGCCCAGCCGCGCACCACGCGGGCGCAGATGTCGCGATTCTTCTCGTAGTAGTCGGTGCGCGCGGCCCAGCCGCCGACAATCGCCGCCTTCGGGAAGTATGCCGAGGCATCGACCAGCATTTTCGCGCCCGGCAGCTTGTCGCGCACGGTGATGTTGAATGGCACCCACAGCGCAACCGCCGGCACTGCGCCGGAAATGAACGAGGTCACCGCTGTCGGCATGCCCTGGTTGACCAGTTCGATCTCCTTGGTCGGATCGATGTTGTTGGCGCGCAGCGCCGTATCAAGGAACACGTGGGCGGTGGTGCCGGCGGTGGTCGAGATCTTCTTGCCTTTCAGGTCCGCCCAGGTCTTGATGCCCATGTCCTCGCGCACCCATAGCTGGGCGGTGGCGAATTCCACGTTGTTCAACAGAAATACACGGCCCTGGCCGCGGGCCGGAAAGTTCGACAGCACCGCGCCGGTGGAGAGCATGTCGAGGCTGCCGCCGATCATCGCGTTGAACAGTTCGAGCCCGGTACTGAACATTGTGGTTTCGAGTTCGATGCCTTCCTTCGCCCAGTGGCCGCGATGCATGCCGGTCCAGATCTGGCCATTCACCGCCAGGGTGTTGACATAGCCCACACGCAGCCTGGTGCGCTGCTGCGCAATCGCCGGAAAGCCGCTCAATGCCAGGCCGGCGCCGGCAGTCTTGAGCCAGGTTCTGCGAGTGATGCTGTTTTTCGAGCCGTGCATGTTGTCTTCTCCTTGGTTATGAAACTTGGCTTGCCGGTGTTTTGACCGATTGTCGTTGCTGCGCCGCATATTCCTGCATCACCAGTTCGCGGATGTGCGACCTGAGGGCGCCGAATTCGGGTTGCTCGTGCAGGCTCTCGTCGCGCGGATAGGGGAATGGAATGTCGATGACGCTGCGGATGCGCGACGGGCGTGCGGTGACCACGATGATCTTCGATGACAGGTAGATCGCCTCTTCGACCGAATGGGTGATCAGCATCACGGTCTTCTGCTCCGCGGCCAGCACCTCGAGCAGCAAGTCCTGCATGTTCGAGCGGGTCTGCGCATCGAGCGCGCCGAATGGCTCGTCCATCAGCAGGAACTGCGGCTTGACCGCGTAGGCACGCGCCAATGCCAGCCGCTGGCGCATGCCGCCCGAGAGCGTCTTTGGGTAGGCATCGGCAAAGTCGGCGAGCCCCATCAACCCCATATAGCGCTGCACGATCGCGGCCTGGTCGGCGGGTGGAATGCGGTTGGCAGCCAAGTTCAGGCCGAAGCCGATGTTCTGTTCCACCGTCAGCCAGGGAAACACGCCGTATTCCTGGAAGATCACGCCGCGCTCGGGCCCCGGCCCGCCGATCGGCTTGCCGTCGAGCAGCACGCTGCCGCCGGACGGCGCGACAAAACCCGCCACGATATTCATCATGGTGGTCTTGCCACAGCCCGACGGGCCGATGATCGAGACGAACTCGCGATCGGCGATGGTGAACGACACATCCTCGACCACCTTGAGCGGGCCGGCGGCGGTATCGAAGGCGACCGAAACCCGGTCGAACACGATGCGCGGCGTGGCGGCTGCTGAATTCATGTGCCGATCCGATCCTGCCAGGCGACCAGCCGGCGGCTGGCCGCGCGCAGCGCCAGATCCATGGCGAGCGCGATAAAGCCGATGCAGATGATGCCGACATAGATGATGTCGAGCTGGAAAAACGAACCGGCATTCTGGATCAACGCCCCCAGGCCCTGCTGCGCGGCCACCAGTTCAGAGGCCACCAGGGTCGCCCAGGCTACGCCCAGCGAGACGCGCAACGCGGTCAGGATGTGCGGCACCGCCAGCGGAATGATCACTTTGCGAAAGATTTCCAGATCGGTCGCCCCCAGGGTGCGCGCCACCCGCACGTAGATCGGGCTGATCTGCGCGATGCCTTCATACATGACGATCACGCCGGCGAAAAACGAGGCGTAGAACAGGATGATCACCTTGGCCGGCTCACCGATGCCGAAATACACCACCACCAGCGGAATCAGTGCGATCGGCGGCAGCGCGCGAAAGAAATTGATCAGCGGGTCGACAAAGCTGCGCAGTTCGCGGTACCAGCCGAGCAGGAAACCGACCGGCACGGCAAACAGCGTACCGAGCGCGACGCCCAGGAACACGCGTTGGGTCGACATCCAGATGTCCAGCGGCAGGCGCCCGCCCTTGAGCAGTGCCCAGAACTGTGCCGCGACCTGGTGCGGCGTCGGCATCAGCGAGGGATTGACCAGGCCCGAGAGCGCGATCGCGTACCAGGCGGCAAGCAGCATGAGCCATGGGGTCAATATCAATGCTATGCGGCGCACGCAGGGTGTCTCCGGAGATTGTGGTGGCGGTTACGATCGGTGAAAGGTACTATAAATGGGACCTTTGGCACAATCCCAATCGACCATGCGCCTGCAAACTCCCGCGTCGAGGCCTTTATCGGCCGGCGCGAGCGATGTCAATTTGAGCGGAACCGGACCCTCATGACCGGAAAACCCAACATCATCCTGATCATCACCGATCAGCAGCGCGCGGACACCATTGCCGCGCTCGGCGCGCCGTGGATGCACACGCCGACCCTTGATCGCCTGGTGCGCGAAGGGGCTGCCTTCACCAATTGCTTCGTGACCTCGCCGGTGTGCGTGGGCTCGCGCGCGAGCCTGTTCACCGGCATGTACCCGCATGCCGGTGGCGTGTTCACCAATTTCCACCCCTGGCAGCCCAGCTGGGTGCGCTGGCTGGCCGACGCCGGCTATCACTGCGCCAGCATCGGCAAGATGCACATCAATCCCTACGATGCACTGGGCGGCTTCCACCAGCGCTTCGTGGTCGAAAACAAGGACCGGCCGCTGTTTCTGGAGGAGCGCGACCGCGCCTTCTACGACGAATGGGACAAGGCCCTGCACGCCAGGAAGCTCATCAAGCCCAGTCGCTATACGCGCGTCGTCGCCGATCCCGATGGCTACAGCAAGGCTCTCGGCGCGTTCGCCTGGGATCTGGACGAGGACATGCATTCCGACATGTTCATCGGCGATCATGCGCTGTGGTGGCTCGAAGAGCGCAAGTCGGCCGATCCGCTGTTCCTGCAGATCGGCTTCCCTGGCCCGCATCCGCCCTATGACCCGGTGCCGCGGCACCTCAAGCGCTATGCCGATGTCGACATTCCGCTGCCGCGGGACGACCATGACCAGCGTGCGCGTCAGCCGCGCTCGCAGGCGGAACTGCGGCAGAACATGATCCGCAACAACTACGATTCGGTGGCCTGGCAGGAGCATCCGTCGGCCGCTGCGCTGTTGCGCCTGCGCCGCCACTATGCGGCCAATGTGTCGATGATCGACGAGAAGGTCGGACAGATCATCGACACGCTTGGCCGCCGCGGCTACCTTGAAAACGCACTGGTGGTCTTCACCTCCGATCATGCGGACGCACTTGGCGATCATGGGCATATCCAGAAGTGGACCATGTACGACAGCGTGGTTCGCGTGCCGTTGGTGTTCTGGTCTCCCGGCGGCATCGCACCACGCGAGCCCAGCGACGCCATGGTGCAACTGATGGATGTCGCCCCGACGATACTGGAGGCGGCAGGCGTCAACCTCCCGTCGAATTGGGAAGCGCGCTCGCTGCTGGCCGGCTTGTCTGACGGGTTAGCGGTCGGCCGCGACGTGGTCTACGCCGAGTTGGCGCGCGATCACATCCAGACCGGTGCGGAATTCATCGTCATGCGGCGTGACCGCGACTGGAAACTGGTCTACTACATGGGCGAACCTGACGGCGAGTTGTACGACCTGCGCAATGACCCGGGCGAGGTGCGCAATCTGTGGGACGAGGCCGGTCAGCGGCGGCACCGGGACGCGCTCATCAAGGATCTGCTCGAATGGTCGATGCGCGGGAACTTGCGATCGCGCATGTCGGCATCGCGCAAACCGCAACAACCCATGCTGATCCAGCCACGCGGGGCGGTGCCTGCGGCAGCACAGCGGATCGACAAATGAGTCGACCCGACGCGCTCGCATTGGTCGCAACCTTCCCGGTTACAGCCATAGCCTATTGATCGTTACCAAAAACATGACAGCCTCGCCAGAGGCATGTTTTTGTCATGAATTATGCAATTCTCGATAGTCCGCGAACATCCAGCTGGAGAAATCCGCAACATGAGTAACGCAACGTCACGCAAGCCGCCCAATATCCTGCTGGTGATGGCCGACCAGTTGGCCGCGTCGGCCTTGCCGGTCTATGGCCACAGAGTAGTCAAGGCGCCGCACATCGCGCAACTGGCCGCCGGCGGCGTCGTGTTTGACAGCGCCTATTGCAATTTTCCGATCTGCGCACCATCGCGCGCCTCGATGCTGTCCGGGCGCCTGCCGCATTCGATCGCGGCCTATGACAATGCAGCGGAGTTTCCGGCCGCCATTCCGACCATGGCCCACTATTTGCGCCATGCCGGCTACCGCACCGTCCTGTGCGGCAAGATGCACTTCATCGGCCCCGATCAGGCGCATGGCTTCGAGGAGCGCCTGACCACCGACATTTACCCCGCCGATTTCGGCTGGACACCGGATTGGCGCAAAGGCGCCGCCTATCGGCCCACCGGGGTGAGCATGCGCGGCGTGGTCGAGGCCGGTCCCTGTGTGCGCAGCATGCAGATCGACTACGACGACGAGGTGGAGTACCACTGCATCCAGCGCTTGTACGATCTGGCGCGCACGCCCGAGGAGCAGCCGTTTTTCCTGACCATTTCGTTCACCCACCCGCACCCGCCGTTTGTCGCCCCGCAGGAGCACTGGGATCGTTATCACGACGACGAGATCGATGCGCCGCGGGTGGCGCCGATTCCGCCGGATCAGCTCGATCCGCACAGCCTGTGGCTGTATCACGCCCATGCGCAGGATGAGCACAGCGTGAGCGACGCGCAGGTGCGCAATGCGCGCCACGCCTATTATGCGATGGTCAGCTACATCGACGACAAGGTCGGGCGCATCATGAAGACGCTTGGCGAGACCGGGCTTGACCGGAATACGGTGGTGGTGTTCGCGGTCGATCATGGCGAGATGCTGGGTGAGCGCGGCATGTGGTACAAGCAGACCTTCTATGAATGGTCGTCGCGGGTGCCGCTGATCGTCTCGCAACCGGGGCGCTTCGCGCAGCGCCGGGTCGCAGCCCATGTGTCGCTGGTGGATTTGCTGCCCACCTTTGTGGACCTGGCGACAGGTGGCAAGCCGTTTGAACCGGTCGACCCGATCGACGGTGCGAGCCTGGTACCGCTGCTCGATGGCCTGGAGGACGGTGCGGCGCGGGTGGTGATTTCCGAATACAGCTCCGAGGGAGTGTGTGCGGCGTCGCGCATGGTGCGTGAAGGCGCGTGGAAATATGTCTTCACGCGCGGCTTGCCGCCGATGCTGTTCAATCTTGATCGCGACCCCGACGAACTCGATGATCTCGCCGGCAAGGCAGCGTCAGCCGACATCCTGCAGCGCCTGCACGCGCGCGCGATCGAGCACTGGGATCCCGAGGAGGTGCATGCGCGCATCCTCGCCAGCCAGAAGCGCCGCCTGTTCCTGGCCGAAGTGGCGGCGAGCTCCGACCTGTATTCGAACTGGGCCTTTCAGCCCTTTGCGGACGCGTCGAAGCGCTATATCCGTGGCGCCGGCAGCGCCGGCCCGACCAACGCGAAATCGAAGGCGCGCTTTCCGTATGTGGCACCGGTGCCGTCTGACCGCAAGAAGTGACCATGTGCAGATGCGCCGGCGCGCCGCAACCGGGCCAGGCGGGCAGCGCCGGCGCGCGCGGGCCGCAGGTTATATTGGATGCCGGTATTGTCTGGCCGGAAGCCGGCAACCCGCGGCCAACAGCGATCATCAAGGCATGCATTTTGCGTAACTGGAATTTTGCGTAACTGGATCAAGTTGCGAACCCAGCGGATATCATGAAAATTGTCGTCATCGGCGCCGGCGTTGCCGGCTGCATCGTTGCCCGGGCCCTGGCCGGCCGCTCCGGGGTGGAGGTCATCTGCCTGGAAAAGGTCGATGCCAGTGACCATTCCGAGTCGGGCACCGGCCTCAACGTCGGCCCCAACGCCATCATGGCCCTGCAACGCCACAGCGCTGCCTTGCATCAAGCCGTGCTGGCCCGCAGTTACCCCTGGAAATCCTGGCGCATCTCGCTGACCGACGGCACGCTGCTGTTCGACCTGCCCTTGTCGACAGTCGCCGACAACGACGGCATCCGCATTCGCTGGTCGGAGCTCTATGCCGCCCTGCGCGGCGAGGCCGCCGGGCTGATCCGCTATGGTGCGCAGGTGTCAAGCCTGGGCTATATGGCCGGCAGCGCAGACCGGCTGTTTGTCGAGTATGCCGAAAATGGCGCGGCGCGCCGCATCGACGATATCGACCTGCTGGTCGCCGGCGACGGCCGCTACTCGGTGGCGCGTTCTCTCCTGGCCGGTGTGCCGGTGATGCGCCAGCACGGCGTGGTGATCTACCGCCTCTTGGTGCCCGACACCACCGCCGGCCTGATCGACGATTACGAGCAATGGTTCAACGGACCGAACCGGCTGCTGGCGTTTCGCGTGCCGGGCAATGCGATTTATCTGGCCGGCACCTTTCCGATCGCGCCTGGAGACGACATACCGGAGGCGGCCAGGGATGCGGCCTACCTGCGCGCGCTCTACACGCCCGCCAGCGGCGCGCCGTCGGCGCAGTGTCGCTGGCTGATCGACACGATTTGCGCCAACGTGCCGGCGATCCATTGGGCGCGACTGCAGGAGTCGCCGCCCTTGTACATGGATGACAAGGGTCATGTGCTGTTTCTCGGCGACGCCTCGCACGGCATGGTGCCGACGCTCGGCCAGGGTGCCACCCAGGCGGTGGAAGATGCCTGCGTTGCCGCCGACCTTTTGCTCAAACGCATCGAGGCGGCTGGCCCGGCGGCGCTGGCGGTGCCGGCCGTGCTGCGCGAATTCGAGCAGTTGCGTGCCGACCGCGTGCGTTTCGTGATGGATTTTTCACGCGAGGCCAGCGACACCCTGGAGGCCGGTTCGGACCCGGTCGCGGGCGCACGCAAGAAAATGGATGCGCCGTTTCAGCGCAGGCTCGAACGCCTCTACCGCGACGTGCCACAGGTTTGACGGCGATGCGCGCGTCCGTTCATCGCTTCACCATGCGCGACCCGGGCGACGTGTCGCAACTGGCTGCTGCCATCGAATCGGGCGCGGTCGATCCGGCGCATATCGTGGCGTTCATCGGCAAGACCGAAGGCAACGGCCTGGTCAACGACTACACGCGCGGCTACCTGGTGTTGTCGCTCAAGTTGCTGCTGGCCGAACGGATGGCCACGTCGGCAGAGGAGATCGCGCGCTCGGTGATCTTCGTTTTTTCCGGTGGCACCGAGGGCGTGCTCACGCCGCACTACACGGTGTTCTGCGTCGACCGCGAGGCCGCGGTGGCGCCTGCAGCGGCGGCACCGGCCTCCGGCCGGAAGCGCCTGGCGATCGGCCGCGCCTTCACGCCGGTGCCAGCGCCGGAGGAAATCGGTACCCGCGCGCAGGTGAACATGGTGGCTGACGCTGTGCATCGGGCGATGATCGAGGCCGGCATCAGGGATCCCGCCGACGTGCATTTCGTGCAGGTCAAGGGCGGCTGTGTCACCACTGAACAGGCGCAGGCCGCGCTCGCGCGTGGCGCGAAGCTTGCCAGCAGCGACCCCAACAAATCGATGGCGTTCACCCGCGTCGCCGGCGCCTTCGGCGTGATGCAGGGGCTTGGTGAAATCACGCCCGAAGCAGTCGACGAAGCCGCGTTCTTCTCCAAACCGGAAATCTGGAGCGGTCGCGCCAGCATTTCCTCCGGCATCGAGGTCGCCGAGAATGAAGTGGTGGTATTCGGCAATGCCGCCGGCTGGACCAGCGATTTCGTGATCGCGCATCACACCATGGATGATGCGCTGGACATCAACGGCATCTACGCCTGCCTGGACAACCTCGGCATCACCGCGCGTGGCGACAACCGCGCCGCCGGTATCGAGCGCATCGTCTGCGCGCTGG
>JANPGJ010000429.1:0-2857 GCA_031423955.1 Burkholderiales bacterium
CGCATGGAAATGCCCGGCTGCAGCCTGTGCATGGGCAACCAGGCGCAGGTCAAGGAAGGCGCGACCGTGTTTTCGACCTCGACCCGCAACTTCCCCAACCGCCTGGGCAAGAATTCCAATGTCTACCTGGGATCAGCCGAACTGGCTGCGATCTGCTCCAAGCTCGGGCGGATTCCGACGCGCGAGGAATACATGGCCGACATGGGTGTGATCAACAAGGACGGTTCGAAGATCTACAAGTACATGAACTTCGACCAGATCAAGGATTTCACCGACGAAGCCGGCAAGGTCAGCGCCTGAACGGCTTGCCCCCTCGAAAGGCCCCGCCCATGGCGGGGCTTTTTTTCGGGCCCGACCGTCGTTTCATTGGCGCTTGACGCTGAAGCCGGCCCGCTGACCATACCGATTCGTCGCTTGCACCTATTCCCAACCCATGCATTCGCGGATTGCCTGCACCAGTACCGCCGGGCTCACCGGTTTGGTCAGATAGCCATTGACACCCAATGCCAGACCGCGCCCGACATCGCCGGGGGAACCGAGGCTGGTCAGGATCATCACCCGGATGCTGGTGAGACGAATGTTGGCGCGCATGCGTGCCAACACGTCAAATCCGTTGGTATCGGGCAGCATCACATCAAGCAGTACCAGATCCGGCAATTGCGGCTGGCTCAGGCCGGCCAGGATCTCGGCGCGATTGTGGGCACGCGTCACCTGGTAGCCGTTCTTGAAAAGCACCCGCTCAAGCAAGGTAGCTGTCGCGATGTCATCCTCGATCACCAGCACGCGGGCGTTGGCCGGCGCCGGCGGCGCATCGCTTGAACCGGTCACCACCCGAATGTAGCGCCCCTTGTCCTGCAGGTTGCGCGCGCCGATCTCGGTTTCCGCGCCGATCTGCTGCTGCCTGGCCGGCGTGATTTCCGGGGATGCTGGCGCCGGGTTGTCAAAAAACGCGGCAAGATCGGATTCCGCAGGCGCTTCATGAGCGGGAGGTGCCATCATGTGTCTCCGAATTGCAAGAACAGGCATTCTGGCAGAAAACGCCCAGTGTTCGCCGCTGCCACGGAAGCGTCGATCCGCCTCGCAGGGTGATTCGGCGGGGCCGCAGGAGACAATACGACCGCGCCAGCCCTTGACATGCAACAACACGGGCCGGCATTTCCCTTCTATGCTGCAACATGATGACGCGACGGAATTCGTCACCATGGATGGATCGGCCCTACTGACGCATGAACTTCAACGAATTTTCAGACGATGACGAGGTAACACCACTGGTGCTGGCGCAGCGTGCCGCGGCCGCCAATCGCAGCACCTGGGCCAGTGTCGGCGTCAACCTCGTACTGAGCAGCGTGCAGATAAGCGCCGGGGTGTTCGCGCGCTCCCAAAGCCTGATCGCCGACGGCATCCACTCGTTGTCGGACCTGGTAGCCGATTTCGTGGTGTTATTCGCCGGCCGTCACAGCCGGAAAGACGCCGATGCCGAACATCCGTACGGGCATCAGCGCTTCGAAACCGGCGCTTCACTGGCTCTTGGTCTGTTGCTTCTCGGCGTCGGCCTAGGCATGCTGTGGTCGGCAGCGGCGAAACTGGAGTCGCCGGAACGCATCGAACAGGTTCATGTGATCGCACTGTGGGTTGCCGTTGGCACATTGATCGTCAAGGAACTCCTGTTCCACTACATGCTACGCGCGGCCAAACGCCTGAAGTCCGGTATGCTGGTTGCAAATGCCTGGCATGCACGTTCTGACGCCGCTTCGTCGCTTGTAGTCAGCGTCGGCATTGGCGGCAATCTGCTGGGCTACCCCCTGCTTGATCCGATCGCTGCGCTGATCGTCGGATTCATGGTCAGCCGCATGGGATGGAGCTTCGCCTGGGATGCGTTGCATGACCTGATGGACCGCGCGGCTGACGACGCAGAAGTGCAGGCGATCACACGCACCCTGGCGGAAACACCAGGCGTGCGCGGCGCACACGACCTGCGCACCCGCAGGATGGGCGACATGATCGTGGTCGACGCGCATCTTGAAGTCGACGCGTCAATCACCGTAGAGGCGGGCCATGACATCGCGGTCGAGGCGCGCAAGCGCGTCATGCAGCGCCATCGCGTGCTCAACCTGATGACCCATATCGATCCGCAGCATCGGCCCGACCTCGATCACCAAGAGGTTGTGGCGTCGTCACGCGCACGCACCGAAGGAACAACATCCGGCGGCGTGGCACCGTGAGCACGATCGAACACACTGTCGCTGGTGGCGAGATGTCGGGGGTACCCCGGGCAAAGCGGAGATTCACGCTTTGTTGACCTGACTTGCGATTCGACAATGCGTTGATTGCGCAAGCACCCCACTCCATGACAGACTAGACCTGCGACCGCTTCCTGTTTTTTCCTTTCAAGTTCTTTTCCGGCCGCTACTGCCAAACAATACCTGGCGGTGCGCAACTCGATCAACCCGCCGCTTTGTTCAAGAAGGAACCCGCCATGCCCCACCCGTTCGCCCAGGCAGTCAAGTCCTTCAAGGCCGGCAAAAAATCGCTCAAACTGCATTCGCTGCCCGAACTCGCCAGGCAATTCCCGGGTATCGGGCGCCTGCCGCAATCGATCCGCATCGTGCTCGAGTCGGTGCTGCGCAATTGCGACGGCAAAAAGGTGACCGCCGAGCACGTGCGGCAATTGGCGAACTGGCAGGCAAATGCGCTGCGGACCGACGAAATTCCGTTCGTGGTCGCCCGCGTCGTGCTGCAGGACTTTACCGGCGTGCCGCTGCTGGCCGATCTGGCGGCGATGCGCAACGTCGCCGCCGAACTGGGCAGGAACCCGAAATCCAACGAGCCGCTGGTGCCGGTCGACCTGGTGGTCGAT
>JANPGJ010000430.1:0-2048 GCA_031423955.1 Burkholderiales bacterium
CGCGGCAGCGCCGTCTTCCGCGAACGCGCCGGCGGCCGCTGGCGACGGCGGCGCAGCACCAGGCATGCGTGCGCACGCCTCGCCGTCGGTGCGCAAGTTCGCCCGCGAACTCGGGGTCGATATCAGCCGGGTGGCTGGCAACGGCCCGAAGGGGCGCATCCTGCATGAAGACGTGCAAGCCTTCGTCAAGCAGGTAATGGCCGACAGCCTGAAGCCGGCCTTGCCGGCGGCGGCAGGTGGCGGCAGCGGACTCAACCTGCTGCCATGGCCCAAGGTCGACTTCGCGAAATTCGGCGCGGTCGACGCCGTGCCCTTGTCGCGCATCAAGAAAATATCGGGCCAGAACCTGGCGCGCAACTGGGCGATGATTCCGCATGTCACCCAGCATGACGATGCCGATGTCACCGAGCTTGAAGAGTTCCGCGTCAGCACCAATGCCGCGATGGCCAAGCAGGGCGTCAAGCTGACCATGCTGGCGTTCATCATCAAGGCGGCGGTGGTGGCGCTGAAGAAGTACCCGGATTTCAATTCCTCGCTCGACGGCGACAACCTGATCGTCAAGAAGTACTGGAACATCGGTTTCGCCGCCGATACGCCCAATGGCCTGATGGTGCCGGTGATCAAGGGCGCCGACCAGAAAGGCATCATCGAGCTTGGGGCCGACATGGCCGCGCTGTCAGCCCAGGCGCGCGAGGGCAAGTTGAAGCCTGCCGACATGCAGGGTGCAAGCTTCACCATTTCGTCGCTTGGCGGGATCGGTGGCACCGCCTTTACGCCGATCATCAATGCGCCCGAGGTGGCGATCCTGGGGGTCTCGAAATCGGCGTTCAAGCCGGTGTGGGACGGCAAGGCATTCGTGCCGCGCCTCATGTTGCCACTCTCGCTGTCGTATGACCATCGGGTGATCGACGGGGCTGCGGGCGCCCGCTTCACCGCCTACCTGGCGCAGTTGCTCGGCGACATGCGTCGCACGCTGTTGTAGCCAAAGCACGAGCCTGCCTTTACCGGCTTGATGGCTGCGCTGATCGGCCCGCAAGGGTCGGTCCGGTCAGGCAGCCGATCCCGATGACCAGAAAACAGTCAATGTCACCGTCCTGCGAAATGCATTACCCAGGCAACAGCAAGCTGGAAACAGCTTCATGACAACCATCACCGTGGCGAAAAAGGGCGGCGTGATCGCGATCGCGGCCGACCGCCTGACCACCTTTGGCGACACCCGCCTGTCGTCCAAATACGAGGCCAATCCGAAGATCTTCCGGGTGCGCGATACCTGGATCGGGATTGCCGGTTCGAGTGCGCATCATCATGTGATCGAACACGCGTTCAAGAAAGTCGACAAGCCGCTGTTCGGCGGCAAGGTTGAAATCTTCGAGACCATGGTGCGCCTGCACCCGTTGCTCAAGGAGCATTTCTTCCTCAATCCGAAGGAAGAGGATGACGATCCCTACGAGTCGTCGCAGTATGTGATGCTGATGGCCAACGCCAGCGGCATCTATGGCGTCTATTCCTATCGCGAAGTGTTCGCCTTCGACCGTTTCTGGGCGATCGGCTCGGGGCGCGGCTTCGCCCTTGGCGCCATGTATGCGTCCTGGGGCCGGGCGCGCAGCGGCCGGCAGATCGCGCAGGTCGGCGCCGACGCCGGTTGTGAATTCGACAAGAGTTCGGCCGGCCCGGTGGTATTGCATTCGGTCAAGGCGAAGTAGCGCCGATTCCGATGACTGCCCGCAAGACATTGAAATTTTCGACAATCACCCCAGCCCCTGCCCGCAAGGGCGGCGGGAGAAAACCGAGCTGACGCGATGACAACGATGGAAATCAAGGTACCCGACATCGGCGATTTCAAGGATGTGCCGATCATTGAATTGCTGGTCAAGGTCGGCGATACGGTTGCCCGCGAGCAATCCCTGTTCACGGTGGAATCGGACAAGGCGACGATGGAAATACCGTCGCCCGAAGCCGGCGTCATCAGCGCGCTGGCGGTCAAACTGGGGGACGTGGTCAACAGCGGCACGCTGATCGGCAGCATTGAAGTCGCGGGTGCGGCCGCC
>JANPGJ010000431.1:0-8053 GCA_031423955.1 Burkholderiales bacterium
GGTGGTGTTCGACCCGGCCGTCGGTCCGCCGAAGGCGATGGTGCGCTGCTCGCAGGACGCATGTGCGCGGTCGGCCACCTCGACCACCTGCACCTGGTCCCATTCGCCATTGAACAGGCGAAACACGGTGGGCGCGGCGATCTCGGCGCGCATCGCATCGCGAAATTCGCGGCTGGCGATCTTGTCGCGGAAGGCATCGCCCTTGAGTCCCAGCGCCGGCTTCCATGCCACCATGCCTTCCACCGGATAGGGCGAGTGCAGGGTGAAATCCATGGTCAGCGGGCAACATGACACCGCACCCAGCAGCGGATGGCCACGCCGGTTGGCCGCCGCAATCGCCTCCAGTTCATGGAAGATCGCCTGCGGATTCGTCTTGTTGTGCAAGAGCGCCGCGATCACCACCGGCCGCCCCGAGGCTGCCGCCAGTTCCTCGAGAAAGTCGATGCGCGTCTGCCCCCCCTTGGTCAGCATGAATACGCCACGCCCGGCTTCGCCCAATGCACCCACCAGCGAACGCAACTCGTCGTCGTCGGCCAGGCGCGAGGGCATCGGAATGCCGCCTTCGCCGTTATGCGCAGGCGAGGTGCTGGTGGCGAACCCGATCGCGCCAGCGGCCATCGCCTCCTGCAGCAGGCGGCGCATTTCCGCCACCTCGGGTGCGCTCGCCGTGCGGGACGACGCAGCGGCGCCCATCACGAAGGTGCGCAGCGATGAATGGCCGGCGAAGGCGGCGATATTGACCGCAGCACCATTTCGTTCGAGCATGTCCATGTATTGCGGAATGCTCTCGAAATCCCAGCGGATGCCCTGGCGCAGCACGTCCAGCGACATGCCCTCGACTTGCGTCAGGTTGCGCATGGTGATCTCGCGATCGGCCGGCCGGCAAGGGGCGATGGTGAAGCCGCAGTTGCCGATGATCGCGGTGGTCACGCCCAGGGACGGCGACGGCGCCAGGTTGGCGTCCCAGGTGATCTGCGCGTCGTAGTGCGTGTGGTTGTCGATGATGCCGGGCATCAGCGCCAGGCCGGCGGCATCCACGGTCGTGCGCGCTGCGCCCAGATTGGCGCCGATCGCCGCGATGCGGCCACCGGCCACCGCGAGGTCGACCTGTGCGGCCGGGGAACCGCTGCCGTCGAGCAGGCGGGCGTTGCGAATCAGCAGGTCGTGCATGGCCACAGGGTATGCAAAGTTATAATCGAAGGTCTGCAATTTTAACCTGCGCACCCAGCGGCCACGACCCGCGCAGCTTCAAGCGGGCCTCAATGTCAACTCTTCTCGCCAACCTCAATCCCGAACAATTCCAGGCCGTCACGCTGCCCGACCAGTCGGCCCTGATTCTCGCCGGCGCCGGCTCCGGCAAGACCCGCGTGCTCACCACCCGCATCGCCTGGCTGATCCAGACCGGGCGCTGCAGTCCGAACACGATTCTCGCGGTGACCTTCACCAACAAGGCAGCGCGGGAAATGCAGCAGCGCCTCACCGCGATGCTGCCGATCAACCTGCGCGGCATGTGGATCGGCACCTTTCACGGGCTGTGCAACCGCTTCCTGCGCGCCCATCATCGTGAAGCCGGCCTGCCGGCGCTGTTCCAGATTCTCGACTCCGGCGACCAGATGTCGGCAGTCAAGCGCCTGCTCAAGGCGCTCAATGTCGACGACGAAAAATTCCCGGCCAAGAATGTGACCTGGTTCGTCAACGGCTCAAAGGATGCGGGCCTGCGGCCGAAGGATGTGGTCGCCAACGACGAGCACAACCGCCGCTTCATCGAGATCTATGCTGCCTATGAGGCGCAATGCCAGCGCGAAGGCGTGGTCGATTTCGCCGAACTTCTGTTGCGCACCTATGAAGTGCTCAATCGCAACGAACTGCTGCGCGAACACTATCGCAGCCGCTTTCACCACATCCTGGTCGACGAATTCCAGGATACCAACGAGCTGCAGTACAAGTGGCTCAAACTTCTGGCCGGCGCCGGCACCGCGAAACCCAATGCGGTGTTCGCGGTCGGCGACGACGACCAGTCGATCTACGCCTTTCGCGGCGCGCGGGTCGGCAACATGGTCGATTTCGAACGCGACTTCCATGTGCAGAACCTGATCAAACTGGAGCAGAACTATCGCTCGCACGGCAATATCCTGGACGCCGCCAACGCGTTGATCAAGAACAACGGCCAGCGCATGGGCAAGAATTTGTGGACCGACCAGGGCCACGGCGAACCGGTGCGGGTGTTCGAGGCGCAGACCGATCTTGATGAGGGCCGCTGGCTGGTCGCCGAGGTCAAGGCCTTGATTGCCGAAGGCTCGCGGCGCAGCGAGGTGGCGGTGCTGTATCGCTCGAACGCGCAGTCACGGGTGATCGAGCAGATGCTGTTCGCAGAGGGGATCGCCTACAAGGTGTATGGCGGCCTGCGCTTTTTCGAGCGCGCCGAAGTCAAGCACGCGATCGCCTACCTGCGCCTGATCGCCAACCCGGATGACGACACTTCATTTTCCCGGGTGGTCAACTTCCCGACCCGCGGCATCGGCGCCCGCTCGATCGAGCAGTTGGGCGACGCCGCCGGCCGGCGCGACATGGCCAATCCGGCCGGCATCTCGCTGTATCGCGCGGTGCCGCTGCTTTCCGGCAAGGCCGGCACCTCGCTCGGCGCCTTCAACTCCCTGATCGACAGCATGCGCGCCGCCACCCAGGGCCTGCCGCTGCCGGAGGTGATCGACCATGTGCTGGAACACTCCGGCCTGCGCGCCCACTACAAGGCCGATCGCGAAGGCCGCGAGCGGTTGGAAAACCTTGATGAGCTGATGAATGCGGCAGCCAATTTCACCGAGGAAGATGAAGACAGCCTGACCGAATTCCTGACCCATGCCGCGCTCGAGTCGGGTGACAACCAGGCGCATGACGGCCAGGATGCGGTGCAACTGATGACCGTGCATTCGGCCAAGGGACTGGAATTCAACCAGGTGTTCATCACCGGGCTTGAAGACGGCCTGTTCCCGCATGAAAATTCGGTGATGGAACGTGACGGCCTCGATGAAGAACGGCGCCTGATGTATGTCGCCATCACCCGCGCAAGAAAACGCCTGTATCTGTCATTCGCGCAAACCCGGATGCTGCACGGGCAGACGCGCTACAACATGAAGTCGCGCTTTTTCGACGAGCTTCCGGAAGCCCTGCTGAAATGGCTGACGCCGCGGATTTCCGCCGTGCGCGGCAACCTGTGGCAGGGCGATGAGGATTTCGCGGCGGTCGCCCAACCAGCCTACGCGAAGGCGCGCGCCGCCAACGACTCGGGCTATCGCATCGGCCAGAATGTGCTGCATGCCAAGTTCGGCAGCGGCGTGATCGTCAATTCCGAAGGTTCCGGGCAGGACGCACGCCTGCAGGTCAATTTCGGCCGCAATGGCGTCAAGTGGCTGGCGCTGGCTTATGCCAAACTGGAGCGGGTCTGACGCGGCTCGCTGCAACCGGCGGTGCGGCCGGCGCGCTCCCCGAAACCCTGGCGGCACGCGCAGTCAGACCGGCGGCGACTCTTCCTTCGCGGCCGGCGTAGCCACGAAAATGGCGACATAACTCGAGTAAAACGAGCAGATCATCGCGCAGGCCACCGCCAGCATGTAGGGAGTCACGATCAGCGCGGTCAGGGCGGCGCTGCCTTCGCGCCGCGGAATCATGAACCCGAGGATCAGGCCGAGCAGCATGGGTACCGCGATCGCGAACAGCGCCCAGCCAATCGCATAGACAACAAAGGCGCGCAGATTGCGCATCGCGGCGAAAAAACTGAAAAACACCGCCTTGGTCGGGGACATGCCCTGCCACATGCACAGCGCCGGCGCAAACCAGAACGCCAGCATCAGAGGGATGTACAACAGCATGGCCAGCATGCCGGCGGCCTTCAGCCCCGGCGTTCGCAGGACCTCTTCGGAAACCCGTCCGCCCAGCAGCATCATGCGGAACAGCACGCCGCCATCGAGCAGGGCCGACAAGCCGAGCAGCATGGCAAGTGCCGCCGTGTACGCCACCCCGAGCATCAACTGCGGGCGGGGTGTGGCACGGAACGGGCCGATCAACAGGTTCGGGAGCGGCAATTTCTTGCTCTGCGCGGCCTGGCACGCCACCATGAAGCCGGCTGCAAATCCGGGAATCAGGGCGGTGGCGAGAATCGGCCCGACGCCCGGCAGGTTGCTGACCACCACCAGGCTCAACCAGTAGAACAGCAGAGTCAACAGCCACACTGCCGGATGGGTACGAAACAGGGCGAAGCCGTGCAATACCCACAGCCAGCCATGCATCGCCGGAACGGTTTTTACTTCCATGAATCTGCTCTATCGTACGCAATCGGGGCCTGCGCCAAGTTTGCGGGCAGGTTCAAAGTGCGACGCATGCTATCCGAAAACCGCGGATGGGCGCGGCGGCTCAAGTGATCCACGGCGCGCTGGCGGCGCGTCTAAGCAATAGTACGCGCTGGAAATGCCCGGGATCATGTGGCGTGATCAACTCGCCCGGTCGCGGCAGGTGAAAGTCAAACAGGCGCGAGAGCCAGAAGCGCAGGGCGGCGGCACGCAACATCACGTCCCAGGCGTCACGCTCGGCGGCCAGCAGCGGACGCACGGCGTGATAGGCGGCGAGAAACTCGATCACCTCGCCGGCGACAAGACTGCCCTTGCCCGCAGCCTCATGAACAATGCACCAGTCGTTGACGCACACCGCAACATCGAACAGCTGGCAATCGAAGCCGGCGAAATAGAAATCGATGAAGCCGCCCAGTCGGCCATCCGCGAACAACACGTTGTCACGGAACAGATCGGCATGTATCGGCCCGCGCGGCAGGCGATCATGCCGATGGCTCGCCTGGAACCGCAATTCATCGTCGAGCAGATCGCTATCGACGGCTGCCAGAAACGGTGCCACCCGCGGCGCCGTCAGCGCCCACCAATGCGGGCCGCGCGGGTTGTCCTGGAAGCCGCCGAAGGTGCGCCCGGCCAGATGCATCTGCGCCAGCATGGCGCCAACCTGCGCGCGTTCGGCAGCGCCCGGCCGCAGGTTGGAGGCGCCGGGCAAACGACGCACGATCGCCGCCGGTTTGCCCTTCAAGGCGCTGAAATTGCGCCCCTGACGGTCGGGGATCGGCCCCGGGCAGGGAATACCGGCATTTGCAAGATGCGCGGTGAGGTCAAGATAGAACGGCAATTCGCCCGGCGTCAGCTTCTCGAAGATCGTGAGAACGAATTCGCCGCCCGCGGTGGAAAGAAAGAAATTGCTGTTTTCAATACCCGAGGCGATGCCGCGCAGGCCGGTCAGCGGGCCGACGTCGAAGCCGTCAAGCCAGGGTGCGAGTTCGTCGGCAGTGACTGGGGTGAAAACGGCCATGGTTGCAGCGATGCGGCGCGTCGTGTGACGGCCGCGTGCGAGGTCAGAATGTGCCGATCACCCACATTGGAACGCTCACATTGTGGGCATCCGCCGGGCCTTGTGTCGGTGACGAGAACTGGCCGTCGCCCTTTTGATCGAGCAGTACGTAGGGCGTCCCGCCCGGAGGCGTCACGCGAATCATGTAGAGCCGGCCGCGAATCCGGAATTCCTCGATCTTGTCGCCACCGCGTTCGCGGATGGTGATTTGCGGTTCGAGCGCCGGATCGATCGTCATCCGCGGCGGCGGCACATCGAGCAGGGGTTCAAGCTTTTGCCCCGGCGCCGCTTGCTGCGCGTGGGAGGCAAACGCCATCAGGCAGGCAGCGCACAGCGCGATGAAGTTGGTACGGCGAATTCGCATGATGGACATGATTGTAGCAAGTGCGGCGTCCGGTCGCCCGATCGATCTCTGAGATAATTCCCGCACAAGAACGTCGCGGCCTTGCGCGGGGCGTGTGGTGCAGTCAATGCCATACGATTGGCTTCGCGTTTCAGCGCCGATGCCGGTGCGATCATTGAAGCCGGTTACCTGCGCGCCAGGTGCGCGCCAGGGGATTGTTTCCGCCGGCTCCCGCCGTCTCCACCAGGAGCCAATCGTTCCGGTTCGAGATGGCCACCGATCAATCAATTTTCACGGAGTGCATGCTTCCAATGCCAAGATTGCTGATGGTCGACGGTTCGTCGTACCTGTACCGCGCCTTCCACGCCTTGCCTGACTTGCGCAGCCCCGACGGCGTTCCGACCGGCGCCATGCACGGCATGGTCAGCATGCTCAAAAAACTGCGGACCGAGCATGCGGCTGACTATATCGCCTGCGTGTTTGATGCCAAGGGCAAGACCTTTCGCGATGACCTGTACCCGCAGTACAAGGCGCAGCGGGCGGCGATGCCGGAAGACCTGGTGCGCCAGATCGAGCCGATCCATGCGCTGGTGCGGGCGCTCGGCTGGCCGTTGCTGATGATCGAGGGCGTCGAGGCCGACGACGTGATCGGCACCCTGGCGAAAACCGCAGCCCGCGCCGGCATTGAATCGATCATTTCCACCGGTGACAAGGATCTGGCGCAACTGGTAGACGCGCATGTCACCCTGATCAACACCATGAGCAACGAGCGGCTTGATGTGGAAGGCGTGAAAACCAAGTTCGGCGTGCCGCCGAATCTGATCATCGACTACCTGACGCTGATGGGTGATACGGTCGACAACGTGCCCGGCGTCGAGAAAGTCGGACCGAAAACCGCCGTCAAATGGATCTCCGAGTATGGCTCGCTCGAGGGCGTGATCGCCCATGCCGGCGACATCAAGGGGGTGGTCGGCGACAACCTGCGCCGTGCCCTCGACTGGTTGCCGCGCGGACGTGAACTGGTGACGGTCAAATGCGATGTTCCCGACTTGTCGCTCGAACCGTTGCGGCCGCTGCCGGCCGACGAAGGGCTGCTGCGCGACCTGTTTTCGCGCTACGGTTTCAAGACATGGCTGCGCGAGATCGAGAGTGGCGAGACCCCCGCCAGCCAGACCGGGCGCGCCGCCAATGACGCGTCGGCGAGGCCGGCCGGTGCGGTGCTTCCCGGCGAAAAGCCCAAGCACTATGAAACCGTGCGCAGCCGCGACGCGCTGTGCGCCTGGATCGAGCGCCTCATTGCTGCTCCACTCGCCGCGGTCGATACCGAAACCACCGGGCTGGACCCGATGCGCGCCCGCATCGTCGGCATCTCTTTTGCCGTCGAACCGTATGCCGGCGCCTATGTGCCGCTCATGCACAGCGGGCCCGATGCGCAGGGGCAACTTGATTTCGACACCGCGCTCACGCTGTTGCGGCCGTGGCTGGAAAATCCGGCGGCCGCCAAGGTCGGCCAGAATCTCAAGTACGACGCCCATATCTTCGCCAATCATGGCATCGTGCTGGCCGGCATCGTGCACGACACCCTGTTGCAGAGCTACGTGCTGGAATCGCATCGCAGCCACGACATGGATTCGCTGGCCAGCCGCCACCTGGGCCGCACCACGATCAAGTATGAGGAAGTTGCCGGCCGCGGTGCCAGCCAGATCGGCTTTGACCAGGTAGCCATTGATATCGCCGCCGAATACTCCGCCGAAGACTCTGAAGTCACCTTGCAACTGCACCAGACCCTGTGGCCGCAGATCGAAGCGGATGCGAAGTTGAGGCGCATCTACGAGATCGAACTGCCGGTCTCGAAGGTGCTGATGAAGATGGAGCGCAATGGCGTCCTGATCGACGCGGCCCTGCTCGAGAAACAGGGCGCCGAACTGGGCGCCGCGATGATCGAGCTCGAACGCAAGGCCTTCGAACTCGCTGGTCAGCCGTTCAACCTCGGCAGCCCGAAACAGATTGGCGAAATCTTCTTCGAACGGATGCAGTTGCCGGTCATCAAGAAAACCCCGTCGGGGGCACCATCGACTGACGAAGAGGTGCTGCAGAAGCTGGCTGAAGACTATCCCCTGCCCAAGGTGCTGCTCGAATATCGCAGCCTGTCCAAGCTCAAGAGCACTTATACCGACAAGCTGCCGCGCATGGTCAATCAGGCGACCGGGCGGGTGCATACCAACTATGCGCAGGCCGTCGCGGTGACCGGGCGCCTGGCATCGAACGATCCGAACCTGCAGAACATCCCGATACGCACCGCCGAAGGCC
>JANPGJ010000432.1:0-2424 GCA_031423955.1 Burkholderiales bacterium
TCTGCACCGGGCATGCGATGCATATGCTCCACCTTCAGTCCGCGCGGCAACGCATGGGCGATGAAGATGATCGTCACCCGCCCCTTGAGTTGATTGACCGTGCGCGCGAACTGCTCGGCGGTTTCGCTATCCAGGCTCGACGTCGCCTCGTCGAAGATCAGTACCTTGGGGCGCTTGAGCAGCGCGCGGGCGATGGCGATGCGCTGGCGCTGGCCGCCGGAGAGGCCGACGCCGCGCTCGCCCAGGGGTGTCTGGTAGCCCTGCGGCAACTGCTGTATCACCTCGTGGATCTCGGCTTGCCGGCAGGCATGCACGATGTCGTCGAAACTGGCGGCGGGGTTGGCCAGCAGCAGGTTGTCGACCACCGTGCCGGAAAACAGCGTGGTCTCCTGCGGCACCACGCCAAACGCGCTGCGCAGTTCGTTCGCGCTCATCTGGCGAGTGTCGGCGCCGTCGATGCGGATGCGCCCGTCCGCCGGCGGATAGAACCCTTGCATCAGCTTGGCCAGCGTGCTCTTGCCGCAACCCGAAGGACCGGTCACAACCGTCAGTTCGCCCGGCGCGAACAGCATGTCGAGGCCGCGATACAGCCATGGATGAACTTCGCTATATCGAAAGCTCAACCCGTTCACCTCGACCCGCCCGCGCTTTTCGGGCGAATCGACGCGCCGCGGCGCCAGGCTATAGCGTTCCGCCGGCATGTCCATCACGTCACCCAGGCGCTTGACGCTGACGCTGGCCTGCTGGAATTCCTGCCACAGCCCCACCAAACGCAACAGCGGCTGGCTCATGCGCGAGGCGAACATCTGGAACGCCACCAGCATGCCGATGGTGAACGGCGTGGCGCCGGCCTGCGCACCATTGGCAGCATCAATCACCAGCAGCGCGCCGAAAACCAGAATGGCCAGCGTCATCGCCTGCTCCAGCGCCTGGGCGAAAGTGCCGTAGGTATTGGCCAGTTGCCGGGTGGCGAAGCCGGCGGCCAGGTAGTGGGCCAGAAAATCGCCATAGCGATCCTCCAGCACCGGTTCCATTTGCAGACTCTTCACCGTCTGCATGCCGCTCACGTACTCGGTGACAAACGCCTGGGTCCGGGCGCCATGCAAAAACTGCCGGTCCAGGCGCGCCCGGAACACCGGCGTGACCGCCAGCGACAAGCAGGCGATCAGCAACAGCGCGCCCAGCGCGATCAAGGTGAGTTGCCACGAATACCAGAACATCACCGCCAGAAAGATCAGCAGAAACGGGCAATCGAGCAGCAGGGTCACCGCCGCGCCGGCAACAAACTGGCGGATGTTCTCGATGCCCTGCAGGCGCGCCACCAGGGTGCCGGTGGGCCGCTGCTCGAAGTACGGCAGGGGCAGGCGCAGCAGGTGGCGAAACACGTTTTGACCCAGCACCGCATCGATGCGGTTACCCGTATGCAGCACCAGGTACTGGCGCATCCAGGTCATGAGCGCGGAAAACAGCATGAACATGGCCAGCGCCACCCCTACCGCCCACAGCGTGCTTTGGGTCTGGTGCACCACCACCTTGTCGATGATCACTTGCGTGAAAAGCGGCGTCGCCAGGCCGACCAGCTGGATCGCCAGGCTGGCCAGCAGCACCTGGCGCCAGATGCCCTTGTGCTTCAAGAGCTCCGGCACGAACCAGCGAAAGCCGAACTTCGGTCGCACCAGGGTCTGGCCTTCATCGTCCACCGTCTCGGGCGCTGCTGCGCGCGCCACCAGCAGATAGCCGGGCTCGAAGCGTTGCGCGAATTCGGCGTGTGACGCGACGGTCGCTTCGTCGCTGTGCGGTGCAAAGTACAAAATACGCCCGGCGTCCGCCGTGAACACCAGCACCGGAATCAACTCGGCGCTTGTGTCACCGGCTGCGTTCAAACCCGGATCAGTGTGGATTGGGGAGTCGACTGGCAGCCCCGCGGCAGGCACCGTCTTGCGCATAAAGGCCACGCAAGGCATCGGCACGGCAGCGTCGGGAGTGCCAGCGGCCGAGCCCGCGCGCATGCCCAGCTCGGCAATCGCGAGCAGCAATCTGGCGCGGTCATGGGGCGGCGGAAACGCCTGTTCGGCCAACCTGGCATCAAACGGCAGTCGCAGCACCTGGCACAAACTGCCGAGCACCCAAGCGAATTGGTCCTTGGAAAGCAATTGCGCCCCCATACCGCCGTGTGCGCCCTGGTGCAGCGCAGTCAGCCCCCCGCTCGAACTTTAGCGTGGCAGACTTTCGCCGTCCAGAGTCGCTTCTCACTATTTTTGATGAGACGTAAAACTTGACCGGACAACTAAATCGGCGAGCCAGTGCATTGGCCCGGAAAACCCTGATGCCGGGCCATGCGCCACCAATATGGCCGCCGCCGGCTGGCAGTCGGCGTGCGAAGCGCTATGCTGCTACGCAGCAAATGACCTGAATGCGGCTTCG